>NZ_JABERD010000231.1 GCF_013044505.1 Streptomyces sp. S3(2020) | reverse complement strand
CCCCCCACCCCCCTCGCCCTCCATACCCGCCGCCCGGCGGCGGGTATGCAGGGCGAGGGGCGTGGGGGGTGGGCACTGAGCGGATTCCTTCCCACGCGCAGGTGACTCTGAGAAGTTCTGCTCGCCGAAAAAGTCGGGGATTGGTATATACCTTTTTGGCGAGGCGCGAGGGGTACGAATTCACCGACGACCCGTCCGCCCGGGTTCCCCACCGGACGAAAGAAGACCCGGCCATTACCCCCCGCACGGGTGGTTCACCCTTGCACAACACGGTCATGACCAACAAGGCACTTGAGCAACATCCGTATCGTTGAAAGAAAGTCAGAAACGGTCGCCGAGCAGGTCGCGCGCGGTGGTTCACGGCACGACAAGCGCCCCGTGTGAAACACGCGCACGCGCCGGAGCGACGCGCACGCTCCCGGCGCGCACCACCGCGTAGTCCACTGGTATCGGCCCCTCGAAGGCCACGCGCGGGACGGCGGCTCTCCTGCGCGAAACGGCCGCCGACCCCGATCCTCCCGCCCTCGGTCGGCGGCCCCGAGGGTGGGACGGGGTCGGCCCCGGCCGGGGGCGGGGGTGTCCGGCCGACGGTCAGGCCCTATATCTGCCAGGCACGCAGCCGGTCGGCCGCGCCGTACACATCGGTCTTGCCGGAGATCAGGTCACGGGCGAGGTCGACGAGTGCGCCGTAGGGCGGGTCGATGCCGACGCCGCTGACGAACATGTAGGCCACGGCTGTCGCGCAGGCGAAGCGGGCGTTGGCCGACGGCAGGGGTTTGAGCAGGGCGAGGGTGTGCAGCAGGGCGGCGGCCCGCCAGGCCGGGTCGGAGTCCACGCCGAGGCGGGGCGGGTCGACACGGTGGCGGGCGACGGCTGCCACCAGGGCGGAGAAGTCGTTGACCGTGGGCTGGTCGGGCAGGACCTCTTCGTGACGCTGGAGCAGCCAGGGCACGTCGATGTGGACCACGGGAGCCATCGGTCAGACGACCCGTCCCTCGTCCTTGACGGCCGGCTCGTCGTCGGGGAACGCGGCGGCGAACTCGTCGGCGTGGGACGCGAAGAACCGCCGGAAGGCCTCCGCGCCCTCCTGGAGCGCGCGATGCCGCGCGATGTCGGCCGCGGCCGCCTCCCGCACGAGGGCCTTCATCGACGTACCGCGCTCCTTGGCGATCTGCCGCAGGTCCTCTAGCTCACGGTCACTGAACTCCACGTTGAGAGCTGGCATGCCCTTCACGGTACCGCTGGGGTACTTACCCGTAAATACTCCCTGTTCAAAGCACGTGCACAGGGGTACCGCGAGACTTGAGCACGCTGTCCGATTCCCGCCGGAACCATCCCCGGCCGCGCGGCAGACTCGTAGCGGAAGGAAGGGAACGGACCCATGACGACGTACACGACGATGCGCAGCCCGCTCGGTGAACTGCTCCTGGTCGGCGGGGAATCGGGACTCGCCTCGCTGTCGCTGCCGGGGCAGCGGGGTGCGCCGGCCGTCCGCCCGGGGTGGCGGCGCGACGACGCGGTCCTCGCCGAGGCCACGCAACAGCTGTCCGCCTACTTCGCGGGCCGGCTCACCCGGTTCGACCTGCGGCTCGCCGCTGAGGGCACGGACTTCCGGCAGCGGGTGTGGCGGGCGCTCGACGACGTCCCGTACGGCACCACGACCACGTACGGCGCGCTCGCCCGGCAGCTCGGTGTGGCGCCGGCCGACACCCCGGCGGTGGGCGCCGCACTAGGCGCCAACCCTCTGCTGATCGTGCGACCCTGCCACCGGGTGATCGGTGCCGACGGCTCGATGCGCGGCTACGCGGGCGGTGTGGAGCGCAAGGTGCGGCTGCTCACGCTGGAGGGTGCGCTCCAGCCGATGCTCGGCGCGACCTGACGACGAGGGGCTCCACGGCCTCGTGGGAGTGCCATGGAGCCCCCGGTCCATCGGTGTCCGCGCTACCTCTGGTCCGCCACGAAGGACGCCATCCGGGTCAGTGCGGAGTTCCAGTTGATGGTGTGCTCGTTGGTCGACCAGGACTGGATGTCGTCGATGTAGCAGAACTGGCCGACGCAGCCCTGGAGTTTGCTCTGTGCGTAAGGGTCCTGGATGCTTGAGTTCGGTCCGCCGGCCAGGGTTCCCCGGGGCGGGTTCGGCTGGCTCGGGTCGAGCTGGTGGGCATACCAACGGGCGTGCTGGTTGTGGGAGTTCACCTCGCCGTAGCCCGTCACGTACGACATGTTCAGCGCGTTGCGGCCGAAGATGTAGTCCATGGACTGCACGGCGCCGTCACGGTACTCGGAGCCGCCGGTGATGTCGTACGCGGTGGCGATGACGATGCCGTTGTGCAGGATCTGGTGGTTGGAACCCCAGTCGTAGAGGTTGTCCGTGGGGGCGTACGGCATGCCGTACGGCTGTGACCTGAGCGTCGTGAGGTAGCCGTCCGCGCCCTTGACCACCGACTGGCGCACCTTGTCCCGGCCGGGCAGCTTGTTCGGCACGGTGGCCAGGTCCAGGCGGGCGGCCGCGGCGGTGCGGGCCCAGTCGTAGCCGAGGGGGCCGAAGATGTCGGCGGTGTGGACCGGCGAGGCCAGCACGTGGTCGGCGAACGTCTTCTCCCCCGTGGTGAGATACAGCTCGGCCGCCGCCCAGTAGAACTCGTCGGTCACGTCGCTGTCGGGATAGGCACCGCCGCCGGTGCCGTCATTCGGGTCGGCGTAGATGTCCGGGTGCGCGAGGGCCGCGGTCCAGGCCTTGCGGGCGGCGGCGAGCGTCCTGGCGGCGAACGCCTTGTCGTAGGGCCGGTAGAGGCGGGCCGCCTGTGCGGCCGTCGCCGCCAGGTTCAGGGTCGCCGCGGTGTTCGCCGGGTGCAGTTCGCGCTTCTGCGGGTCGTCGCTCGGCATCAGCGGCAGCCCCGTCCACGCCTCGTCGTGGACCTTGTGATGCGCCATCCCGGCCAGCGGCTGACCGGCGGGCACCTGCATCTTCAGCAGGAACTCCAGCTCCCAGCGGGTCTCGTCGAGGATGTCCGGCACCTTGTTGCCGCTCTCGGGGATGTCGAGGGTGCCGTCGCCGAGCTTCGCGGGCTGTCCGGTGCGGGCGTGCAGGGAGCGTTCGTAGGTGCTCAGCAGCTCCCAGGTGGAGATGCCGCCGTTGACGACGTACTTGCCGTGGTCGCCGGCGTCGTACCAGCCGCCGGTGACATCGAGGGTGTAGTCGCAGACGCCCGGCTGGCAGGGCACGCTGCCGTCGCCCTGGTTGGGCGCGACGTCGACGTGGCCGGCCGCGCGTGCGTAGCCCGGGCGCAGGTCGTCACGGATCGCGATGCCGCTGCGCTGGGTGTAGTAGTACTTCGCGGCGTCGGTGCGGAGCTGTTCGTAGGCGCTCGTGCCGATGTCGAAGGGGCGGCTGGTCTCGCCGTCGGCGACCAGGGTGAAGTCCTTGCCCTGCTTCCTGTAGGAACCGAAGTCGATGGAGTGGACGTTCTGCGCGGAGGACGCGTCGACACCGCGCGGTGCGGTCGAGCCCCGCGCGACGACGGTGCCCGCCGCGTTCTTCAGCTGCCAGGGCAGCTTCGCGGTCGCGTCGGTGACCAGCGTGGCGTTCTTCGGCCCCGAGGGCAGATAGGCGACCTGGTTGACGCGCACCCGGGGCCCGGTGTCCGGCTCGTACACCTCGGGCGGCACGCCGCCCAGCAGCGAGGCGTCGTCCACGCAGAACCGCCAGGGGTCCGCGCTGCCGCCGAGCTGGAACCCGACCTGGGCCTGGGTCGCGTCGACAGGCGAGGTGAAGGTGTAGGCGTAGGAGTCGCCGGACACGCTGAGCTGCGGGCTGACCTCGAAGTAGGTGTCGTACGGGGCGACCTGGAGGCCCACGATCGCGCGGACGACGTGCCCCGCGGGTGAACCGTCGGCGGTGAAGGAGAACTTGTACGACTCCCCCTTCACGAGGGTGATGTCGTTCTGGCCGACGGCGGCGTCCCAGCGGTTGGCGGTGCCGCCCGGCACGTCCGCGCACAGCTGTCCGTCGGACAGGCCCGCGGTGACGTTGCTGGACGCCCACCACGGCTCGGTGGTGGTGTCGAAGGTGCCGTTCTTGAGCTGCTCGACCTCCTCGGCGGCGGCCGGGGACACCGGGGAGGCGACAAGTGCCGCTCCCAGCAGGGCGGTCAGGGACAACAGGGCGGTTCTGCGTCTTTTCACGTCCGGGCTCCTCGGTGAGCTGCGGGCGGCGCTCATCATGGGAGCGCTCCCAGTAGACGGTCGACGGCCATGCTTGTTGCAGGCATGACATGGAGTCAACGGTCCGGACAGGAACGGTTCCCTGACGCTCCGCTTCCTGTCCGGACCACGAGCGGGCGACTCAGGTGGCGGGTATCTCCAGCTTGCTGATGCGCATCGCTCCGCGGGCCTCCCCCGGGTGGGCGCTGGTCAGGATCAGCCTAAGACGGGAACCCCGGATCGCCGCGAAGGTGATCAGCGTGGGTGCGTCCGAGGCCGTGGCCCACTCGACGGCCGCCCCCTCGGTCCTCACGTACCGCTCGCCGTCCCACACCTCGGCCTGGACCGCCGCGGGCAGGCTGTGGGTGGAGCTCAGGGTGAAGGAGACCTCCACGCGGTCGAAGGTCCGGCCGCGGCCGAAGTCCACGCTGACCCAGTCCTGCGCCCGGGCCCCGTCGAAGAGGGGCAGAAGGGCTGTGGCGGCCTTGCTGAAGGCGTTGGACCAGCCGGTGGCCGCGTCGCCGTCGAGCATGGCGGCGGGGAGGGAGTCGGGGCGGCCGGAGTAACTGGCGTCCGCGTAGGGGTGGTTCGGCGGCGAAGGGTGGTCGGGGGCGAACTCGGCCGCCGGGGTGGTCGCGGCCGACCGGGCGGGCTTGGTGCGCAGGCTCGCGGTGCCCGCCCTGAGGCCCTCCGCGCGGGCGATCACCTTCAGCGCACCCGGCTCCGTGCCCGACCCCACGATCGCGAGCGCCTTGCCGCAGAAGGCGGTCCGGGTGCCGGCCTGATAGCGCTCGGCGCTCTCCTCGCGCCCGTTGTCGAGTCCGGCGAGCGAGCCGCCCTCGACCTCGAAGGCGATCAGGTGCTCCGCGTCGGGCACGACCACCCCGCGGGCATCGACGATCTCCGCCGTCACGAAGACCAGCGAACGCCCGTCCGCCGCGAGCGACTTGCGGTCCGCGCTCAGCCGTACGGCACGCGCCGGGCCCGCCGTGCGCAGCACGTCGGTGGCGACGGCCTTGCCGCCGCGGCGGGCCACCGCCTTCAGCTCTCCCGGCCGGTAGGGCACTTTCCACGTCAGATGGAGCTTGCCCGCGCTGCCGTTGGGGCTCGTGTAACTGCCGGGGTAGGGGCCGTCGGTGAAGGTCTTGTCGTCGCCGGTGGCCTCGGTGGTCTCCAGGTAGGGCCGGCCGTCGACGGTCTCCTTGGTGTCGAAGGTCCGGGTGCCGAGGGACTTCCCGTTGAGGAACAGCTCGACGGTGGCGACGTTGGAGTACGCCCACACCTCGACCGTGTCCCCCTCCGTGTGGTTCCAGGTCATCGGCAGCAGATGGACCATCGGCTCGCTGGTCCACTGGCTCCGGAAGAGGTAGTACATGTCCTTCGGGAAGCCGGCCGTGTCGACCGCGCCGAAGAAGGAGGCCTTGACCGGGAAGACGTCGTACGGCGTCGGCTCGCCGATGTAGTCGATGCCCGACCACAGGAACTGGCCCGTGAACCACCGGCGGTCCCGGTCCTTCTTGTGCCCGTACTCGCCGCTCATGGTCCAGGAGGCGAGGTTGTTGTCGTAGGAGGAGACCGCGCGTCTGCCAGGGGTGTGGTTCTCGCCGGTGTTGAGGTGCTCGGGTTCCTGGTAGGTGCCGCGGGTCGAGGTCTCCGAGGAGGACTCGGACTCGAAGAGGAACAGGTGGGGGTAGCGGGCGTGCAGGGCGTCCACCGACTTGGCGGTGTTGTAGTTGAGGCCGAGACCGTCGAGCTTGGCGAGGATCAGGTCGGCCGGGGTGCCGGGGGTGGGGACGCTGCGGTGCCGGTGGGAGCCGATGACGACCGGGCGTGTGGCGTCGAGCGCCTTGATGCCGGCGATGAGCCGGTCGGCGATGGCGAGTCCGGTGGTGGAGGTGAACTCGGAGATCTCGTTGCCGATCGACCACATGATCACGGCGGGTGAGTTGCGGGCGGCGAGCACCATCTCGGCGATGTCGCGGTCGGACCACTCGTCGAAGAACCGGCCGTAGTCGTAGCGGGTCTTGGGGCTGCGCCAGCAGTCGAACGCCTCCACCATCATCACGATCCCGAGCTCCTCGCAGACCCGGATCATCTCCGGTGAGGGCGGGTTGTGGGAGGTGCGGAAGGCGTTGACGCCCATCGACTTCATGATGATCATCTGGCGGCGGATCGCGTCGGTGCTGACGGCGGCGCCGAGCGCGCCGAGGTCGTGGTGGAGGTCGACGCCCTTGAACTTGGCGTGGGTCCCGTTGAGTTGGAAGCCCTCGTCGGGGTCGATGGCGAAGGTGCGGACGCCGAAGGGGGTGCGGTGGGTGTCGACGGTCCTGCCGGCCACGCGGAGTTCGGTCAGCAGGGTGTAGCGGTGGGGGTCGCCGAAGTCCCACAACCTCGGCTCGGAGATCGTGAGTTCATGGGTCTCGGTCACCTCGTCGGTGATGTCGGCCGTGGTCGCCGCCCGGGTCACCGTCCGGCCGCGCGCGTCCTTGACCGTCGAGCGGATCTCGACCCGGCTCGCGGTGCCGGACCCGTTCACGACGGAGGTCGCCACGCGGACCAGTGCCTGTTCCCCGGTGACCTCCGGTGTGGTGACGTGGGTGCCCCAGCGCTTCACGTGCACGGGCTCGGTGACGACGAGGCGGGCCTCGCGGTAGATGCCGCTGCCCGAGTACCAGCGGCTGCTGGGCAGCCGGTTCTGCACCTTGACCGCGATCACGTTCTCGGTGGTGCCGTCGGTGTGCAGCAGGTCGGTGACGTCGAGGGCGAAGCCGGTGTAGCCGTAGGGGTGGCGGCCGGCCTCGGTGCCGTTGCAGTACACGTACGCGTCCATGTAGACGCCGTCGAACTCCACCGAGATCCGCTTGCCGGCGTACGCGGGCGGCAGGGTGAAGGCGAGGCGGTACCAGCCGAGGCCGCCCGGGAAGAAGCCGGTGCCGCTGGTGGTGCCGTTCTGCGTGGTGGGGGCGAGCTCGATGCTCCAGTCGTGCGGCACGGCGACCTGGCGCCACGCCGAGTCGTCGTAGGCGGGGTCGGCGGCACCGGCGTAGGCGCCGGTCGGGTCGGTGATCCCGCCCGGGTTGACCAGCGCGAACCGCCAGCCGTCGCGCAGGGCGACCGTGCTGCGGCCCGAGGCGCCCCCGGCGGCGGCCTCGGCGGCCAGTGCCGCCGAAGGACCGAGGAACGCTCCGGCCGCGGGCGCGCCGGCGGAGGCGATCAGGACAGATCTGCGAGTGACCGTCATGGTGTGCGGCTCTCCCTCATCAGGGCCCAGAAGTACTCACAACTGATCGTGAACACACAGATTCTGACGTCATGCCACACAGGACCGTCAAGGGCCCGATCACACACGGCCGCCCCGCACGTCACAACGGCCGAATGTCCCCCCTTGCCCCGTGTCCCCGGGTGCGCGGGGGGTTCCCGTCCGCGTACGAGCGTGACGGACTAGGCTGGAACTCAAGTGGCGTGCCTGTTCACTGTGAGTGTCCGCGATGGAGTGGCGACGATGAGCCCGGACTACCCGTTCGACGATGCCGCGACGGCACGGGCTGTCATCGACGACCTCGGCACGGTACGGGAATGGAACGCCGGAGCCGAGCGCCTGCTGGGCCTCCCCGCGCCTGATGTCGTGGGCCGTCCCGCCGCGAATCTGCTGGTCAGCGATGGCGCGGACCCGGTGTTCGCGCCCGGGGGCCCGCGCTGGGACGGCACCGTCACGCTCCGCCACCGCGACGGCGGCACCGTGTCCGTGTGGCTGCTCGCCCACCACAGACGCTCGCGCGACGACGGCCCGGGTCACTGGCTCGTCGTCACTCCCCTGGATGTCACCGGCTCCCCGGACGGCCCCCTCGCCACGGCGGCGCTCGTCCAGTCGCCCTGCGCCGTCGCGGTCTACGACGAACGGCTGCGGCTGAGCCGGGTCAACGACGCCATGGCCGAGGTGATCGGACTGCCCGAGGAGCGCATCCGGGGTCTGCGGCTGTCGGAGATCGGCGGCAAACCGGAGAGCGCGGAGCTGGAGCGCCACCTGCTGCGGGTCCTCGTCTCGGGCCGCGCCGAGGACGTCCAGACGTACATGCGGACCGGCGGGGAGCGGGTCGCGCACGCCTGGCTGGCCCGGATGGCCCCGGTCACGGACGCCGAGGGGCGGGTGCGGGGGGTGTGCCTGGCGGCGCACGACTTCACCGAGAACTACCTCGCCCGAGAGCGGCTCCAGCTGGTCAACGAGGCGAGCGTGCGCATCGGCTCCACCCTCGACGTCACCCGGACGGCGCAGGAGCTCGCCGACGTCTGTGTGCCCGCGCTCGCCGACTTCGTCAGCGTCGACCTGCTGGACCCGCAGGAGGGCGGCGATCCGCCGCCGGTGCTCAGCGCACCGGTCGGGCTGCGCCGCGCCGCGCACCAGTCGGTCAACCCCGGCACCCCCGAGGCCGTCGTCAAGCCCGGCCAGCTGGAGCCGTACCCGGCCACCTCACCGCAGGCCGACTCGCTGGTGGCGGGCAACACGATCGTCGCCACCGTGGCCTCCGGCGTCCTCGACCAGTGGCTGTCCTGGGACCCGGCGCGCGGCGAGCGGGTCCGGGAGTACGGCATCCACTCGACGATGTCCGTGCCGATCCAGGCCCGCGGTCTGACCCTCGGGGTCGCGGTGCTGACGCGGTTCCGGCGGCCGGACCCGTTCACCTCGGACGATGTGCTGCTGGCCGAGGAGGTGACGGCCCGCGCGGCCGTCTGCATCGACAACGCCCGCCGCTTCTCCCGCGAGCGGGAGACCGCCCTCGCCCTCCAGCGCAGCCTGCTGCCCCGCAAGCTGCCGCGCACCGCCGCCGTGGACGCCGCCTCGCGCTATCTGCCGGCGGCGCGGGCCGGGGTGGGCGGCGACTGGTTCGACGTGATCCCGCTGTCCGGGATGCGGGTGGCGATGGTCGTCGGTGACGTCGTCGGCCACGGCATCCAGGCCTCGGCCACGATGGGCCGGCTGCGCACCGCCGTCCGCACGCTGGCCGACATCGACCTCGCCCCCGACGAGCTGCTCACCCACCTCGACGACCTGGTGGTCCGGCTGTCCGCGGAGGCCGGCGGCGAGGGCAGCCCCGGCGAGGTCGGCGCCACCTGTCTGTACGCGGTGTACGACCCGGTGTCGCGGCGCTGCACACTGGCCCGCGCCGGACATCCCGCGCCCGTGATGATCACACCGGGCGGTGCGCCCGAACTGGTCCGCCTGCCCTCCGGCCCGCCACTGGGCGTGGGCGGGCTGCCCTTCGAGTCCGCCGAGTTGGAGCTGCGGGAGGGCACGGTGCTGTCGTTCTTCACCGACGGCCTGATCGAGTCCCGTGAGCGGGACATCGACGCCGGTCACGCGCTGCTGCGCGAGGCGCTGTCGGTGTCCTCGGTGTCGCTGGAGGAGACCTGCGACCGGGTCCTGCACACCCTGCTCCCGCCGGGCGGCTCCGCCGACGACGTGGCGCTGCTCCTGGCCCGCACCCGAGGACTGCCCGCCGCCCAGGTCGCCACCTGGCACATCCCCGCCGACCCGGCGCTCGTCGGCCCGATCCGCAAGCAGGTCGTCGACCAGTTGGGTACCTGGGAGCTCCTGGAGGCCTCGTTCACCGCGGAGCTGGTGGTGAGCGAGCTCGTCACCAACGCCATCCGGTACGGCGCGCACCCCATCCGGCTGCGGCTCATCCACGACGAGTCCACGCTGATCTGCGAGGTGTCGGACACCAACCACACGGCCCCGCATCTGCGACGCGCCAAGACCTGGGACGAGGGCGGCCGCGGACTGCTCCTGGTCGCCCAGCTCACCCAGCGCTGGGGCAGCCGGCACACCACCGACGGCAAGACGATCTGGGCCGAGATCGCCCTGATCGAGGAGGACGACTGACGGGCGCCCTCGCGGCGCTCAGGGGATCGTGGATCGCGGGGCGGGCATGATGGTCGTATGCACTCCGTCGAGCGCATCGGCCGCTACCGGATCGAACGCCCCCTGGGCACGGGCACGTTCGGGACGGTGTGGCTCGCGCACGACGACACACTGGACGCGCCGGTCGCCGTGAAGGTCCTCGCCGAGAACTGGTCGCACCGGCCGGACATCCGCGAACGCTTCCTGTCCCAGGCCAGGTTGCTGCGCGGGGCGGGTTCGCGACATGTGGTGCAGGTCTACGACATCGGCGAACTGCCCGACGGCAGACCGTACTTCGTGATGGAGTACGCCGACGGCGGCACCCTCGCCGACCTGCTCGACGACGGCCCGCTCCCCGTCCCCCGGGCGTTGCGGCTCACCGCGCTGGCGGCCCGGGCCGCGGCCGCGCTGCACGAGGCGGGGATCGCGCACGGGGACGTCAGGCCGTCCAGCCTGCTGCTGCGCACCGGCGCGGACGGCGCCTGGGAGGTCCTGCTCGCCGACCTGGGGCAGGCGGAGCCCGGTGCGGGCATCGATGTGCGGGCCGATGTGTACAGCCTGGGCGCGGTCGGCTATCACCTGGTCACGGGCACCGCGCCGGGCGCGCCGGGGAAGGTCGTACGGCCGGACCGGCTGCGTCCGGGCCTGGATCCCGGTGTCCGGCGGGCCCTGATGCGGGCGCTGCGGCCGGACGGGGACCGCCGCCCCGACGCACGGGCCTTCGCCGAGGAACTGGAGCGGCTGGCGACCGGCCCGAGGCCCCGGCGGCGGCATCATCGGTGGCTCGGTCTGGCGGTCGGGGTGGGCCTGGCCGGCGTGGCCTTCACGCTGACGGACCGGGAGTCGGCGCCGACCGAGCTGCGGATCGAGGACGCCACCGGCCGGGTCGAGGCCGTGGTGCCCGCCACCTGGGCCGGTCAGGTGCACGGCTCGGGGTGGGATCCGCGCGTGCTGGGTCTGCCCGCCGGTCATCAGCCGGGGTTCGCCGTCGCGGACGACCTGGCACGGTGGCAGGACCTCGGCGCCGACGTCGACGGAATCTTCGTCGGCCTGGCCGGGCAGGGCGATGTGACGGCCCTGGTGAACGCCCTCGCCCATCCGGGCTGTCACTACGACGGGGCCCGCGACCACACCCTCTCCGTGTGGCACGGCAGGGTCCGTACGTGGAGCGACTGCCCGGGCGGCGGTTCCGTCGTCGAGGCCGGGCTGACTCCCCCCGACGGCGGCGGGCAGCCGCAGCTGTACGTGCAGATCCGGCAGCAGGGCGAGCCGTCGGGCATCCGGCGGGTCCTCGGCTCGGTCCGGGTACGGGGCTGAACGCGCGAACTTTCCCGGCCGCGCCCGCATCGGACCTTCATGACGGGGCACACCGCACCGTACGAGGAGTGTGGAGAGTCATGGTGAAGACGTACCGGCCGGCGCTGTTCATGGGTGCGGCCGCGCTGCTGGGCCTGCTGACCGCCTGCGGTGACGGCGGCGACTCCGCGGCCGCACCGCAAACCCTGCCCGGCACGGCCGCCCCGGCCACCGGTGACGGGACGACGGCCGTGTCCTCGGCGGAGCCGACCGCCACAGGCCCGGCGCCGTCCCCCGCCACCAGCACGACCGGCACGTCCGACAGCGCCCGATGCCACACCTCCGAGCTGGAGGCCACGCTCGGCCGCAACGACCCGGGGGCGGGTCAGGAGAACTTCCCCGTGATCCTGACGAACACCTCCTCCCGTACCTGCACCGTCCACGGCTATCCGGGCGCCGCGTTCGTCGACGCCTCCGGCAGGCAGCTGGGGCCGGACCCGAAACGCTCCCCCGGCACGCCGGCCACCGTGATGCTGGCGCCGGGGCAGAACGCGTGGTCGGGGATCACGTTCTCCAACCCGGAGATCAGCGGAGCCCGCACCGCGATCCCGGACGCGCTGCTGGTGACTCCGCCGGACGAGCGGGACCCGCTGCAGGTGGCGTGGTCGGCCGGTGCGGTGCCGGTCTCCGGCAACGAGTCCACGGTGTTCGTCGCGGTCTTCGACGAGGGGCCCGGCGCCTGACCCGGTGGACGGGACTCTTACCTTGGCCTGTTTTCATGGAAAGGCCGCGCACGACCACATCCCGAAGGACGACTCCTGAACACCCCGCTCGCCGAGACCCTGTCCATAACCCTGCTCGCCGCCGTGCTCGCCTGGGCCGTCGTCCGCCCGAAAGGCCTGCCGGAGGCGGTGCTCGCGGTCCCGGCGGCGGGCCTGGTGATCGCGACCGGGGCGATCTCCCCGGGCCATGCGTGGGCGGAGGTCGAACGGCTCGGACCGGTGGTCGGCTTCCTGGCCGCGGTGCTGGTCCTCGCCCACTTCTGCGATGTCGAGGGACTCTTCAGGGCCTGCGGGGCGTGGATGGCCCGCAGTTCCGCGGGAAGCCCCGGCCGGTTGCTGACCGCGGTGTTCGCGCTGGCGTCGGCGATCACGGCCGTGCTCAGCCTGGACGCCACGGTGGTGCTGCTCACCCCGGTCGTGCTGGCCACCGCGGCCCGCAGCGGTGTCCGGGCCCGACCGCACCTCTATGCCTGCGCACACCTGTCGAACACGGCGTCGCTGCTGCTGCCGGTGTCCAACCTGACCAACCTGCTGGCGTTCGAGGCGAGCGGGCTCAGCTTCACCCGGTTCGCGGCCCTGATGGCGCTGCCCTGGCTGGTCGCGATCGGCGCCGAGTATCTGGTGTTCCGGCGCTTCTTCGAGAGCGACCTCAAAGCCCCCGCGGCCCGGTCCGACACCGCTGAGACGCCCGATCTGCCGGTGTTCGCGCTCGTCACCGTGGGCTGCACGCTGGCGGGGTTCGTCGTGGCGTCCGCGGTCGGCGTCGAGCCGGCGTGGGTGGCTCTCGTGGGGGCGCTGGTACTGGCGGGGCGTGCGCTCGTACGCCGCCAGGCCACCCCGCTCACGGTGGTGCGGTCCGCCGCTCCGGGGTTCCTGGCGTTCGTGCTGGCGCTCGGTGTCGTCGTGCGCGCGGTCGTCGACAACGGGCTCGCCGACGCGCTGCGGCACGTCCTGCCCGAGGGCTCGGGACTGGTGGCACTGCTCGGGATCGCCGCGCTGGCCGCCGTCCTGGCGAACCTGATCAACAACCTGCCCGCGGTGCTGGTCCTGCTGCCGCTGACCGCCACGGCCGGTCCCGGGGCGGTGCTCGCGGTGCTGATCGGGGTGAACATCGGCCCGAACCTGACGTACGCCGGATCGCTCGCCACCCTGCTGTGGCGGCGGATCGTGCAGCGGCACGGGCACGGGGTCGGGCTCGGGGAGTTCACCCGGCTCGGGCTGCTCGCCGTACCGGCCGCGCTGGTGCCGGCCACGCTGGCGCTGTGGGTGTCGCTCCAGGCCGTCGGGGTGTGAGCCGGGCGGTCAGCGCCGTCCGCCGTATCCCCCGTAGCCGTATCCGTAGCCGCCGCCGTATCCGTTGCCGTACTGGCCGTCCCAGGAGCAGTAGTACCCGTAGCAGGGCATGCCGCTGGGGTACGAGCTCGCCGTCGGGCTCGGCGAGGTGGTCGACGGGCTCGGGGACGGCGTCGGTGAGGCCTTCTTCGTAGGCGTCGGCGTGGGCGTGGGGGTCTCGACGGGCGCCTTCTTCGTGGTGCCGGCCTGCGCGTCCCAGTTGACCACCTCCATCTGGGGGTCGGCCCTGGAGGTGTCGAACACCCAGCGCTGGACGGTGATGTCGTCGCGGGTCTTGAGGACCAGGGCGCCGGTGCCGTCGGTGGCGGCGGGTGTCAGGGCCAGGTCCTGGTCCCAGCGCGGCACCAGGTTGCCCTGGAGCGTGAAGTCGTAGCGGATGCTCTTGGTCTCGGCCTTGCCGGTGCCGGTGCACGGGGCCAGCCGCACGGAGTAGCCGAGGTGGGAGTCCAGGCACAGGTCCGGGTCCGCGGCGCTGCGCAGTGTTCCGTCCGTCTCGTACGTCCATTGCTGGTCGGTCTTCGAGGAGCACTTGGCGAGCTCGGTCTCCGCGTCCTTGACGGCCTTCTTGCCGACGACGCCGATACAGAGTCCGGAGTCGACGTTGTGCAGCCGGCCGCGCAGTGTGCCCTCCACGTCCTTGCCGGAGCCGATCCACGAGGAGTCGGAGGAGGACTTGCCCGCTCCGCTGCCCGGTGTCTCGGAGGCCTGGGTGCCGCCGGCCGAGGCGGTGTCGTCCCCGCCACCGAGGGCCGACCACAGGACCAGCGGCAGGACGACGAGCCCGCTGACGGTGAGGACCGCGGCGGCGAGGTTGCGGCGCCGGGCGGCGGCGCGGCGGGCGGCCTTGCGTGCGGTGCGCGAGGGGCAGGCTCTGCGGGCCGCGCGCGGGGCGGCGGGTGTGGCG
>NZ_JABERD010000230.1 GCF_013044505.1 Streptomyces sp. S3(2020) | reverse complement strand
CCCCTTCGACCCCGCACCCAGGGGGCTCCGCCCCCTGCACCCCCGCTCCTCAGACGCCGGAGAGGCTGCGGTGCTCTCAGCCCCTGATGATCCCCAGCACCTCGTCCCGGATCTTCGCCATGGTCGCCTCGTCCCGGGCCTCCGCGTTCAGCCGCAGCAGGGGCTCCGTGTTGGACGGGCGGACGTTGAACCACCAGTCCGCCGAGCTGACTGTGAGGCCGTCGAGTTCGTCCAGGGTGATGCCTTCCCGGGTCTCGTAGGCGGAGCGGATCGCTGCCAGGCGGCCGGTCTGGTCGGCGACCGTGGAGTTGATCTCGCCGGAGCCGGTGTAGCGGTCGTACTCGGCCACGAGGGCGGACAGGGGGCCCTGCTGGCCGCCGAGGGCGGCGAGGACGTGGAGGGCGGCGAGCATGCCCGTGTCGGCGTTCCAGAAGTCCTTGAAGTAGTAGTGGGCGGAGTGTTCGCCGCCGAAGATCGCGCCGGACTTCGCCATCTCGGCCTTGATGAAGGAGTGGCCCACGCGCGTGCGTACCGGGGTGCCGCCGTGCTCCTCGACGACCTCGGGCACGGACCAGGAGGTGATCAGGTTGTGGATGATCACGCCGCTGCCGCCGTTCCTGGCGAGCTCGCGTGCGGCGACCAGCGCGGTGATGGCCGACGGGGAGACCGGGTCGCCGTTCTCGTCGACGACGAAGCAGCGGTCGGCGTCGCCGTCGAAGGCGATGCCGAGGTCGGCGGACTCCTCACGCACGCGCTTCTGGAGGTCCACGATGTTCGCCGGGTCGAGGGGGTTGGCCTCGTGGTTCGGGAACGTGCCGTCCAGTTCGAAGTACATCGGGACGACGGTCAGGGGCAGGCCCGCGAAGACCGTGGGGACCGTGTGGCCGCCCATGCCGTTGCCCGCGTCCACGACGACCTTCAGGGGGCGGACGGCGGTCAGGTCGACCAGGCCCCGCAGGTGGGCCGCGTAGTCCTCCAGGGTGTCCCGCCGGGTGATCGTGCCCTGTGTCGCCGCCGGGGCCGGGGCGTCCGAGTCGAGCCAGCCCTCGGCCAGCTCGCGGATCTCGGCGAGACCGGTGTCCTGGCCGACCGGGGCGGCGCCCGCGCGGCACATCTTGATGCCGTTGTACTGGGCCGGGTTGTGCGAGGCGGTGAACATCGCGCCCGGCAGGTCGAGCGCGCCCGAGGCGTAGTACAGCTGGTCGGTGGAGCACAGGCCGATCTCGGTGACGTCGACGCCCTGCGCGGCCGCCCCGCGCGCGAAGGCCCGCGACAGACCGGGGGACGAGGGCCGCATGTCGTGCCCGACCACGATCGCGCTCGCGCCGGTCACCCGGACGAAGGCGACCCCGAAGAGCTCGGCCAGCGTCTCGTCCCACTGGTCGGGGACGACACCGCGCACGTCGTACGCCTTCACGAGCTGTGACAGATCAGCAGCCACGGCCTAACCCTTCTCAAAGTCCTGTCGGTCGCCCCAAACTACCCGCCCCCACCGACAGCGGTGCTGTGCGTCCCCTGAGTGGAACCTGGACGTAACCTCAGGTCAGGGCAGCATCCACGCCAGAACCGGCGAGCTCTGCCCGACCACGACGAGGCACATCACCAGCAGCAGCCCCAGGCTCCAGGGCAGCACCTTGCGCAGCAGGTCCCCTTCGCGGCCGGCGAGCCCGACGGCGGCGCAGGCGATGGTGAGGTTCTGCGGGGAGATCATCTTGCCGAGGACGCCGCCCGAGCTGTTCGCGGCGGCCAGGAGTTCCGGCGAGAGCCCCGACTCGCGGGCCGCGGTCACCTGGAGCGCTCCGAACAGCGCGTTGGCCGAGGTGTCGGAGCCGGAGACGGCCACGCCGAACCAGCCCAGCACCGGGGAGAGGAAGGCGAGTCCGGCGCCCGCGGCCGCCACGAAGTGGCCGATGGTGGCCGCCTGTCCGGAGAGGTTCATGACGTACGCGAGGGCCAGCACCGAGGTGACGGTCAGGATCGCGAACCTCAACTCGTGGACGGTGGCGAGCCATTCCCTGACCGCCACGCGTGCGTGCACGCCGAGGACGACCGCCGTGCACACCCCGGCGAGCAGCACGAGCGTGCCGCCGGTGGCCACGACCGGCCAGGTGAACACGTTGCCGCCGACCGGGTCGCCGTCGGGGTTCACGACGTTCAGGAAGGGCCAGTCGTAGGTCTGGGTCGCATTCGCCAGGCGGTCCTTGACGACGGGGATCTGCGCGAGGGAGAAGATCACGACGATCAGGGCGTACGGGGCGTAGGCGCGCACGACCTCACCGCGCGGGTCGGCCTCGTCGAGTTCCTCGCTGCGGCTGCCGGTCAGCACGGACGCGCGTACGGACTCGGTGGCGGGCACGCGTGCGCGGGGCACGGCGACGAGGGCGGCGGCGCCCAGCAAGGCGGCGCCGATGTCGGCGAGTTGGGCGGAGACGTAGTTGGAGGCGACGAACTGGCCGACGGCGAAGGCGGTTCCGCACGCCAGGGCGGGCACCCAGGTCTCCCTGAGACCGCGCCGTCCGTCGACGAGGAAGACCAGCACGAGCGGCACCACGAGGGCCAGCAGCGGGGTTTGGCGCCCCACCACGGACGCGACGGTGTCCAGGGGCAGTTCGGTCACCTGGGCGAGTGTCACGACCGGTGTGCCCATCGCGCCGAAGGCGACCGGCGCGGTGTTGGCGACCAGTGCGACGACCGCCGCGCGCACCGGGTCGAAGCCGAGGGCGACGAGCATGACCGAGCAGATCGCGACGGGCGCCCCGAAGCCGGCGAGGGCCTCCAGCAGGGCGCCGAAACAGAAGGCGACGACGAGGGCCTGGATGCGCGGGTCGTCGGAGAGCCGCCCGAAGGAGCGGCGCAGGATGTCGAAGTGCCGGGTGCGGACGGTCATCCGGTACACCCACAGGGCGTTGACGACGATCCACAGGATGGGGAAGAGGCCGAAGACGACTCCCTGGGCGCCGCTGGAGAGCGTCTGCCCCAGGGGCATGCCGTACGCGAGCCAGGCGACCAGAACGGCCGCCAGAAGGCCGGTGAGGCCCGCGAGATGGGCTTTGAGGCGCACGCCGCCGAGCAGGACGAGGACGATCACCAGTGGCAGGGTGGCGACGAGGGCGGACAGGCCCAGTGATCCGGCGACGGGTTCCAGTTGCTGGACGTACACGGGCGCCTCCCCGATCCGGTTCCGCTCGATTCCGCCATGCGGAAAGCGATTTCTCGTTTCGGCTGAGGAAATGGTCGTGTCCGCGACAAGCGACCGTCAATGGGCGCGCGTCACTGAGCGGAACATGCACCGAACGCACACAAGAACAGGGGCGGTTGGACGAGCTCGGGTGAACCGGCTCAGTTGTCGGGCGAGCGCAGCACCCGCAGATGGCCGCGGCGCGCGACCTCAATCGGGTCCGCCGCACGTCCCCCGCCGGCCCGGGCCGCGCGCTCCTGCGGACGGGCCGCCTCACGGACCGCGTTGGCAAGCGCTTCCAGGTCATCGCCGCTGGGGCGGGCAGGAGTCGAACTGTCGAGGAGCCGGACGACCTCCCAGCCACGCGGGGCGGTGAGGCGCTCGGAATGCTCGGCGCACAGGTCGTAGCAGTGGGGTTCGGCGTAGGTGGCGAGCGGGCCGAGGACCGCGGTCGAGTCGGCGTAGACGTACGTCAGCGTCGCGACGGCGGGGCGGCCGCAAGCGGTGCGCGAACAGCGACGTACAGGGCTCACGACGTTGGACGGTACCGCACTCTTGAGCGGGCCGCGACGACTCTCCCCCAGGTCACTCCACCGTGTCGTGGCGCGTAACGCCCCACCGGTCTCTCCCATCACACCTTCCCGACCTGCACAGATACCGCTTTCTGTGATCTCGGGCGAGACACGGCCCGATCATCACTCGGTACAAACAAGGTCAATTGCCTTGAGATCACCGGTCTCACAGAGATACGGAATCGAGCCCAACCTTGGCTGGAATGGTCATCCTGCGACATGCCGTACGAGGCGGCCGAAGACCGCCCGGACACCGCGTGGGCTCGGGCACCCGGTCCCGCCGGGGACTACGCTTCACCAGTGATGGACAACCCCGTACCGCCCCGTGCCGCCGGCCCCGGGCCCCGCCGACGTGATCGCCACGGCAGGGGCATGCGCGGCCCGATCGCGCCGCCCCAGGTACCGCTCGCGGCAAGCCGTGCCGAGGCGTTCGCGGACCTGGTGCAGGACTCCGTGGAGCGCCTGGAACGACGGTGGCCGCAGCTCGCCGACATCGATTTCCTCGTGCTGGAAGTACCCCGGCTGGAGGGCGAGGCCTGGAACGACGAGGCGGTCCCCCTCGGCGGCACGATTCCCGCGCGCGAGGGACGGCCCGCGCGCGTGGTGGTGTACCGGCGCCCCGTGGAGATCCGCACCAAGGGCCGCGACGAACGCGCGGCCCTGGTGCACGAGGTCGTCGTCGAGCAGGTCGCCGAGCTGCTGGGCCTCACACCCGAGACCGTCGACCCGCGCTACGGCGAGGACTGACCGGCTACTTCTGCAGCACCGACAGGTCCTGGTCGGCCCGCGGCACCTCGACCATGCCCCGGTCGTCCGGCAGCGTCTGCACCGTGAAGCCCGGGATGCCGTCCTCCGTGACCGCCAGGGTCCGGGCCGCGTAGACCGGGCCGCCGGACACCGGCTCGACGGTCAGCGCGTACGTGCCCTTCAGACCGCTCGGGACCGGCAGTTCGACGTCCTGTGTGGTGCCGCCCTTGATCGTGTACGTCTTCGAGGCCGCCGTGCCACCGCCGCTGCCCGCCGACGCGGTCACCTTGACCTGCGCGCCGCGGCCGGGGGCCACGAGGGACAGCGTGGTGCCCTTGGCGCTGTTGCCGACGGCCGTCGCGCGCGTGCCCACCGCGCGCGTGGCGGGGATGAAAGCGGTCTCCTTCGCGTCGCCCTTGCCCCGGGTGACCCGCACCGCGGCGACGACCGGCACGGACTGGTCGGTCGGCGTCAGCACCAGCGAACCGGCCTCCCCGCGCATGACGTCACCCAGGTCGACCGCGGTCGTCATACCCGCCTTGACGTGCAGCGTCTCGCTCCCGGCCGGCGTGATCAGCCCCGACGGAGAGGCGAGCTTCACCTTCAGGTCGGCGTCGGCGTCACCGGGCGTGAAGACGACCAGGCGTACGTCGGTGGCGTCCTTGGGGATGCCCGGCAGCACGAGGCTGCCCGCCGGGTCCGTGGACGCGGCCAGCCAGTCGCCGCCGATCTTGTCGTCCAGAGCCTGCACGGCGGCCCCGACCCGCCCGCTGCGGACGTTGACGTGCACGGTCAGGTTGGTCTGCTCGTCGCTGACCAGCGTGGACAGCAGGATCGGCTCGCTGGAGTGCGGCGGGACGGTGATGTCCTCGCCGGCTGGGGCCTCCACGGCACCGTCCTTGCCGTACAGCTCGATGTCGACGACGGCCGCCGAGTCGTCGGGGTTGGTCAGGTGGACGTAGTCGGTGCGGTCGGCGTCGGTGCTGGCGCCGGGGAACCAGAACTCCGTGTCGGCCTCGGTGCAGTTGACGCCCTGCAGGCCGCGTCCGGTGCCGGCGGCGACCTCGGTGGTCTCCTGCACGGTCCAGCCGGGGGCGAACTGCCCCTCGGCGGTGCCGATGAGCGCCGGGGACTCACCGCCCGAGGTGTCGCCCGTGACCGGGGTGCCGGGCTCCTTGGGGGTGAGGACCGGCTTCTCGGTCTTCTTCTTTCCGGACTTCTTCCCGCTCTCCGACTCCTGTGCGACGGAGACGAGTTCGGCCTTGCCGTCGCTCCCCGTGCCCTTGGTGACGGGCGTGAAGGACGTGTACGACGTCTCGGCGAGGTCGGAGGTGCTCGGGCTCGGGCAGAGCAGGCTCGTGCGCTCCACGGGCAGCTCGGTGGCCGTCGTGGCGGTGTCCGTGCCGGACGCGTCGGGCGTGGTGAGCGTGGCGAACCCGGTGACGGCGGCGAGGGCGGTCGTGCAGGCGATCAGGGACACGGTGGTGCGGTTCACTGCTGGCTCCCGTCGGGGTGCTCGCCGCCGTGCTGCTGCGGCTGCGCCGGGTCGTACGTCGCGTCGTAACCCTGGTCGTACGGCTGCCCGTACTGGTCGTACGACGGTTGCTGCGCCTGTCCGCCGTACGCGTACGGGTCGTACTGGCCGCCCTGATAGGGGTCCGCGTAGTTCTGCTGGTCGTAGCCGCCCGCCGGGTACTGCTGGGCGGCCTGGTACTGGTCACCGCCGTAGGAGCCGTACTCGGCGCCCGCGTAACTCGCCTGGTCCCACTCGCCGTAGGCCTGCTGCGGAACCGGCACCGGGGTCTCCTCCGAGGGAGGAGCGACGGACTCGTCGCCCTGGGCGGTCTCCTCGGCCTCCGCCTGGGCGCGCAGGCGGCGGGCGCGGCGGCCCTCGCCCTCCGTCGCCTGGGCGGGGATCGCGCGCTCCTCCTCGGGGAGGTCGTCGTCGATGTCGCGGCGTCGGCCCGGCAGGGCGAGCACCACGAGGACGACCGCGAGGGAACCTTGCGCCCACAGCCAGGCGGTGTGGGTGATCGGGTCGTCGTAGACGACGTCCAGTGTGCCGCCGGAGGACGGGAGTTCGAAGCCCTGGGCCCAGCCGTCGACCGTCTTGGCGGCCAGCGGCCTGCCGTCCAGGGTGGCCGTCCAGCCCTCGGCGACGGAGTCGGCGAGCCGCAGGGTGCGGCCCGCGGCGCCGGCCGGGATGGTGGTGTGGATCTCGACGGGGCCGGCGGCGACGAGCGTCGGGGTGCCGGAGCCGCTGACGATGGTGGCGCGGGCGACGTCCTGGTCGACGCGCCACAGCGCGCTGCCGTTCTGCTCGCTGAGCCGGGTCAGGCCCGGGGTGGCGTCCAGGACCCGGGCGACCTCGCGCGGGGCGCCCTTGTGGACCAGGACGTAACGCACCGCGAACTTGCCGAGCTGGTCGGACTGGTCGGCTCCGGAACCGGCGACGAGGTTGGCGACGACCTTGTCGAGGCGGCTGTTCTCGCCGTCGGCGGTGGTGAGTTCGGCGTCGCCGAGGCGGGCGCCGGAACCGCGGACCAGCATGTAGCCGACGTGGGCCGTGGAGTCGCTGTCCAGGACGAGGGTGCGGGCCCGGTCGCGGTTGTTGCTGTCCTCGGCGACGAACGCGGGCACCTGGACCGGGTCGCGTCGCTCCAGGGGGCCGTCGGCGCCGCGGAGCATCCAGCCGGCCGCGACGAGCAGCGGGCCCGCGGCGGCGGCGAAGGCGATCAGCGCGGCGACCGGCTGGCGCCAGCCGAAGCTCTGCTCGGCGACACGCGAGCGTGCGCCGTCGGCGCCGAGCACGGCGGCCGCCAGCAGCGCGAGGCCGTAGACGAGGGTGGCCGGGCCCGCCCAGGTGGAGCCGTTGGACAGGACCGCGAAGACGAGGCCCACCAGGGCGACCGCCCAGGCCGTCCAGATTCCGAACTGACGCTCCGAGCGCAGCAGGGCGGCCAGCGCGGCCAGCACGACGCCGATGAGCATCAGCCCGCTGACCGTGCCGGGGCCACCGGGGCTGGCGCCGAGCAGGTCGAGGGCGGAGGCGGCCGAGGAGCCGTACGCGAGGCCGGCCTCGTCGAAGAAGCCGAACGGGAGCAGGGTCAGCGACCAGGGCGCGAGGATCAGCAGGGGCGTGCCGAGCTGGGCCAGGAAGCGCAGGCCGTAGGCGGTGATGTCGGCTCGGCGCACGGCCAGGACGCCGAGGCCGAGGAGCAGCGCGATGGGCCAGATGATCGGCGTGAACGCGGTGGTGACCGTCAGCAGCAGGGCGTACGCCCAGGTGGCGCGCCAACTGCCGCGGGCGTCCGAGGTGTTCGTGAGGCCGGAGGCCGCGATGCCCGCGCGGGCGATGAGCGGCAGCAGGATCGCGAGGACGGCGGTGCCGAGACGGCCGCCGGCGAGCGCGCCGGTGGCCGCGGGCAGGAAGGCGTAGACGACGGCCGCCCAGGCGCGCAGGAGCCGCGACTCGACCAGCGGGCGGGAGGCGAAGTAGGCCGTGAGGCCGGCCAGTGGCACCGAGCAGACGAGGAGGACCGTGATGGCGAGCCCCGTCGACCCGAACAGCACGGAGGCGAGCATCGCGACGATCGCCAGGTACGGCGGCGCCGACGTGGTCCCTCCGGCGCCGACCGCGTGCCAGGAGTCGAGGTAGCGCGACCACAGCTCACCGGAGTCGGCCGGGGCGGGCAGCAGGGCGCCGCCCGTGAGCGCGCCGCCGCCGAGGAGTTCACGGCAGGCGGCCAGCGAGACGAGCAGCAGCACCAGGAAGAGCACCGGTCCCGGCTTGCGGGCGACGCGCTTGACGCGGGCGAACTGCTCGATCTCCAGGAAGTCGGCGTCGTCGCCGCCGGGTCCGGACTCGACCGCGCCGCCGTGCCGTCCCGCGCCCGAGGTGGCTTCGGGGTCGGAGCTGCCGAACAGTTCACCGGCGGCCTGTTCCACGGTGGCCCGCACGGTCGCGCCGGGCGGCGGGAACAGCGGCCGCATCTCGTCCTTGTCGACCACCGGCGCGCCGCGCCTGCGGCGCCCGGCGATGATCCGCTCGGGCCGCAGCAGGGTGCCGAGCAGACCGCGGATCTCGTCGAGGGCCTGCCCGGGGACCTTGCCGACGAGGTTGGCGACCGTGCGCAGCACTGTGCCGACGACGAGTCGCAGCAGGACCCAGGGCAGCACGGCCGCACGGCTGTTGACGAGCAGGGTGTAGGCGGCGCCCGCCTTGTCGACCTTGTGCGGGGAGGCCGCGGTGCGGCCCACGCAGTCGACGGCGCGGCGCTCGCGGGAGGCCGCCTCGGCGTGGCGTACGACCGCCTCGGGGGCGACGAGGACGCGGTGGCCGGCCGCCGTGGCGCGCCAGCACAGGTCGACGTCGTCGCGCATCAGGGGCAGCCGTCGGTCGAAGCCGCCGAGTTCGTCGAAGACGTCGCGGCGCACGAGCATGCCGGCGGTGGAGACGGCGAGCACGGGCCGGACGTGGTCGTGCTGGCCCTGGTCCTGTTCGCGGCGGTCCAGGCCGGTCCATCGGCGCCCGGAGTGGGCGATGGTGACGCCGACCTCGAGGAGCTGGCGCCTGTCGTACCAGCCGCGGAGCTTGGGGCCCACGACGGCGACGTCGTCCCGGCCGAGCTCCATCTCGTTCTCCACGACCCGCAGCAGCTGGGCCAGGGCGTCGGGTTCGGGGGCGCAGTCGTCGTGCAGCAGCCACAGCCACTGCACGGGTTCACCGTGCGGCAGCTCCGGCATGTCGTAGGCGTCGTCGCGCCACGTGCGCGTGACGGGGTCCCAGCCGCTGGGCCGCTTCAGGTACGGCAGCTCATCGGGGGTGAGGAGGGGCGCGCTGCGGTTGGCCTCCTCGACGGCCTGGCCGAAGCCGGTGCGGCGGGCGAGGTGCAGCACGTGGTCCGCTCCGAGGGCCTCGGTGACCAGCTGCGCGGAGTCGTCCGCGCTGCCGGTGTCGGCGGCCATGGCGAACTGGACGGGGCGCTCCTGGCCGAGCAGCCCGGCGAGCGCGTCGGGCAGCCAGCGGGCGCCGTCGTGGGAGACGAGGACCGCGGTCACCACATGACGCGGAAACTCGGGAGCGGCAGCGTCGTGAGCTGCCGTGTGGCTGTGCACGGACATCGAGGTACGGGCCCCGGTTCGGTGGACTGCGGTGGACGCCTGTGCCCCCTGGGGGCGGCGAGGTGTCTCGGACGAGCGCCCACACTATCGGCTGGGCATGACGGCGGCCCGCCGCCTGTGGATAACCCAGTTGCGACGGGCCGTTCAAGGCCTGCCTGTGGACCCGCTGCGACCGCTCAGACGGCCGCCTTCTTCAGGCGGCGGCGCTCCCGCTCGGACAGGCCGCCCCAGATGCCGAACCGCTCGTCGTTGGCGAGGGCGTACTCGAGGCACTCGGAGCGGACTTCACAAGCCAGGCAGACCTTCTTGGCCTCACGGGTGGAGCCACCCTTCTCGGGGAAGAAGGACTCGGGGTCGGTCTGGGCGCACAGCGCGCGCTCCTGCCAGCCGAGTTCCTCATCCGCGTCGTCGACCAGCAGTTCCTGCACCAGCTCGGTCATGTGCGCCCCTCGTCTGTCTTCCACGTCCCCGTGATGTAGCCGTAACCGATTTCGGCTGAACGACACGAGTGAAATTACAAGTGTGCTGCTCCGGGCGAGTCAAGCCGAGATCTGCTATTGGGCCCCTTATTCACTCTGCGGAACCAAGGCCTAGCGGAAAGTGTTCAAATCGCCATAAACCTTGACAAGCAGATGGGGCCCGGGGGAACTTGCGACCCGCGCAGGACCTGTACGGAGAAGGACGCCCAGAACTTCGATCCCGTTCCGCGCGCCCGGTTGTGCGCCATGTGTCCCGGTAGGCGTGTGAACAAACCTTTCGCCTCACAGATGAACCGGATGAGGTGAAACCTGTCCCACATGCCGGTGTCGAGTTGACAGTGCCGGGTGTGAGCCGCTGTCCTTGTGGGCATGCTCGCGAACTTGGCACTCACCTCGACCCGCACCGCCGGGTCCCACGGTGCCGCCCGCGCGCGCTGTAGCTGTTGCTGTCCCAGCTGTTGAGCGACACCCGCTCCGGCTGAAGGCCGAGTCGCCCCGCGACTCGGCTCTTCTGTTCCCCTCTGACCTTCTTTCACTGAGGAACCAGCGCATCCCATGAACAGCGACAACGACCTCCAGATCGCCGGCGACATCCTCGAGGTCCCGCATCTGCTCCAGACTCCGCGCGAGCACCCGGCCACCGTCGCCGAGTTCGTCGGCCTGGCCCGCTCGATCGCCGCCGACCGCTCCCAGTGGGAGCACCTGGTGCACTACGACGCGGCGTCGCGCTGGTACCACCGGCTGCGCACCGGTCCGGGCTACGAGGTGTGGCTGCTGTCCTGGGTGCCCGGTCAGGGCAGCGGACTGCACGACCACGGCCGGTCCTCCGGGGTGCTGACCGTCCTGGACGGCGAGCTGACCGAGCGGACGGAGCGGGGCACGCGCGCGTTGGGGACGGGCTCGCAGCGGGTGTTCGCGCCGGGCTATGTGCACGAGGTCGTCAACGACACGCTGGAGCCGGCGGTCAGCCTGCACGTCTACTACCCCGGTCTGACGGAGATGCCGATGCACACCGCGTGCACCGCGGCCCCCGCGACGTACGACGAGGTGGACGTCGTGACCGCCTGACGCGTTGTCGTACCCGCCTGCGAGACTTGGGCGCATGCGCATTGTGGTTCTGGCAGGCGGCATCGGTGGTGCCCGGTTCCTGCGCGGTCTGAAGCAGGCCGTGCCGGACGCGGACATCACGGTCATCGGCAACACCGGGGACGACATCCACCTCTTCGGGCTGAAGGTCTGCCCGGACCTCGACACGGTGATGTACACGCTCGGCGGCGGCATCAACGAGGAGCAGGGCTGGGGTCGGGCCGACGAGACCTTCCATCTCAAGGAGGAGCTCGCGGCCTACGGCGTGGGCCCGGAGTGGTTCGGACTGGGCGACCGGGACTTCGCCACGCACATCGTGCGGACGCAGATGATCGGCGCCGGATTCGCGCTCAGCGCGGTCACCGAGGCGCTCTGCGACCGCTGGCAGCCGGGCGTCCGGCTGATCCCGATGTCCGACGACCGCGTGGAGACGCATGTGGCCGTCGAGGTGGACGGCGAGCGCAAGGCGATCCACTTCCAGGAGTACTGGGTGCGGCTGCGGGCCTCGGTCCCGGCGGAGGCGATCGTGCCGGTGGGCGCGGAGCAGGCCAAGCCCGCGCCGGGCGTCCTGGAGGCCATCGCCGAGGCGGACGTGATCCTCTTCCCGCCGTCCAACCCCGTCGTCTCGGTCGGCACGATCCTCGCGGTGCCCGGCATCCGCGAGGCGATCGCCGAGGCCGGGGTGCCGGTGGTCGGGCTCTCCCCCATCGTCGGGGACGCGCCCGTGCGCGGGATGGCCGACAAGGTGCTCGCCGCGGTGGGCGTGGAGTCGACGGCCGCGGCGGTGGCCGAGCACTACGGCTCGGGGCTGCTGGACGGCTGGCTCGTCGACACCGTGGACGCCAGCTCCGTGGCGCGGATCGAGACGGCGGGGATCCGCTGCCGGGCCGTACCGCTGATGATGACGGACCTCGACGCGACCACCGAGATGGCCCGCGAGGCGCTGGCGCTGGCGGAGGAGGTACGCGCGTCGTGACCACGGACGGTTTCCGCGCCTGGGCCGTGCCCGGCCTCCCCGAGATAGCGCCCGGCGACGACCTCGCCAAGCTGATCGCCGCCGCCGAGCCCGGCCTCGCCGACGGTGACGTCCTCCTCGTGACCTCGAAGATCGTCTCCAAGGCGGAGGGCCGGATCGTCGAAGCGGCCGACCGGGAGGCGGCGATCGACGCCGAGACGGTCCGGGTGGTGGCCAGACGCGGCGCCCTGCGGATCGTCGAGAACCGGCAGGGCCTGATCATGGCGGCGGCCGGGGTCGACGCCTCCAACACTCCCGCCGGCACGGTCCTGTTGCTGCCCGAGGACCCGGACGCCGCCGCCCGCGCGATCCGCGAGGGCCTGCGCGACCTGCTCGGCGTCAGCGTCGGGGTCGTCGTCACCGACACCTTCGGACGGCCGTGGCGCGCGGGGCTCACGGATGTGGCGATCGGCGCCGCGGGCGTGCGGGTGCTCGACGATCTGCGGGGCGGCACGGACGCGTACGGCAATCCGCTGAGCGCGACCGTCGTCGCCACGGCCGATGAGCTCGCCGCGGCCGGCGACCTGGTGAAGGGCAAGGCCGCCGGGCTGCCCGTCGCGGTCGTGCGCGGACTGGCGCATGTGGTGGCCGAGGAGCACGGAGAGGGGGCGGGCGCCATGGTGCGCGGGGCGCGCGACGACATGTTCCGACTGGGCACCTCCGAGGCGGTACGGCAGGCGGTGACCCAGCGCCGTACGGTACGGGCCTTCACGGACGAGCCGGTCGACCCCGGCGCGGTGCGCCGCGCGGTCGCCGCGGCCGTGACGGCTCCGGCGCCGCACCACACGACACCGTGGCGTTTCGTGCTGCTGGAGTCCGCGGAGTCGCGGACCCGGCTGCTGGACGCGATGCGGGACGCCTGGATCGGGGATCTGCGGCGGGACGGCAAGAGCGAGGAGTCGATCGCCAAGCGGGTGAAGCGCGGGGACGTACTGCGCAACGCGCCGTACCTGGTGGTGCCGTGTCTCGTCATGGACGGTTCGCACGACTACGGCGATCCGCGGCGCGACGGCGCCGAGCGGGAGATGTTCGTCGTCGCGACCGGGGCCGGGGTGCAGAACTTCCTCGTCGCGCTGGCCGGGGAGCGGCTGGGGTCGGCGTGGGTGTCCTCGACGATGTTCTGCCGGGACGTGGTGCGCGAGGTGCTCGGGCTGCCCCGGGACTGGGATCCCATGGGCGCGGTGGCGGTCGGGCATCCGGCCGAGGACCCGAGGCCGCGTCCGGACCGGGACGCGGGGATGTTCATCGAGGTGCGGTGAGGACGGCCCGCGTCCCTCTACCCTCGACGGGACCCTCGTAGGACTCTCGCAGGCCCTCTTCACCTCACCCGGGACTTCATCGTGGCTGGACGGTTCACCCCGCGGCCCACGCGTACGACCGTGCGCGGCGGGCATGTCGCCGTGCCCGGGGGTGTGCCGCGGCCGGCGGCGGCGCCGGGGCGGGTGCGGACGTGGGTGCCCGAGGGGCCGCTGGATCTGGGGCTGGTGCTCGGGCCGTTGCGGCGGGGGCCCGCCGATCCGACGTTCCGGGCGATGCCGGACGGGTCGGTGTGGCGGACCAGTCTCACGCCCGCCGGGCCGGGGACGCTGCGGGTCTCCGCGGGCGGTGGTCAGGTGCGCGGGGAGGCGTGGGGGCCGGGGGCTCAGTGGCTGCTCGACGGGTTGCCGTCGCTGCTGGGTGCTGCCGACGACCCGGCTGCCTTCGCGCCTCGGCACCGGTTGGTGGCTGCCACGCAGCATCGGCGGCCGGGGCTGCGGCTGACGCGGACGGGGCTGGTGCTGGAGTCGCTGATCCCGTCGGTCCTCGAACAGAAGGTCACGACCGACGAGGCGTATCGGGCCTGGCGGTCGCTGGTACGGAAGTACGGCGAGCCCGCGCCGGGGCCCGCGGCCGGTGGACGGCTGTTCGTGATGCCCGCTCCCCGGACGTGGGCGCTGATCCCGTCCTGGGAGTGGCATCGGGCCGGGGTCGACGACAAGCGGGCGTCGACGATCCTGCGGGCGGTCCGGGTCGCCGCCCGGCTGGAGCAGGCGATGGGGATGGAGCCGGCCGAGGCGCAGGCCCGGCTGGAGGTCGTGCCGGGGATCGGGCCGTGGACGTCCGCGGAGGTCGTGCAGCGCAGCCATGGGGCGGCGGACGCGGTGACCGTGGGGGATCTGCATCTGCCGGGGATCGTCGGGTGGGCTCTGGCCGGGGACCGGGACGCGGACGACTCCGTGATGCTGTCGTTGCTGGAGCCGTATGCGGGGCAGCGGCATCGGGCGGCGCGGTTGATCCTGTTGAGCGGGCGGACGCCGGCGCGGCGGGCGCCGCGGATGCCTCGGGGG
>NZ_JABERD010000229.1 GCF_013044505.1 Streptomyces sp. S3(2020) | reverse complement strand
CCCCTGACCGCCTTCCTCGCCCTCCTCGGCACCTGGGCCGGCACGGCGACCGCCCGGCTGCGCCGCTCCCGCCTCCCCGGCCTGCTGCGCGCGGTGGGGCCCACCCGCCTCACCGCGCTGCTCGCCCTCGCCGCCGTCGGTCTCGGCTCCTACGGCATCGTCGCCCTGACCTCCGACAGCGACCCCTGCGCCCCGCCCCTGGAACTGCGTGTCCTGACCGACCCCGATCTCGCGCCGACGGTCACCGCGGCGGCCGACGCGTATCTGACCTCCGACGCCAACACCACCGGCGGCGGCTGCCGGCGCAGCGGGATCACCGTCTACAGCGCGGGGTCCGCCGACACGGTCGCCGCGCTCGGCCAGGACTCGGTGGCCTGGCAGGAACCGCGCGACGAGGAGTCCAACCCGCAGCGGGACGTCGGCCCGCAGCCGGACGTGTGGATCCCGGCCTCCCCCGCCGACGCCGCCCGGGTCACCGGTCTCCAGGACACCGACGCCGTGGCCGAACTGGAGGCCGACGAGGAGCCCTTCGCGCACTCGCCGGTCGTGCTCGCGGTACCGGACCGGATCGCCGCGAAGTCCCTGGGGGACCGGGTCGATCTCCCCCTGTCCCGGATGATCGACCATCTGCGGGTGCGGGACGAGAACGCCGCGGTACGCCGTCCCGACCCGGAGTTCGCCGACGCGGCACTGCTCGCCACGGTCGGCCTCTACGACACCGCGAACCCCGACGCGGCCGGAGCCGAGCAGAAGGTCGCCCAGCCGGGGCCGCCCGCCCCGACCGCCGCCGACCTGCTGTGCGCGCTGCCCGACGACGACGCCGTGGACAACCGTACGGCGGCCCTCGTACCGGAGTTCCTGCTGCGCAGCGGCGTCGCCTGCGAGCGGACGACCCGCACCCCGCGCACGGCCCAGTACCCGAACGACGTGCCCGGTGTGCAGCCCGTCTTCGTCCGGGTGCGCTGGGAGGGCGCCGACCGCGACGAGTCCGCGCGCGACCGGGCCGCCGGGGACTTCCGGGCGTGGCTGACCGGCGAAGAGGGGCGGGCGGTGTTCGCGGGGGACGGCTTCCGCTCCACGGGCGGGGAACTGCGAGCGCCGCTCGCCGCCGGGGTGCTGGTCGATCCGGAACCGCTCGACGAGTCCGCGGGCGGGGCCGAGATGACGGACGTCCTCGACCGGTACCGGGCCGCGCACGGCCCCGGCCGGGTCCTCTACCTCCTCGACAGCTCCGGTTCGATGGCCGGCCTGTGGGAGGGCCCGAGCGGCGGACCCGGCCTGCTGAAGCAGTCCCTGGGCGGGCTCGGCGGGGACGACGAGTACGCGGTGTGGGGTGTCTCGGGAACCTCCGGCGACCGCCCCTACGAGACCGTGCTCCCCTTCGGCCCGCACACCCGCAAGGAGGCCGAGCGCGCCGTCGACACCCGCGCCCGCGTCCGCGACGCCCAGGCCGACCCGCACGCCGCGCTGCTCGCCGCGCTCGACGAGATGGCCGAACGCGGCACCGCCGACGACCGCCCCCAGCTCATCGTCCACATCACCGACGGCGAGGACGACACCGCACTGACCGCCGGCAACCTCGACGACGTCCTGACCCGCGCCCGCTCGGCGCGTATCCCGGTCGCCACGGTCTCCCTGGACTCCGCGGGCTGCGACCGCGTCAAGCCGGCGGCCCGCATCGCCACCGCGAGCGGCGGCCGCTGCCTGGACGCCGGCGACGACCTCGGCGCGGGCCTGACCGACGAGGTGGCGCGCACCGGGACGGGGGAGGACTGATGGGCCGAGGACGCCGACTGCTCATCGCTTCCGTGCTGCTGGCCGGCACCGCCTGCACCGGCGGCTCCGGCACCCCCGCCGCGCCCTCCCCCGACGTGGCCGGCGACATCGTGGTCGCCGGGGGACGGGACGTGACCGGGCAGAACGGGATCAGGCAGCAGCTGATCGACGACTGGAACGAGCGGGAGAGGAAGGCGAACTCCGGGTACCGCGCCCGGCTCGTCGAACTGCCCGGCAGCGCCGACGAGCAGCGCAGTCAGCTGCTCGGCGCCCTCCAGTCCGGCAGCGCGGTCTACGACGTCGTCAACCTCGATGTGACCTGGGTGCCGGAGTTCGCCGCGGCCGGGCTGATCCGCCCGCTGCCCCCCAACGTGCTCGACGGCGATCACATCAAGTCCGTCGCGGACACCGCCCGTTGGGGCGACGAGGTGTACGCGGTGCCGTTCAACAGTGACGTCGGGCTCCTCTACTACCGCCGCGACCTGCTCAAGGCGGCCGGCGTCCAGCGGACCGACCTGAGCGCCGGCCTCGACTGGGGGCAGCTGGAGGACCTGATCGAGGAGATCGACGAACACCCGGCCGTGGGCGCCTACGAGAAGGGCTGGACCACCCAGCTCGCGCCCTACGAGGGCCGTACGGTCAACGCGGTCGAGGCGTTCGCGTCGGCGGCGGGGCCCTCCGCGGAGGGCTTCCACTTCACCGGCGCCGACGGCCACTACGACGCCGACGTCGCCCAGTTGACCGCCGGTGTCGCCGAACTGCGCCGCCGCACCGAGTCCCCGTACACCCTCCAGGACGCCGTCCACTCCGACGAGGCCGCCACGATGAGCGACTTCGCCGACGGCCGCACCGCGTTCCTGCGCCACTGGCCGTACGCCTACCGCACCCTCCACCAGTCCTTCGACGAGGAGCAGCTGGGCGTCGCCCCGCTCCCCGGCCGGGCGGTGCTCGGCGGCCAGAACCTCGCGGTGGCCGAGGGTTCGCAACGGGCAGGGAAGGCGACCGAACTGATCCGGTACCTCACCGGACCTGAGAGCGAACGCTGCCTGCTGGACGCGGGGTTCGCGGCGACCCGTACCTCGGCCTACGCCGACGACGGCATCGGCTGCACCCTGCACACCACGGTCCCCTCGGGCTCCCCCACCGGCGAGCGGGCCGACCGGATGCCCCGCGACAAGGCCGGCCGCCCCGCCTACGCCCGCGGCATCCTGCTCCCCGCCCTCCGGGACGCGGTCCAGCGTCCGCGCACCCCGCTCTACGGGGCCTTCACCCAGACCTTCACGGCACAGCTGGGCCCGCTCTTCGGCGACAGCCCGCCGGGGGACGCGGAGTTGGCGGCGGCGCTGGACGCGGCACTGAGGAAGGCGCTACCCGACTAGGTGACTGAGCGCGCCCGCCACCAGGGTCCGTACCCCCGGTCCCACCGCCGACAGGTCCGGCGCGAAGTACGGGCTGTGGTTGCTGGGCAGTGCGTCCAGGCGTGCCATCAGGTCGTCGCCGCCCGGCGCCGCGTCCCAGATCTCCGCCGGGGTGGTCGTCACGAACCAGTAGGAGTACGGCTGTCCGTCCGCCGCCAGCCGGGAGAAGTCCTCGCTGCCCATCGCCGGGCCGGGATCGAACACCGTGCCCTCGCCGAACACCTCGCGGTGCACGTCGGCGACCCGGCGGTCGGTCTCCGCGTCGTTCACGGTCGCCGGGAAGGACCCGCCCATCGTCACCTCCGGCTCGCGCGGGCACCCCGCGGCCAGGCACTCGCCCTCGGCGATCCGGCGGATCGCGGCGACCATCCGGTCGCGCACCGCCTCCGACTGCGTGCGCAGGTTGAGGGAGATCCGGGCGGTGGACGGGATGATGTTGGCCGCCGTGCCCGCCTCGATCCGCCCGACCGTCAGCACGGCGGACTCGCGGGGCGCCACCTCCCGGCTCACCACGGTCTGGAGCCGGGTGACGATGTACGCGGCCGTCACCACCGGATCCACGGTCGTCTCCGGCCGCGACCCGTGCCCGCCCCGCCCGTGCACCACGATGTCGACGTCGGTGGTGGCCGACAGGATCAGCCCGGGCACGTGCGGGTACAGCCCCACGGGCCCAGGCGCCGCGTGCTGCCCGAGCAGCACGTCGGGGCGCGGCACGCGCGCGTACAGCCCGTCCGCGACCATCGCCGCCGCTCCGCCGCCGGTCTCCTCGGCGGGCTGCCCGACCACCACCAGCGTCCCGGACCAGGCGTCCCGCCCCGCCGCCAGCACCTCGGCGGCGCCGGTCAGCCAGGTCATGTGCAGGTCGTGCCCGCAGGCGTGCATCACCCCGGGGGTCCCGGAGGCGTACGGCAGTCCGGTCAGCTCCTGGACCGGCAGTGCGTCCATGTCGGCGCGCAGCAGGACCACGGGCCCGTCCCCGCCCCGCAGCACCCCGGCGACTCCGGTGCCGCCGATGCCCTCGGCGGTGTCGTACCCCGCCTGCTTCAGCCGCTCGGCGAACAGGGCGGCCGTGCGGTGCTCCCGGCCGGAGAGCTCGGGGTGGCGGTGCAGGTCGCGGTAGAGGTCCTCCAGGTCCGGGACCGGGAGGTCGGCGGTGAGGTCCAGCGCGGTACGGGCGGCGGCGGAGGTCATGGGCGGCAGCGTATGCCGCGGACCGGCGTGGAACCTTTCGCGGGGCGGGGGCGTTTTCGGGGTGAGATCGCTCAGACGAGTACCGAGGTGACGGCAATGGCACTGTTCGACCGGCTCAAGGACCAGGCCAAGAGCTTGCAGCAGCAGGCACAGGGCGCCCGCGGCACCACGGGCGGCCATGGTGCGCAGGGTGGCCACGGTGCGCAGGGCGGTTCGCGCACCGGATCGTCCGGCGGGTCCCGCGCCCAGCTGGTCGGCCTGCTGAAGAACCAGCTCGGCTCGATCAAGACCGAGCTGAAGAGCGGTGCGTACCGGGACGCGAGCATGGCGATGTGCGCGCTGGTCGCGGCGGCCGACGGGCACGTGGACGCGACCGAGATGCAGCAGATGGAGCAGATGATCCTCAGCAACGAGGTGCTCCAGAACTTCCCGCCGGAGCAGCTGCGCACGCGCTTCCACAAGCATGTCGAGCAGCTGACCCGTAACTTCCCGCAGGGGAAGGCCGAGGCGATGCAGGACATCGCCAAGGCCGCCAAGAAGCCGACCGAGGCGCGGGCCGTGATCCAGACCGGCATCGTCATCGCCGGTGCCGACGGGCACTTCTCCCAGGCGGAGCAGATGGTCCTCCAGGAGGCCTGCCACGCACTGGGCCTCAACCCCGCGGAGTTCCAGCTCTGACGGACAGTGCGAAGCGGCCGCCGACGCAAAGGGGGGAGTGAGCGTCGACGGCCGCGGTACCGGGGGTGGGCGTCAGAAGGCAGGGACCGCCGAGGGCCGGGCCTTGTTGACGTTGCTGAGGAAGTTCTTGCCGATCTGGAAGTTGGCGTTGCCCCAGCTGGTGTCGTTCAGCTTGCCCTGGAGGGTGCTGTTCAGCCCGCTGAAGTTGACCAGCGCGGGCGTGTCCCAGTTGCCGCTGCCCCAGGCCACCGGCGTCTCGCCGAACTTGGCGAAGCGGAAGGCGTGGGTGCTCGGGCCGTCCTTGTGGTAGACGATCTCGACGTGGTTGCCGTTCATCGGCACCTCGTTGATCGGGTGGGTGCTGTACCCGCCGTGCCGGGAGGCGGCCAGGTAGCGCGGCTTCTCCTCGCCCTGCTTCTGGAAGACCACGACGGACTCCCAGTCGTGCCGGTGCCCGCACTCGGTGATGCCGGTGGGGTCGCACTGGTCCTTCTCGAAATACAGCGTGTAGGCGTACGCGCACCAGCCGTTCTTGCACAGCGACTGCGCGTACGTGTTCGCCTTGCCGAGGTGGTTGGTGCGGCAGCCGCCCGTCAGGGATCCGGACGGGTTGAGTCCGCCGTTGACGTTGCCGTTGGCGTCGACCGCCGCCGCTGGGAAGCAGCTGTCCGAGTCGTAGTCGAAGTACGGCATGTACTTGTTCTGGAACGTGCTGCCGCTCCACGGCAGCGGGTTCAGCACGCCGGCGTTGGCGCTGCCCGCCAGGCTGACGGCCAGGGCGGTCGCACCGCCCAGGACGGCTGTCGTCCTGCCGAGCCGGGCGATCGTGCGGTTCCTCAGGGCGTGGGCCATTGCGCTGTACTCCAGTTGCTCCAGGGGGCGTGGTGTGTGGCGCAGCGGAAAGCGGTGCGCCACACCGAGGTTCACCGTCCGGGAGTTGTTCGGCAGGTGCCCCGGATCAGAAAAATCAATTTCCCGAACCGCTGGCAGACCTTTTTGTCCAGACGTTACGTTGACGTCACTTGGGCCACGTACGAAAGCCGTACGAAAGCCACCGACGGTTACGAGGGGGCGCGCCGTGGGCCGACCCGAACGACCCGTGGACCCCGAGGCCGGTCCCGTCCCACGCCTCGCCCATGGGCTCCGCGAGCTCCGCAAGGCCGCCGGCGGTCCCTCGTACCGCACGATGGCGGACACGGCCGGCTTCTCCCCGACAACGCTGTCACAGGCGGCGGCCGGGGAGCGGCTCCCCTCGCTCGACGTCGTCCGGGGCTATGTCCGGGCCTGCGGCGGCGACCCCGGCGCGTGGGAGGCCGCCTGGAAGGAGGCCGAGGCACAGCTGTCCGGGGAGCTGCGCGAGGAGGTGGCGGACGTACCGCCGCCGTACCGGGGCCTGGCCCGGTTCGAACCCGACGACCGGCACCTCTTCTTCGGCCGGGACCGGATGGCCGAGGACCTCGGCCGCCTGGTGTGCGACCACCGTTTCGCGGTGCTGTTCGGCGCCTCCGGCAGCGGCAAGTCCTCGCTGCTGCGGGCCGGGCTCATCCCCCGGCTGCGGGCCGAGATCGCCGACCGCGACCGCCCGGCGGTGCTGCGGGTGCTGACCCCGGGCGAGCGGCCCGCCGAGCGCTACGGCCATCTGCTCACCCCCGCCGGGGACGACCCGGAGAGCTGGGTCGTGGTCGACCAGTTCGAGGAGGTCTTCACCCTCTGCCGGGACACCGCCGAGCGGGCCCGCTTCATCGACCTGCTCCTGGCCGCCCGGGAGCCCGGCAGCCGGCTGCGGGTCCTGGTCACCGTACGGGCCGACTTCTACGCCCGCTGCTCCGAGCACCGCGGCCTGGCCGACGCCCTCACCGGGGCCGGGCTGCTGCTCGGCCCGATGACGGCGGACGAGCTGCGCGAGGCCGTGGTCCGGCCGGCGCAGGCCGCCGGGCACCTGGTGGAACGGGAGCTGACCGCGCGGATCGTCGACGAGGTCCTCGACCAGCCCGGCAGCCTGCCGATGCTCTCGCACGCCCTGCTGGAGACCTGGCGAAGACGCAAGGGCCGGCTGCTCACCCTGGGCGCGTACGAGGCGGCCGGCGGGGTGCGCGGCGCGATCGCGGCGACCGCCGAGGAGGTGTACGGGCAACTGGACGCCGGGATGCGGGCGGTGGCCCGGCAGCTGCTCCTGCGGATGGTCGAGCCCGGCCAGGGCACCCCCGACACCCGTCGCCCGCTCACCCGCGCCGAACTCGACGCATGGTCCGACCCGGCCGTGCCGGAGGTCGTGGAACGCCTCGCCCGCGCCCGGCTGCTGACCGCCGACGAGGACGGCGTCCAGTTCGCCCACGAGGCCCTGATCACCTGCTGGCCCCGGCTGCACCGCTGGATCGAGGAGGACCGCGAGCGGCTGCGCCACCACCGGCACCTCACCGAGGCGGCCCGCGCCTGGCTGGAGCACGACCGCGACCCCGGCGACCTGTACCGGGGCAGCCGTCTGGAACGCGCCGAGGAGTCCTTCCAGGACCATGCGACCGACCGGGGGCTGACCGCGGCGGAACGCTCGTTCCTCGGCGCCGCCGTCGAGGCCCGCGAGACGGACCGCCGGGCGGCGGCCCGCTCCACCCGCCGCTCCCGCACCCTGCTGGCGGGCCTCTCCGCGGTCCTGGTGGTGGCGCTGGTCGCCGCCCTGTCCGCCTGGGAGCTGCGCCGGGACAACGACGACCGCCGTACCGCCGACGCGGCCCGCCGGGTCGCGGACGTGGCCGACGCCCTGCGCACCACCGACCCGCGCCTCGCCCAGCTGCTGGGCGTCGCCGCCTGGCGGGTCGACGAACTCCCCGAGACCCGCCGGGCCCTGCTCGGCTCCCTCGCCCAGCCCGAACTGGACACCTTCACCGACCCGGCCCCCGGCGAGACCCCGGCCCGCTTCCTCGCCGACTCGGGCCGCACCCTGCTCAGCGTCGAAGGCCGGACCTGGCGGCGGTGGAACGTGGCGACCCACCGGCAACTCGCCGAGGGCCGTCTCCCCGCCGCGGACCTCGTGGACGCGGCAAGTCCGGACGGCCGGGTGCTCGCGCTCTCGACGGGCGACGGCATCCGGCTGTGGGACACGGCCACCGCCCGCTGGACCGGCGGTAGCGGGCACGCGGAGGCCGCCGACGCCGTGGTGGACCTCACCGACGCGGGCTATCTGGTGAGCGGGGAGGACCGCGTGCGGTTGCGCACCGTGCAGGGCGGCCGGCTCCTCCTCGACAAGCCCTCCGGCCTCGTGACGGCGGACGCGGCCCGGGGCCCCGGGGGCGCTGCCCTGACGGCCGTCTGCCCCTCGGCCACCGCGGCACTCCAGGTGTGGGACGTGCGCGCGGGGCGGACCCTGCCCGGGGACTGGCGGGAGGCGACGGACGTCTGCGGCGACGCACGGACCCTGCCGGTGCTCGGCTCCGGACGGCTGGCCGTGGTCACCGGGAGCGGGGTCCGGGTGTGGGACCTGCGGTCGGGAGAGGAACTGGCCGACCTCACCCAGCCCGGCGTCGGGTACGCGGCCTTCAGCGAGGACGGCGACTTCCTGGCGACGGCCGACGGCACGGAGATCCAGGTCTGGCGCCTGTCGTCCCCCGACGCCCCGGTCTTCCGCCACGACCTCAACAACCAGTACCTGTACCGGGGCCTGTACTGGGACCCCGGCCGCCCGGTGCTGCGCTACCTGGAGGGCGGCACGGTCCACTCCCTGGACCTGGCGCAGGCGGTGACGTCCGCGTGGAGCGAGCGGGAGCTGGACGACGTCCTCCTCAGCCCCGACGGCCGCACCCTGGCCACGGCCGAGCGGGTGGGCGACGCCTACCGCTTCCAGGTGCGCGACACCCGGGACGGCCGTCTCGTCAGCACTCTGCCGGCGCCGCCGTTCCCGGTCTCGCGCGACCCGGAGCGGTCCGTCACCCCGTCGTACACGATGTCCCTGATGGCGTTCGGCCCCGACGGGACCACGCTGGCCTACGGGATCTCGGCGCCCGGGTACGAGGCGGCGCCGCAGCGGATCACCCTGTGGGACGTACGCAAGGGACGGGCGCGGGCAGCGGTGGACCTGGCGACCGGGGGCTCGGCCGAGCCGGTGATCGGCCTGGCGCTGAGCGCGCACGGCCGCACGCTGTACGCCGTCCGCTCGCCCCTCTCGGGCGACCTGCGCGACGAGGTGTGGGACACCGGCCGGGGCCGCCGGACGTCCACCGTGACCGGGCTGGCCAGCAGTCATCTGGCGGTCCGCCCCGACGGGCGGCTCCTGGCCGGCGACAACCGGGTGGCCCGGCTGCCCGGCGGCACGGTGAAGGGGCTGAACCTCGTCCAGGGCGACCAGATCGGCGCGCTCGCCTTCAGCGCCGACGGTGCCCTCCTCGCGGTCGGGGACCAGACCGGCCGGGTCGCCCTGTGGGACGGCCGGGTGGAGCACCGCGCGGGCGTGCTGCGGAACGTGTTCCCGGCACCCAGGGGCGACACCCCGGAGGCGGTCACGGCGCTGGCGGTGAGCCCCGACGGCACCACCCTGGCCGTGGGCGGCGACGCGGGCAGCCTCCAGCTGTGGGACGTGGCGACCCGCCGGCCCCTGGGCGGCCCGCTCACCACCCCCGGCGAACAGCTCGACTCGCTCGCTTTCAGCACGGACGGCACGACCCTCTACGCCGGTGGCGCGCACGTCCCCCTCCAGCGGTACGCCGTGGACCCGGCGCGGGCGGTCGCGAAGGTGTGCGCGCGGGCGGGAGGTTCGGGACTGTCACGCGGGCAGTGGCGGACGTACGTGGGCGATGTGCCGTACCGGGAGGTGTGCTGAGGCCGGTGGCACACACCGCGCTGACCTGCGGAAACGTAACAGCACACCTGTTCGGGTGAACGATTCCGGGTTCCCTGTACGGCGTGTCCGTCTACCCTGGGATGGTCGCGTCGAGCGAAGGAGGTCCGTCATGGCGACGGCGGAGCCGATCATCATGCCGGGGTACCAGGGCGAGGCCTTTCAGGGTCCCTTCGACGACCCTGACGGCGACAACGACGCGACCAGCGGTGTGCCCGACCACATGGGCGCGAGCGTGCAGCAGGTCTTCGAGCTCTTCAGTGCGACGGCCCCCAAGGGCTGGCGCGTGGAGCTGATCGAAGGAGAGATCTGCGTGACGCCACCGGCCAATGGGGAGCACGAGGAGATCGTGTCCGAACTCAGCGGGCAGATTCGTGACCACGACAAGGGGGTCGGTCGCTACACCGGCATCGGCCTGAACGTCCCCGCCGCCTCCGACACGGGTCACGTCGTCCCCGACCTGGTCATCGCTCCCAAGGGCAGCTTCGACGACGAGGAGGAGTGGCACGACGCCTCCCCCGTCGTCCTCGTCGCCGAGGTCACCTCCACCAGCACCGCCGAACGCGACCGCACGAAGAAGATCCACGGCTATGCCCGGGCCGGCATCCCCGTCTACCTCCTGATCGACCGCGAAGAGGCCGAGGTGACGGTCTTCGCCGAGCCGTCCGGCGACGAGTACGCCCAGGCGCACAAGCACAAGCTCGGACTCGTCGTGCCGCTCCCCGCGCCGCTCGGGTTCGAGCTCGACACGGCCGAGTTCTGACCGGCCCTATCCCCGCCGCACCTGCTCGACCTGGCTCACCTGGTCGGCCCGCTGTCCTTCCGTCGCCCGTGCCGGCCCCACGTTGGCCGCCAGGACCAGGGCCGCCACCGCGACGACCGCGGCGATGGCACTTCTCGCGAAACGCTCGGTGGTGCTGGTGCGTTCGAGCACGACGACCTCGCAGCGACTTCGACCATGTGTGTTAAGCGGGCTTAATACGCCGTTTAACCTAGGGCCCGGAGGATCCGAACGGCAAGAGGTACTAAGGGAGTTGGGCCATGGTCGAGCGTGATGATCCGGTGGTCATCGGGCGAAGGGTCCAGCAACTCCGTGTCGAACGGGGCCTCACCCAGCGGCATCTCGCCGAACCCTCCTACACCGCCGCCTACATCTCCACCCTGGAGGCGGGCCGCGTCAGACCCTCCGACCAGGCCCTGCGGCACCTCGCCGAACGGCTCGGCGTCGAGTTCGACGAACTCGCCACCGGACGGCCCGCCCATCTCGTCACCGATCTGCGGCTGCGGATCGTCGAGGCCCAGCGCACCCTGGCCACCGGCGAGGCCGCCGAGGCCGGCAGGCAGTACGCCGCCCTGCTGGCGGAGGCGGACGCCCTGCGGATCGTCGAGGTACAGGCCGCCGCCCTGCTCGGACTCGGGGAGTGCGCCGTCGAGACCGGTGAACTCGTCGAAGGCCGGGAGTACTTCGAGCGGGCCGAGCGGACACTGGCCGACGCCCCCCTCCCCGCCCGCGTCCCCGCCCTGCGGGGCCGCGCCCTGGCCCACTACCTCGCCGGTGAACTCCGTTACGCCGTCTACCTCCTGGAGTCCACCCTCGACGAGCTCAACCGCGGCGGACTGCACGACCCCGACGCGCTGCTCCTCCTCTACGCCAGCATCATCGGGCCCTACATGGACATGGGCGCCCACGCCCGGGCCGCCCAGGCCGCCGAGTTCGCGCTCGCCCTCGCCCCGCAGGCCGGCGACCCCGCCCTCGTGGCCCGCATGCACCGGTCCGTCGCCCGCACCCTCATCGCCGAGGGACGGGTCGCCGAGGCCGACGCCTCGCTCGCCAAGGCGGCCGAGCTGTACCGGCAGCTCCAGCTCCGCACCGAACTGGCCAACTGCCACTGGATGCGCGGGTACGTGTACGCGCAGAACAACGAACTGGAGCGCGCCGAGGACGAGTTGAGGCAGGCCCTCGCCATGCTCTCCGCCTCCCGCGCCGCCCTCTACAGCAGCCAGGCCGCCGTGGAGCTGGCCGACGTACTGCACCGGCGCGGCAAGTCCGACGAGGCCGCCGCCCTGCTCCAGGACGTGCTCGGGGAGCTGTCCTCGGAGCGCGGCGCCGTCCACTCCGCTGCCGCGCACCGGCTCCTCGGCATCATCGCCGAGGACGCCCGTGACCCGGAGACCGCGGAGGAGCACTACGTGCGGGCGCTGAGCCTGCTGGAGCGGGCGGGGGCCGCCGGTGACCTGGCCGACCTGTGCCGGCTGCTGGGGGACCTGCTGCGCCGGCAGGGCCGGGTGGAGGCGGCCCTGGACGCCTATCGGACGGGTCTTGGCCACCGTACGGCTCCCGGCACCACCACCCTCGGGCCCGCACCCGCACAGCCTCCTCTATGACCGTCCCGATCCTGCGCACAGGACCCACCGGTTAGCCTGCGCGGGGACGAGAGGGCAGGTGTGGAGAACCAGCGGAGTGTGACCGACGGGCTGCGGCTCGTCGTACGCGCGCTCGTGTACGCCGTGCTCGGCGGGGCCGCGCTGCTCGCCATCGCGACCGTCGTCTCCGTGCTCGGGCCCACCCTCGCCCTCGATCTCTACACCCCGCCCGTCGCCGCCTGGTGGACCGTCTTCACGGCGATCACCGTCCAGGGGGTGCCGTTCCTGCTGCTGGGGACCGTCGTCTCGGCGGCCATCGGCGCGTTCGTGCCGGAGAAGGTCTTCACCCGGCTGCTGCCCCGCAACCAGGCCCTCGCCGTACCGGTCGCCGGCGCCGCCGGGGTCGTCCTGCCCGGCTGCGAGTGCGCCTCCGTGCCCGTCGCCGGGAGCCTGATGCGCCGCGGGGTCGCCCCCGCAGCCGCCCTCGCCTTCCTCCTCTCCGCGCCCGCGATCAACCCCGTGGTGCTCGTCGCCACGTCCATCGCCTTCCCCGCCCAGCCCGAGATGGTCCTGGGCCGGCTCGTCGCCTCGCTGGCGACGGCCGTGGTGATGGGGTGGCTGTGGGCGCGGTTCGGGAAGGAGGAGTGGCTGCGGCTGCCTCAGCGGCACACGCCCGAGGCCCGCGGGCTCAAGGCCTTCGGCGCCGGGCTCCAGCACGACTTCCTGCACGCGGGCGGCTTCCTCGTGCTCGGCGCGGCGGCCGCCGCCACCTTCAACATCGTCGTACCCCGCTCCGTGCTGGACGTCTTCACCGGTTCCGCCTGGCTGTCGGTGCTGCTCCTTGCCGTCCTCGCGGTCGTGCTGTGCGTGTGCAGCGAGGCCGACGCGTTCGTCGCGGCCTCGCTGAGCGGGTTCTCGCCGACCGCGCGGCTCGCGTTCATGGTGGTGGGGCCGATGGTCGACCTGAAGCTGATCGCGTTGCAGGCGGGCACGTTCGGGCGCGGCTTCGCGGTGCGGTTCTCCGCCGTGACGTGGGTGGTGGCCGTGGTGAGCAGTGTGCTCGTGGGGTGGTGGCTGCTGTGAGGCGCTACGGTTCCGCCCTGCTGCTGGTGCTCGTCGGGGCGGCGATCCTGCGGATCTCGGCGTTCAGCCAGCTGTATCTGCGGTATGTGCAGGCGGGGCTGAGGCCGTATCTGGTGGTGTCGGGTGCGGTGCTGGTGCTGTTGGGGATGGTCATGGCGGTCGTGAGGCGTGCGGAGCACGCTGACGACGACGGCGATCACGACGATGCTCACCACGACCACGCTCACCACGGTCCCCGTGTCGCCTGGCTCCTCACCCTCCCCGCTCTCGCCCTGCTGCTCTTCCCGCCGCCCGCCCTCGGCTCCTACAGCGCCGAGCGGGAGGCGGCCCAGCGGGCGGCCCAGGGTGTCGGGACCTTTCCGGCGCTGCCCGCCGGGGACCCGGTGGAACTCGGCGTGGGGGAGTTCGCCTCGCGGGCGATCTACGACAGCGGGCGGTCGCTGAAGGGCCGTACCGTGCGGATGACCGGGTTCGTGACCCACGGCGACGACGGGACCTGGTACGTCACCCGCCTCCTCGTCTCCTGCTGCGCCGCCGACGCCACCACCAGCAAGGTCGAGATCCGCGACGCCGACCCGCTGCCCGCCGACACCTGGGTCACCGTCACCGGCACCTGGCACCCCAAGGGAAAACTCGGCACGGACGAGGCGTGGCCGCCGGTCCTGGACACGGCATCGGTGAAACAGGTGAGGCAGCCGGCGGATCCGTACGAGAAGAGGTGAAGGCGCGTGGGCGCTAGACCTCCACGCGGGCCTGTCTGCGTACGTCCGTCAGGCGTTTGGCGCCGAGTTCCGCGACCGCCTGGGTGATCTCGGCGTAGACGTCGCCGAGGCCGCCGTTGGTGAGGACGATCGTGTCGTCGCCGACGCGGACGGCGGCGAGGTCCAGGGTGAGGGTGGTCTCCTCGCCGTCCGCGCTCTCGCCGGTCAGGGTGAGCCGCAGGGCCTGGCGGGTGTCGCCGATCTCCGGCAGCGGTGCCTCGGTGACCTCGGCGTTCTGGACGGCACCGGTGACCGTGGCGGCCGTGAACCGCCCGCACTTCTTGGGCAGGCTCTTCAGCCAGGCCAGCGTCCTGTCCACGTCCGCGGGGCGGTCGGCGACGACCTGATGGTGCAGCTGGGCGTCGTTCCAGGTGTCGTCCAGGCCCGTCCGCGCCCGTACCTGGGCGTCCGCGCCGAAGAACTCCTCGGTGTAGAGGGTGTCCAGCAGCCGCTGGCACTCGGGAGCGTTCGCGGTGGCCTTGAGCAGCCCGTCCCGCCAGGTCGCGGCGCCCTCGGTCCTGTCTCTTATACCCTGCTGATGCTGCCGACGAAGCGGCTCGGGAAGACTCGGGTGGACTCCGCACCCTGCACAAAAAAAACCGAAGACAACGCAA
>NZ_JABERD010000228.1 GCF_013044505.1 Streptomyces sp. S3(2020) | reverse complement strand
GGAGGCTCCGTCCGCTGGCGAGCTCCCGCGCGGCGACCCCCGCCACTGTGTCCGGCGCTCGCCCTGCGGGGTCGGCGTCGGCCCGTGGCACCTGCACGTCCCCCACCCCGCCGTTGCGCTACGGTTAGGCCCCGACGGCCCCGCCGAAACCCCCGGCGACCAGGGCGGTGAGCACGGCACCGATGAGGAGGACCTTCCGGGTCCGCTTACGGCGGCCGTGCTCGGTGGGGACGGCCGCCGTAAGCGGACCCGGAAGGTCCTCGTCATCGGTGCCGTGCTGCTCGCGCTGGTCGCCGGGGGTGTCGGCGGGGCCGTAGGGGCCTATCTGGAGCGCAACGGCGGTGTGGGGGACGTGGAGCTGCCACAGGCCGACGCCGAGCCCGCAGGGCGCGCGCCGGACAGCGTGGCGGGGATCGCCGCACGGGCGCTGCCCAGCGTGGTGACCCTCCATGTGAGCGGCGCCGAGGAGCAGGGCACCGGCACCGGGTTCGTGCTCGACGACCGGGGCCACATCCTCACCAACAACCACGTCGTCGAGCCCGCCGGGGCCGACGGGGACATATCCGTCACCTTCCACAGCGGCGACACCGCCAAGGCCACCGTCGTCGGACGGGACAGCGGCTACGACCTCGCCGTCGTGAAGGTCACCGGCGTCAGCGGGCTCCAGCCCCTGACCCTCGGCAACTCCGACAGCGTCCAGGTCGGCGACCCGGTCGTCGCCATCGGCGCCCCCTACGACCTGGAGGGCACCGTCACCTCCGGGATCATCAGCGCCAAGGAGCGGCCCATCACGGCCGGCGGCGAGAGCGGCGACGGCAGCGACGTGTCGTACGTCGACGCCCTGCAGACCGACGCGCCCATCAACCCAGGCAACTCCGGCGGTCCCCTCCTCGACTCCAGGGCCCGGGTCATCGGCATCAACTCCGCCATCCGCTCCGCCGACGACGGCTCCGACTCCGGCGGCGCCCAGTCCGGCTCCATCGGCCTCGGCTTCGCCATCCCCATCAACCAGGGCAAGCGCGTCGCCGAAGAGCTGATCAACACCGGCAAGGCGACCCACCCGGTCATCGGCGTCACCCTCGACATGGACTACGCGGGCGACGGCGCCCGCGTCGGCACGAAGGGCAACGGCGGCGGCCCCGCGGTCAACGCCGGCGGCCCCGGTGACAAGGCCGGCATCGAGGCGGGTGACGTCATCACCGAGGTCGACGGCCAGCGCATCCACTCCGGCGAGGAACTGATCGTCAAGACCCGCGCCCACCGCCCGGGCGACGAACTGGAGCTCACGGTGGAACGCGGCGGCAAGGAGCTGGCCATCTCCCTGGTGCTCGGATCCTCGGACGGCGACTGAGCGCCCCGATTGACAGAAACCTCACAGGTGCGCCCGCAAACCCCGTCCCACAAGGCAAACAACCCTCAAAACCGCTCGTGCGCGCCCACTCGGAGGCCTCGGGACAGTACCGGTCGTACAGGATCGACGGGTACCGTGGACCCGGCCCGGACATCGCAAGGAGCTTCAGGTGTTCAATGACATAGGACCGCTAGAGCTGGTGACGCTCGTTGTCCTCGCCGTGCTCGTCTTCGGTCCGGACAAGCTCCCCAAGGTCATCCAGGACGTCATGCGGACCGTCCGGAAGATCCGGGAGTTCTCGGAGAGCGCCAAGCAGGACATCCGCTCGGAACTCGGCCCCGAGTTCAAGGACTTCGAGTTCGAGGACCTGAACCCCAAGACGTTCATCCGCAAGCAGATGGACAACGACGAGCTGGGGCTCAAGGAGATCCGCAACGGCTTCGACATCAAGAAGGAGATGGCCGAGGTCACGGACGCGGTCCACGGCCGCGACTCGGAGTCCTCCGCGTCGGCTTCTTCCTCGTCCTCGTCCTCCGGCTCGGGTTCCTCGGGCGGCCGGATCGACATGACCAAGAAGCCCGACGACGACGGCAAGGACGACCGCCCGGTCTTCGACGCGGACGCCACCTGAACGTCGTACCCCCGCAGTCGTACCCATGCTCCCGAGCCGCACGTCAGCGACGTGCGGCTCAGTCGTACGTGACGCGTCTCATACCCGGCCACGCCTCCGCGCGGCCTGAACCGGACGCCCGGACGCCCCACGCGCCGGGCGCTTTCCCTGCTGGTCCCAGTGGGGTGGCTATGCTGCCGAGTTGTTGTGCGGACCGGACGAGTCGCCCGAAGGGGGGCGGGCCGTTCCGGACCGACGAGGAACGAGGAGGCGTCCGGGCACATGGAGACGACGAGTCAGGCGGTCGCGCAGGCCCCGGCCGCGGAGGGCGGACAACAGGTCCCCTCCGCCCGGCGCACGGTCGACGGCTACCTGCTGGCGCCCTTCCCGTGGTACGGCCTCGACGAGGCGTTCACGGGCCCGCGCTGGCTGATGCAGGTCGGGACGGCGGCGGACGGTGCCGTCGAGCACGGTTCGATCGGGCACGGTGACGAGCCCTCCGTGCGCAACGAGGCGTCGGAGGACAAGGAGAAGTTCGCGGTGGTGGTGACCGTCGCGGCGAATCCGTCCCGCAGGAGCGCCGACGGCACGGGCCTCCTTGAGGCGACCTCGGTCTCCTCCGCGGCCTGGCTCGCGGGTGTGGGGCTGCTGTCCTTCACCTGGCCCGGCTCGATGGACCACTCGCTGCGCGACGACTGGCTGGACCAGCAGACGGAGACGGCGTGGGCCCTGGCCGACGACCTCGACGGCTCGGACTGGTCGACGCTGTCGCTCCCCGTGGACGGGGTACCGACGTCCTTCCACTACCGCGAGTCCGAGTTCGGCTGGGTGCTCGCCGGCTCCACGCCGGAGGGCGTGCACGTGGGGGCGTACGGGAGAGGCATGAGCGCGTACGGGCTCGGCTTCGCCATGATCAAGGACATCGGCGAATACGCGTAGTCGCGTGCATACGACGATGGGGGCGCCGTCCGGCTCGGACGGCGCCCCCATCGTCGTAGCGGAAGACCTAGAACTTGTTCCGGGGGGTGATCCCCAGGGACAGGCCCGCGAGGCCGCGCTGGCGGCCGCCCAACTTGCCCGCGATGGCCCGCAGGGCCGCGCCCGCGGGGGAGTCCGGGTCGGAGAGGACGACCGGCTTGCCCTCGTCGCCGCCCTCGCGGAGGCGGATGTCGATGGGGATGGAGCCGAGGACCGGGACCGTGGCGCCGGTCGTCTTCGTCAGGCCGTCGGCGACCAGCTGGCCGCCGCCCGTGCCGAAGATGTCGACCATCTCGTCGCAGTGCGGGCAGGGCAGGCCCGACATGTTCTCGACCACGCCGACGATCTTCTGGTGGGTCTGGACGGCGATGGCACCGGCCCGCTCGGCCACCTCGGCCGCGGCCTGCTGCGGGGTCGTGACGACCAGGATCTCGGCGTTCGGCACCAGCTGGGCGACGGAGATGGCGATGTCGCCCGTGCCCGGCGGGAGGTCGAGGAGGAGGACGTCGAGGTCGCCCCAGTAGACGTCCGCAAGGAACTGCTGGAGCGCGCGGTGCAGCATCGGGCCGCGCCACACCACGGGGGCGTTGCCCGGGGTGAACATGCCGATGGAGATGACCTTCACGCCGTTCGCGGACGGCGGCATGATCATGTTCTCGACCTGGGTGGGACGCCCGTCGGCGCCCAGCATGCGCGGTACGGAGTGGCCGTAGATGTCGGCGTCCACGACGCCCACCTTCAGACCGTCCGCGGCCAGCGCCGCCGCCAGGTTCACCGTCACCGAGGACTTGCCGACGCCGCCCTTGCCGGAGGCGACCGCGTACACGCGCGTGAGCGAGCCCGGCTTGGCGAAGGGCACCTCACGCTCGGTCTGGCCGCCGCGCAGGGCCGTCGCCAGCTCCTTGCGCTGCTCGTCGCTCATGACGTCGAGCGTGACCTCGACACCCGTGACGCCCTCGACGGCCGAGACCGCGTCGGTCACACGCTGGGTGATCGTCTCGCGCATCGGACAGCCGGAGACCGTCAGATAGACGGTGACCGCGACCGCTCCGTCCGCGCCGATGTCCACCGACTTGACCATCCCCAGTTCGGTGATGGGTCGGTTGATCTCGGGGTCGTTCACCGTCGCCAGTGCCTCGCGCACCGCGTCTTCGCTAGCCATAAGGACGATGGTACGGCTCGGTAGCCTGCCCCCGTGATGCCCGTCAGCGGTCTTCTACGTCACGTCCGGGCGACCGTTCTGCCGGGAATACGCCGTGCCCGTCGACTCGCTCCTCCAGTTCCTTCACGAGGTCCTGCAGCTCGGAGCGGATCCAGTCCCGGGTCGCGACCTCGCCGAGACCGATCCGCAGGGCGGCGATCTCACGGGTCAGATACTCGGTGTCGGCGATCGACCGCTCGTTCTGCCTGCGGTCCTGTTCGAGGTTGACCTTGTCCCGGTCGTCCTGCCGGTTCTGCGCGAGCAGGATGAGAGGCGCCGCGTAGGAAGCCTGTAGCGACAGCATGAGCGTCAGGAAGATGAACGGGTAGTTGTCGAACCGCAGATCGCCCGGCGCGAAGATGTTCCACAGCACCCACGCGATGATGACGACCGTCATCCAGACGATGAACCGCCCGGTGCCGAGGAACCGCGCGATGCGCTCGGAGAGCCGTCCGAAGGCCTCGGGGTCCCACTCGGGCAGCAGCCGCCGTCGGGGCGGCCGGGGCTGGTCGAGGCGGGCACGCGCGCGTGTGCTGGCCGTCGCACCGGCCGGGGTCCTCTCGCGCTCAGGAGCCATGCGGGGTCACCTCGCCCTCGTCGAGGTGGAACTCGGTCTCCCGCCAGTCCTCGGGGAGCAGGTGGTCCAGTACGTCGTCCACGGTCACCGCGCCCAGCAGCGACCCGGAGTCGTCCACGACGGGCGCCGCCACCATGTCGTACGTCGCGAAGAACCCGGCGACGACCGGCAGCGCGGCGTCCGGGTCCAGCGGCTGGAGGTCGTCGTCGATGATCGCGCTGACCAGCGTGTACGGCGGGTCCCGCAGGAGGCGCTGGAAGTGGACCGTGCCGAGGTACTTGCCGGTCGGTGTCTCGTCGGGCGGGCGGCAGACGTAGACCTGGGCGGCGAGGGCGGGGGAGAGGTCGGCGTTGCGGACCCGGGCGAGGGCGTCGGCGACGGTGGCGTCGGGGCGCAGGACGATCGGCTCGGTCGTCATCAGACCGCCGGCCGTGTGCTCCTCGTACGACATCAGGCGCCGCATGTCGGCCGCGTCGGCGGGCTCCATGAGGCTCAGGAGCCGCTCCTGGTCCTCCTCGGGGAGCTCGGAGAGCAGGTCGGCCGCGTCGTCGGGGTCCATGGCCTCCAGGACGTCCGCGGCCCGCTCCTCCTTGAGCTTGCCGAGGATCTCGATCTGGTCGTCCTCGGGGAGCTCTTCGAGGACGTCGGCCAGGCGGTCGTCGTCGAGGGCCGCGGCGACCTCCGCGCGGCGCTTGGGGGAGAGGTGGTGCAGGACGTTCGCCAGGTCGGCGGGGCGCAGTTGCTCGAAGGTGGCGAGAAGGCTCTCGGCGCCCTGTCCGTGCTCCTCCAGGGAGAAGCCGGTGACGGCGGACCACTCGACGGTCAGCGTCTCGCCCTTGGCCCGCCGGAACGTTCCGCTCTTTCCCTTCCGTACGAACACCCGGTCGATCTCCCAGTCCCGGCGGGCCGGCAACTGCTGCACGGACACGTCGAGGACGGTGACCTCTTCCTCGGCCTCGACGAGCGTGACGCGCCGGTCGAGGAGCTCGCCGAAGACCAGGCGCTCGGTGGGCCGCTGCTCGAAACGCCGGACGTTGAGCACCCCGGTGGAGATGACCTGGCCGGACTCGATGCTGGTCACACGGGTCATGGGCAGGAAGATACGGCGCCGGGTGGACAGTTCGACGACGAGGCCGAGCACCCTCGGAGGTCTCCGTCCGACGCGCAGCATGACGACCAGGTCGCGCACCCGCCCCACCTGGTCGCCGTTCGGATCGAAGACGGCGACGCCGGCGAGATGCGAGACGAAGATCCTGGGGACACCCCCTGCCATCCCTGCGCCTCCTCTTTCACGCCAATTGCCCGCTCGGATGGGCTTCAGGCTAGCCCGTCCCGTTGCGGTACGCCCTGGTGGGCGGTCCGGACGGACTGGCTCCGCCGGGCCCGCGGGGCCCCGGTACTCTGCGGTACGCCTCCGATGGACCCTCGTCAGAAAGGCAGCCCCACCTGTGACTGCGATCGCCCAGGGCCGTACCCGCCGGACCGGACTGCTGGGCGCGATGTGCGCCCTGGTCGTGACGGGAACGGGCCTGACAGGGTGCAGTGACGACCCCGACGCGGGCACCAACGGGGTCGGCAAGCTGTCGGCCGCCCAGATCCAGACGAAGACCAAGGCGGCCGCCGAGTCCGCGGACACCGTGCGTCTGTCGGGGAACGTGGTCACCAGCGGGCGCACCTACACACTCGACATGCGTCTCAAGGCCGACGGCGGCTCGGGCTCGGTCACCACCGAGGGGGCGACCTTCCGGCTCCTGCGGATCGGCGAGCAGCTCTACCTCAAAGCCGACGCCGACTTCTGGGGACAGCAGGACGGCAAGGGCGACTCCGACACGGACACGGCCGCCGCCGACAAGCTCGACGACAAGTTCGTGAAGGTGCCGCAGGGCGACCCCTCGTACAAGAAGTTCAGCGGCTTCACCGACAAGGACGTCCTCCTGGCGGGCCTGCTGACCCTCCACGGCGAGCTGTCCACCGACGGCCACCACGAACAGTCCGGCACCCGCACGATCCGCATCACCGGCGACGAGGGCTCCGGCGGCAGGCTGGACGTCTCCCTGGAGGGCGAGCCGTATCCGCTCCGCCTGGAACGCGCGGGCGGCGCGGGCACGCTGACCTTCTCGGGCTGGGGCAAGTCCTTCAGCCTGAAGGAGCCGGGGAAGGACGAGACGGTGGATTACGGCAAGCAGCTGCCGTCGTCCTGATCAGGTGCGCCGGCGCCTCTTGAACAGCAGTCTGGGAAGTCCGGCGGGGACCGGCTCGCGGGTCGTCGCGGGCGTCGCCACGGGCGCGGTGGCCAGGTCGCCCTCCGGCAGCGGCACGGTCGACCCCGTCGGCTCCAGGCGCAGCACCCGGCACTCCCGAGCCCAACGCCCCGTCATGGCCTCGCCGTCAGGCGCGTTGAGCCGTTTGCCCTTGAGCTCGGCGACCGCGGCGTCCCAGGCCTCGGACCCGGACGACAGCTCGACCACCTTCGCCGTCCAGGCGACGAGCCGCCCGCCCTTGTCCTTGCTGCGCACGGTGATCTCGGCGGCGCCCCCGTCGGTCAGCCCCGGCAACGGCTGTTCGCCCGGCCCGTCACCGACCAGACACACGGCGCCCTCGTGCCACACGTGCCACAGCGCCTGGGCGGGACCCTCGGAACCCTTGACCCAGATGAGGCCGGACTTCTTGGTGGCCTCCTCGACGAGGGCCTGGTCGAGCAGCTCGCTTGTCATGCGCCCAGCCTAGCGAGGCAGGGTCACAGCCAGCCGTTGCGCTTCAGGGTGCGGTGGATGCCGAGGCAGATGACGCCGGTGATCATCATGATCACGGGGTAGCCGTACCGCCAGTGCAGCTCGGGCATGTGCTCGAAGTTCATGCCGTACACGCCACAGACCATCGTGGGTACGGCGATGATCGCGGCCCACGAGGTGATCTTGCGCATGTCCTCGTTCTGGGCGACGGACGCCTGCGCGAGATTGGCCTGGAGGATCGAGTTGAGCAGCTCGTCGAAGCCGATGACCTGCTCCTGGACGCGGGCCAGGTGGTCGGCGACGTCCCGGAAGTACTTCTGGATGTCGGGGTCGATGAGCCGCATCGGCCGCTCGCTCAGCAGCTGCATGGGACGCAGGAGCGGCGAGACGGCCCGCTTGAACTCCAGGACCTCACGCTTGAGTTGGTAGATCCGGCCGGCGTCCGTGCCGCGCGGTGAGCCCTTGCGTCCCGGTGAGAAGACCTCGGTCTCCACCTCGTCGATGTCGTCCTGCACCGCGTCGGCGACCGCGATGTACCCGTCGACGACATGGTCGGCGATCGCGTGCAGCACCGCCGAAGGGCCCTTGGCGAGCAGCTCGGGGTCGTCCTGGAGGCGGTGGCGCAGGGCGCGCAGCGAACCCTGGCCGCCGTGCCGGACGGTGATGAAGAAGTCCCGTCCGGTGAAGCACATGACCTCGCCGGTCTCGACGATCTCGCTGTTGGCGGTGAGCTCGTCGTGCTCGACGTAGTGGATGGTCTTGAAGACGGTGAAGAGGGAGTCGTCGTAGCGCTCCAGCTTGGGCCGCTGGTGGGCCTGCACCGCGTCCTCCACGGCCAGCGGGTGCAGCCCGAACTCGCTTGCGATACCGGAGAATTCGGCCTCGGTCGGCTCGTGCAGCCCGATCCACACGAAGCCCCCGTCGCGGCGCACCTGACGCATCGCCTCGTGCGGCGTCATCGCCTTCGGCGTCTGGACGCGGGCCCCGTCGCGGTAGACGGCGCAGTCGACGACCGCCGAGGGCGTCCCGGGATCACGGGTGGTGTCGTAATCGGTGCTGCTGCTCTTGCGCAGCGAGACGCGGGAGGGTCGGACCACGGCACGCAGGTCGCGGATCATCGACATGGCGGGCTCCTTCGCGACAGGCAACGAAAAGCCGCTTCAACGGATGGAACTGCCCGGAATGAGGACGTCCTGACCACAGATGTTTGGCACGTCCACAAAGCGGGGAGCACCGCACCATTGCGGTAGCGGGTTTCGCTGCTGATACAGATCAAGCAGATCAGGCAAAACGAGACGAAGTGCTCTTCCGATGATGAAGACGCGAGCGTGAGAGGCGGCGATCGGCCGAAGGCGGATCAGCTACATCAGTGACCGGAAGAGCGAGTGGTACTACCAGGTCGACTTCGATCCATGACAGCCCCACCTCCTCCGGTCGGTCCCTCGTAAGGGACGATCCATTCCCCGTAGGGGGAGTCTCACGGCGTCGGGACTCGATAGCGACGCTTCTGCGTGCTGCCCCGAACCACCGGCAAAGAGTATCAGCCGACTGAATAGTCAAGGCGCTGCTTTGCCCGGTACTGACGAGTTCTATGCTCGCGGCATGGCTGATGTTCTTCCCTTGGTCGAGGCCCGGTTGCGTACGGCGCTGGGCGAACCGGACGCGCGCGCCGCGGTCACCTTCCTCGGTACGGACCGCGTCGAGGTGCTGCGTTTCCAGGAGGGCGACATCGTCCGCTACGCCACGCTCGGCATGTCCGCGCAACCGATGGGCGACCCCACCGCGATGCTCGCCGACCCGGTCAAGGGGCCGCGCGCCGAGCTGGTCCTCTCGGTCCGCGCCGGTCTCGCCGACACCGCCAAGGTGCTCCGCCCGCTCGCCGTGCTCGCCGCGTCCCCGCAGGTCGAGGGTGTGATCGTGGCTCCCGGAGCCTCCCTGGACGTCGGTGAACCCCTGTGGCCCGGCGCCCCGTTCACCTCGGTCCTGGTGGCCGAACCGGGCGGTCTGGTCGAGGACCTGGAGCTGGACGAGCCCATGGACCCGGTCCGGTTCCTGCCGCTGCTCCCCATGACCCCGAACGAGGCCGCCTGGAAGCGCGTCCACGGCGCCCAGGCACTCCAGGAGCGCTGGCTGACGAACGGGACGGACCTTCGGGATCCGTCCCGGAAGTCCGTCCCGCTGGAGTGACCTTCAGTGAGCAAGCTCACCAACCGGTGGCTGAAAAGCATCAGTTGGCGAAGACGGCGACGCTGTCCTCTGCAGCGTGCTTCGACTCCAGTTCCTCCGCCTCCCGAGTGAGCGCGTTCCGTCGTACGACGACCACGAGCGCACCGAGCAGAGCGGTGACCGCGGCCACCACGAACGGGATGTGGATGTCGGTCCACTCCTCGATCTTCGGCGCGAAGTAGGGCGCCGCGGCCGCCGCGAACCAGCGCACGAAGTTGTAGCCGGCGCTCGCCACCGGGCGCGGCGCGTCCGACACGCCGAGCGCCAACTCCGTGTAGACGGTGTTGTTCACGCCGATGAACGCGCCGGAGAGGATCGTGCAGACGATCGCGGTGGTGTGGCTGCCGTAGCCGAGGACGAGTACGTCGACGGCGAGCAGGGCGAGTGAGCCGCCGAGCACCTTCAGCGAACCGAACCGCCGTTGCAGACGTGGTGCCACGAGCACCGAGAACACGGCGAGCAGCACGCCCCAGGCGAAGAACACGGCACCCGACTTGTACGGGGTCATGTCCAGCACGAACGGGGTGAAGGCCAGCACGGTGAAGAACGTGTAGTTGTAGAAGAACGCCGAGGCGGCGACGGAGGCGAGGCCGCCGTGGCCCAGTGCCTTGAGCGGGTCGAGCAGCGAGGTCCTGCGGGCCGGCTTGGGCTGTTGCTTCAGGAACACCGTGATGCACAGGAAGCCGACCGCCATCAGGAAGGCCGTACCGAAGAACGGGTAGCGCCAGCTGGCGTCGCCGAGCAGTGCGCCCAGCAGCGGGCCGCAGGCCATGCCGAGGCCGAGCGCCGACTCGTAGAGCAGGATCGCCGCGGCGCTCCCGCCCGCCGCCGCGCCGACGATGACGGCGAGGGCCGTCGAGACGAAGAGGGCGTTGCCGAGACCCCAGCCCGCGCGGAAGCCGACGAGTTCGGCGACCGAGTTCGAGGTGCCCGCGAGGCCGGCGAAGACGACGACGAACGCGAGGCCGAGCAGCAGGGTCTTGCGGCCGCCGATGCGGCTGGAGACGAAGCCGGTGACCAGCATCGCGACGGCGGTGATGAGGAAGTACGAGGTGAAGAGCAGGGAGACCTGGCTGGCGGTGGCGTCGAGGCCCTGGGCGATGGACGGGAGGATCGGGTCGACCAGTCCGATGCCCATGAAGGCGACGACGGAGGCACCGGCCGTGGCCCAGACCGCCTTGGGCTGCCGCAGGAGGCTGCCCGCTCCCGCGTCGAAGGCGTCCATGGTTTCTCCAATTCCGGCGAGGAGATGGTTGGTATATGCACATAGTAAGTTAGAGCGGCTAACTAATGCAAGCTACATCTACTTTCCCCTGGTGGGGCGATCCTGAAGCGGTTCCGCCCGGACGGGTGATCGTCCTTGACGTGGCGGAGAAGGGGTAGGACCGTGGGGCCCTATGAGGGGCGAACCCAGTTGCCCGAAGTGTGGTGGCCGGGTCAGGGCTCCCGGACTCTTCGCCGACACCTGGCAGTGTGATGTACACGGGACCGTGCATCCGCTGCAGCCGGTGATCCCGCCCAGCGTCGAGGCCCTCGGCGTCGTGGTGCACCGCACACAGGTACCGGTGTGGATGCCGTGGCCACTGCCGGTCGGCTGGCTTTTCACGGGTGTGGGCTGCGCGGGCGACGATCGCAGCGGCGGTCGGGCGACGGCGGTGGCGTGCACGGGGCCGGGACCACTGGGCGGCATCGGGGAGCTGATCCTTGTCGCCGAGGAACTCGGCGTGGGGCTCGGCGCGCGGTACGCGGGGATCGATGGGCCGGACCCGGGGCCGTACATGAGTGTCGAGAAGCCGCCGCAGGCGAAGGTGCTTGCCGCTGGGCGCCCCACGCCGTTGTGGCATGTCTCCGGGGCGCCGGACGATCGTGCGGTCTTCGCGGGTGAGGCTCGCGGGTTGTGGCTGTGGGCCGTGGTGTGGCCTGAGCAGTCCGGGCTGCTGATGTACGACGAGCTGGTGCTGACGGACCTGCGGGATGCGGGGGCCGAGGTGGAGCTGGTGCCGTGCGGGGCGTTGTCGCCGCGCTTGCTTGAGCCGTAGCGCCCACCGGGGTGCCGGTGCCGGGATCGCCTGTCGGGCGGCTGCGGGTGGGTTGTGGTTGATCGCGCGGTTCACCGCGTCCCTGGGCGGGTCTGTGTAAAGGTCACTCACAGGTTTCGGGTGTGACGGGGGGCCTTGAGAAACTGGTTATCCTTAAGCCGTCCCTCGTGTCCCGCCCGTGTCTGGAGTTCGTGTCGTGCGTATCGATCTGCACACCCACTCCACGGCTTCCGATGGCACGGACACGCCCGCTGAGCTGGTGCGCAATGCCGCCGCCGCGGGACTGGACGTCGTCGCGCTGACCGATCACGACACCACTCGTGGGTACGCCGAGGCGATCGCCGCGCTGCCGGAGGGGCTCACGCTCGTCACCGGGGCCGAGCTGTCCTGCCGTATCGACGGCGTGTCCCTGCACATGCTGGCCTACCTCTTCGACCCCGAGGAAGCGGAGCTGCTCGCCGAGCGGGAGCTGGTGCGGGACGACCGGGTGCCGCGGGCGCGGGGCATGGTCGCCAAGCTCAACGAGCTGGGCGTGCCCGTCACTTGGGATCAGGTGATGCGGATCGCCGGGGACGGGTCCGTGGGGCGGCCGCATGTCGCCACCGCGCTCGTCGAGCTCGGGGTCGTACCGACCGTGAGCGACGCCTTCACCCAGGACTGGCTCGCCGACGGCGGCCGGGCCTTCGTGGAGAAGCACGAGACCGACCCCTTCGAGGCGATCCGGCTGGTCAAGGCCGCGGGCGGGGTCACCGTCTTCGCGCACCCGGGCGCCAGCAAGCGCGGACGTACGGTGCCGGAGTCCGCGATCGTCGAGATGGCCGCGGCCGGGCTCGACGGTGTCGAGGTCGACCACATGGACCACGACGACGAGACGAGGGCCGGGCTGCGCGGGCTCGCTGCCGAGCTGGGGCTGCTGGTCACGGGCTCCTCCGACTACCACGGCAGCCGCAAGACCGTCACGCTCGGCGAGTACCGGACCGACCCCGAGGTGTACGGCGAGATCACCCGGCGGGCCACCGGCGCGTTCCCGGTGCCGGGGACCGGCGGAGCCTGAGACCCGCTCCCACGTCCATCCGGTCTCCGCTCCTCTCCCCTCGCAAGGCTCTCCTGTGTTCGACGCCGCCGTTTTCGGCTCCCTGTTCCTGACCCTGTTCGTCATCATGGATCCCCCCGGGATCACCCCGATCTTCCTGGCGCTGACCTCCGGCCGGCCCGCCAAGGTGCAGAAGCGGATGGCCTTCCAGGCCGTCTGTGTCGCCGGCGGTGTCATCACCGTCTTCGGGCTCCTCGGGCACCAGATCCTCGACTATCTGCATGTCTCGGTCCCCGCGCTGATGATCGCGGGCGGGCTGCTGCTTCTGCTGATCGCCCTGGACCTGCTGACCGGCAAGACCGACGAGCCCAAGCAGACCAAGGACGTCAACGTGGCGCTGGTGCCGCTGGGCATGCCGCTGCTGGCCGGGCCGGGCGCGATCGTGTCGGTCATCCTCGCCGTGCAGAAGGCGGACAGCGTCGCCACGCAGGTGTCGGTGTGGATGGCGATCCTCGCCATCCATGTCGTGCTGTGGCTGGTGATGCGGTACTCGCTGCTGATCATCCGGCTCATCAAGGACGGCGGCGTGGTCCTGGTGACACGGCTCGCGGGCATGATGCTCTCCGCGATCGCCGTGCAGCAGATCATCAACGGCATCACCCAGGTGATCCAGGGGAGCTGATCCCGGTGGCCGGACAGCGTAGAGCCCCCGTACGACATCGTTGCCGTACGGGGGCTCTGAAGCCTGGGTGTTGGCGCGTATGTGTTACGAGGCCGAGGCCTCGGCCGGGCGGATCCAGAGTCGCTGGCCTATCGCGGCGGCCTGCTGAACGATCCGATTGACGGAGGCGGCGTCCACAACGGTGCTGTCCACGGGCGTTCCGTCGACGTCGTCGAGTCGCATGATTTCGAAGCGCATGGGCTTCTCCCTTCGTCTGGTCATCCTCCTGCGGAGAATTACTGCGTACACAGGTAGTCAACGGGGTGCGTGTTACAAACATTCCCTACGCTAAGGAAATTTTTCGAACGACTAACTACTGACCGGTAAGCGACTCTTCGCTGTCTCTTCGCTGCCTCTTCGGAGACCGACCGGGACCGGTTGTGTTCGCAGCGTGACCGCCGGGACAATGGAGACGATGAACGACGACCTCACGGCACTCGCCGCCCGCATCGACCACACCAACGAGCTGCTGACGCGCATGCTCGCCGAGGTGGCGAAGACGCCCTCGACCCACGCGATCTTCGTCGACGCGGGGTATCTGTACGCGGCGGCGGGCCGGCTGGTCGCCGGGACCGAGGACCGGCGGTCCTTCGACCTGGACGCCGAGGGCCTGATCGAGGCGCTCATCGACCGGGCCCGCACGATCTTCGCGGACAGCAGGCTGCTGCGGGTCTACTGGTACGACGGCGCCCGGCGCCGCATCCACACCTCCGAGCAGCAGACGATCGCCGAGCTTCCGGACGTCAAGGTGCGGCTGGGCAATCTCAACGCCAACAACCAGCAGAAGGGCGTCGACTCACTCATCAGGACCGATCTGGAGTCCCTCGCCCGGCACCGGGCGATCAGTGACGCGGCCCTGCTCGGCGGTGACGAGGACCTGGTCTCGGCGGTCGAGGCGGCCCAGGGGTACGGAGCCCGCGTCCACCTGTGGGGCATCGAGGCACCCGAGGGCCGCAACCAGGCCGAGCCGCTGCTCTGGGAGGTCGACAGCCAGCGCGTCCTCGACCTCGACTTCTTCAAGCCGTACGTGTCACGGCGTACGTCCGCCGGCTACGAGGCCTCGGCGAACCGGCCCAGCCGCGAGGACGTCCGCTTCGTGGGCGCCCAGATCGCGGCGAAGTGGCTGGCGGAGCGGGGGCGGGAGACGGTGGGGGAGCTGCTGCCCGGGCATCCGTATCTGCCGGGGTCGGTGGACCAGGATCTGCTGGTGGAGGCGGAGGGGCTGCTGCAGTACTCCCTGCGGGGGCAGGCGGATCTGCGCGGGCGAGAGGTCCGTCACCCCGGGCGTACGCACCAGCGACCCGGGCCAGGTGGCCGCCGGC
>NZ_JABERD010000227.1 GCF_013044505.1 Streptomyces sp. S3(2020) | reverse complement strand
GCCTTGTACGCCGGATAGTGCACGGGAGCCGGCCCCGGCCCCCGCCGCGGCTCCCGTGCACTATCCGGCGTACAAGGCCCCGGCACCGCGGCCCGCCACCCGCGGCGGCACCTCGCCGCTCACCTTCGTCCTGCTCATCACGGTGCCCGCGCTGGTCGCCGTCGCCGCGCTGCGTCCGCGCTGACCCCTGGAGGCATCTCTTGCCGGAATGGCTTGTTCTCACCCTCGCGATGCTGGCCGCCTGTGGCGTGGTGGTCATCATCTCCGTCGTCCGCCACAAGGCGGCCTCCCATGACGAGGACCCCAGCGAGACCCCGGACGTCATCGAGTACATGACGATGTGGATCGGCGTGGTGTACGCCATCGTCCTGGGCCTGGCCATCGCGGGTGTCTGGGAGGGGCGCAGCGCCGCCCAGGACCACGTACAGGCGGAAGCCGTGGCCCTGCACGAGATCTCGGAGCGGGTGCGGGTCTACCCGGCCGACGCCCGTGACCGTATTCGGGACGATGTCAACGCCTATGTCGGACACGTGGTGAACACCGAGTGGAAGACGATGGCCGACCACGGCAAGGCCACCCAGCGCGGCGCCGACCTCCTCGACCGGATCCGCCGGGACGTCACCGACTACGAGCCGAGGACCGACTTCCAGGCCCAGGCCTACCAGCCGCTCGTCGACCAGGTGGCCGCGGCCGACCAGGCGCGCAACGCCCGGATCAACTCGATGGGGGCGACGATGCCGGGCGTGGTGTGGTTCGGGCTGATCGGCGGGGCCGTCGTCACCATCGGCATGGTCCTGGCCCTCCAGATCCGGCGTACGGCGCGCGAGCTGATCCTCGCGGGGATCTTCTCGGCGCTGATCGCCTTCCTGCTCTTCCTCATCTGGGACTTCGACGCGCCCTACAGCCGGGGCGTCACGGCGTCGGCGGAGCCGTTCCTGAACCTCTTCCCGGACGCCAAGCCCTGACGCGCACTCACCTGACGTACCGGCCGGGGGACGGCCGCCACGCCGTCACCGTCCCCCGGCCGGCCCACATCCGTGCCCCATTCGCCCGACAGCGTTCGCGCACATGTGCGTACCTTCCCTAGCGTTCCGGTCATCGAGGTGCATTTCTGGCGCAAGCGGAAAAGGTCCGCTGCTGCTCCTCGGGGACCCGGAGGATTCACCATGCGCGCGATACGCGTAGCCTCGGCCGCTCTGCTGGGCGTCAGTGCCCTCGCCCTCGCCGCACCGGCAGCCGTCGCCAACGGCGACAACATCACGCCGTTCGGCTTCAGCGTCCTGCCCTCGACCGTCGCGGCGGGCGGCCAGGTCACCCTGCAACTGCAGCGGGACAAGGGCGGCTGTGTCGGGTCCGCGACGGTCAGCTCGGGGGTGTTCGACACGATCTCCATCCCGGGCAACCGGTCGTCCGCGACGGCGGTCGTCGACTGGGACGCCAAACCGGGCGCCACGTACAAGGTGACGTTCTCCTGTGACGGGGTCAGCGGTTCGACACAGCTGACCATCGCCACCGGCCGCACGACCAACCCCACGCCCTATCCGTACCCCAACCAGGGTGTGCACGCCGGTGAGGGCGGCACGGTCGCCGGGTTCGACCTGAAGGAGATCGGGCTCGGTGCCGCGCTCATCGCCGGCTCGGTCGGGGCGGCGTACCACTTCTCGCGCCGCCGCACCGGCGAGGACGGCGGCTGACCGCTCCCCCGGACAGGCCTTCGCCCCGGAACCCTTCCCAGGGTCCGGGGCGAAGGCCTGTCCGGGTGTGCGCGGCTGTCTCCGAGGGGGGAGATCAGATGCGCTTCTCCGCGCGGCGGCGCATCCAGAACACCCCGCCGCCGATCGCGGCCGCGGCGACGAGCCCGCCGCCGATGGCCATGTCGGTCGGGGTCGCCCCGGTCGAGCTGCTGCCGCCGAGACCGCCGCGGACACCGCCGATGACGGTGAAGGCGTCGCTCCTGGTGAGCGGGCTCCGGTTGGTGCAGTTGACCGTGATGGAGTACTGGCCCGGGTTGGCGGTCGAGCTGACGGTGGCCGTACCCGTCGACGGGCTGCCGGCGGACAGGGTCACCGAACCGGTGAACGCGGGCGAGGAGGCGGTGCCTCCGTTGGGGCAGTTGTCGACGGTGATGGTCAGCTGACCACCGCGGGCGATGACGCTGGGCAGGGCGACGATGTTGCTCGGGCTGACGGCGCTGCCCGAACCGCCCGGCATCCCGTCGCGCGCTACGGCGGCGGGGGCGGCGAGTCCGAGGGCGGCGACCGCGGCGGCAGAGGCCGCCAGGGCACGGGTGGTACGCATGTGATCCTCCGCGGAAGACGCCCCGGGAACGGTCCCCGGTGGATCGGCGAGAAAGCGCCTCCCAGAAAGACCCTCAGATGCCGTGCACGCGGGCGCATTTCGGCGATGGTCCGTCCTGGTGAGAGGACACGCCGAGCGAAAAGCGCACAATCGGATATTGCCGCAGGTCACGGACCGTCAGAAAATTCCTGCCGTCGGCAACTCGGATGGCGCACCCACGGCGATGGGGGCCACCCGTTCGCTTCTGTCGCGTCGCCGGTTCCGTCCGCCGTACTTAGCGTTCTCGTATGCGCGAATGACGGGGCGACGGTCGCGTCGAGAGGGGAAGTCGAATGTCTGCGTCCGAGCTGGCCGAGCTGGCCGAAGAGGAGGAGCGGCGGAAGAAGCGCGCTCCTTGGGGCGTGATAGCGCTTGTTCTGCTGACCGGCCTCGCTCTCATTCGGAACGGTTCGGGAGAGTTCGACGTGGGTCCGCCGCAGCCGGCGACCGCCGCCGCGGCGGACAGCCGTGTTCCCGGCACCTTCGCCGGATCGGCGGCACCGCAGCCGTTCTCCGAGCCCGACCGCATCAGGATCCCGGCGATCCAGGTCGACGCGCCGGTCATGCCCGTCGGCCTGGACGCCGACGGCTGGGTGGGCGCGCCGCCACCGGAGGACCCGAACCTGGCCGGCTGGTTCACCGGCGCCGTCTCGCCCGGCGAGAAGGGCACCGCCATCCTCGTGGGCCATGTCGACAACAAACTGGGCCCCGCCGTGTTCTACGGACTCGGGGCCCTGAAAAAGGGAAACCGCGTCGAGGTGCGGCGCAGGGACGGCAAGACGGCCGTGTTCGAGATCTACGGCATCGAGGTCTTCGAGAAGAACAACTTCCCGGGCGACCGCGTCTACGGCTCCAAGGGAACTCCGGAACTGCGCGTCATCACCTGCGGCGGGGGTTTCTCCAAGCAGAACGGTTACGCGGGGAATGTCGTCACCTTCGCCCGCCTGGTCGAGGTCCGCTGAGCGTCCCCGACCGGGCGGGCCGGTCCGGCGTTACGCGTACTGCCGTCTCGGGACGGTGATGTGGTAGCCGGAGTCCAGGAGTTGCGGCAGATAGTCGCGCAGCGCCCGGACACTCTGGGAGCGGTCGCCCCCGGCGTCGTGGGAGAGCACCACGACGCCGGGGGCGGCGCCGTTCTCGACCCGGCCGACGATGGTGCGGGCCGCGGGGGCGGTCCAGTCGAGCGTGTCGACGGTCCAGGCGAGGGGGTCCATGCCGAGTTCGGCGCCGAGCTGGAAGGCGGCGCGGTTCCAGGCGCCGTAGGGCGCGCGGAACCATTGCGGGCGTTCGCCGTAGGCCTCCTCGATGACGTCGCAGGTGCGTTCCATCTCGGAGCGGATGCGGCCCCGGCTCAGCCGGGTGAGCAGGGGGTGGGACCAGGTGTGGTTGCCGACGACATGGCCCTCGTCGGACATGCGGGCCAGCAGGTCCTTGTTGTCGACCGCCATCTCGCCGCAGACGAAGAACATCGCGCGGACGTCGTACTCGGCCAGTGTGTCCAGGATGTGGGGGGTGTAGCGGGGATCGGGCCCGTCGTCGAAGGTCAGCACCATGGTGCGGCCGCGCCCGGACACCCGGAGCAGCGGCTCGTGACGCACCGGCGTGCGACGGGGGGCGGTGCGCGGCGGGCCGTAGCCGGTCAGGGGCTGGAGGCGGTAGGCGGACGGCTTGAGCGGGCGGTGCGCCGGGGGGCCCGCGGCGGGGAGCACGGGCCGCTTCGGGGTGTCGCCGGTGCTCGCCGCGAACAGTCCGGCCGTGCCGGCCGCACCGACAGCGGCGGCGCCGGCGAGCAGGGCCCGGCGTCGCGAGAGCAGCCGTGTGAGCAACTGATCCTTCGTCATGACTCATCAGTCGCCCGAAGAACGGCCGACGCACCAGGACTACACCGGTGCGGCGGCGGGAAAGCACCCGCCCGGCCTATGAGGGACCGTCAGCGGCGGCGCACCAGCGGGAACGGCAGCGTCTCGCGGATCGTCAGGCCGGTGAGGAACATGACGAGCCGGTCGACACCGATTCCGAGGCCCCCGGTGGGCGGCATCGCGTACTCCAGGGCGTCGAGGAAGTCCTCGTCGAGCTCCATCGCCTCGGGGTCTCCCCCGGCGGCGAGCAGCGACTGGGCGGTGAGGCGGCGGCGCTGCTCGACGGGGTCGGTGAGCTCGGAGTAGGCGGTGCCGAGTTCGGTGCCGAAGGCGACGAGGTCCCAGCGCTCGGCGAGCCGCGGGTCTCCCCGGTGCTGGCGGGTGAGCGGGGAGACGTCGGTCGGGAAGTCCTTGTAGAAGGTGGGCAGCTGGGTCTTCTCCTCGACGAGCCGTTCGTACATCTCCAGGACGACGTCGCCGCGGCCGTCGTCGCCGGTGTACGGCACGCCCGCGCGGTCGCAGTGCCGGTGCAGCCGCAGCAGGTCGGTGTCGGCGTCGATCTCCTCCCCCAGTGCCTCGGAGAGGGCGCCGTAGACGGTCTTGACCGGCCATGCCCCCGAGATGTCGTACTCCTGGCCGTCCTTGCGGGCGATCGGCGAGCCGAAGGCGGCGGTGGCGGCGCCCTGGACGAGTTCGCGGGTGAGGTCGAGCATGACGTCGTAGTCGGCGAAGGCCTGGTAGGCCTCCAGCATCGTGAACTCGGGGTTGTGCTTGTAGGAGACGCCCTCGTTGCGGAAGGTGCGGCCCATCTCGAAGACCTTCTCCAGGCCGCCGACGCACAGCCGTTTGAGATAGAGCTCGGGGGCGATGCGCAGGTACAGGTCGAGGTCGTAGGCGTTGATGTGGGTGGTGAAGGGGCGGGCGTTGGCGCCGCCGTGGATCTGCTGGAGCATCGGCGTCTCGACCTCCAGGTAGCCGCGCTCCAGCAGGCCCTGGCGCAGGGCCTGTACGGCGGTGGAGCGGGCGCGGACGACGTCGCGGGCGGCGGGGCTGGAGACCAGGTCGAGATAGCGCATCCGGACCTTGGCCTCGGGGTCGGTGAGGCCGCGGCGTTTGTCGGGGAGGGGGCGCAGGCACTTGCCGAGGAGTTGCCAGGAGCTGACGAAGACGGTCGGTTCGCCCTTGTCGCTGACGCCGGCCGTGCCCGTGGCGGTGATGTGGTCGCCGATGTCGGTGTCCGATCGGAAGCGGTCCACGCCGTCGTGGGTGAGCGCCAGTTGGTGGTCCCCGGACCAGTCGCGCAGGGTGACGAAGACGATGCCGCCGAAGTCGCGCACCCGCATGATCCGCCCCGCGACGGTGACCTGCTCGCCCTCGCGGACCTCGGCGAGGGCATGGGTGCGGGCGGGAACGCCCACCGGGTAGGGGTCGATGCCCTCGGCGCGCAGCCGGTCCAGTTTCCGGTGCCGGATGCGGGCCTGTTCGGGCAGGCCCGCATCCGGGCCGGCTGCCCCGGCCTGGTCCCCTCCGTCGAGGCCGAGCGCCGACAGCGGCGGCAGGCCCTCGGTGGTGGCCGGCCGCGGCCCGGTTCTCGGGTGCCCCTTTCCCCAGAGTTTGCGCAGCGAGGGTACGGAGACGAATCCCTCGGCGATGCCGGAGGCGAGGCCGATGCGGGCGAGGGCGCCGGTCTCGCCGTAGCAGATGAAGCGCGGGTACCACTCGGGGTGGTATTTGGCGTTGGAGCGGTAGAGGGCCTCCAGCTGCCACCACCTGGAGAAGAACAGCAGCAGCCGGCGCCAGAGGCGGAGCACCGGTCCGGCGCCGATGCGGGCGCCCTCCTCGAAGACCGAGCGGAAGACGGCGAAGTTGAGGGAGATCCGGCGGACGCCGGACTTCGGTGCGACGGCGCACAGTTCGGCGACCATGAACTCCATGACGCCGTTGGGTGCGCTGCGGTCACGGCGCATCAGGTCCAGGGAGACGCCGTCGGTGCCCCAGGGGACGAAGGACAGCAGGGCGAGCAGTTTGCCGTCCTCGCCGAGGGCTTCCACGAGGAGGCAGTCGCCGTCCGCGGGGTCGCCGAGGCGGTCCAGGGCCATGGAGAAGCCGCGTTCGGTCTCGGTGTCGCGCCAGGCGTCGGCCTTGTCGACGACCTCCTCCATCTCCGCGTCGGTCAGGGCGGAGTGGCGGCGGATGCGGCAGTGGGCGCCGGTGCGGCGGACCCGGTTCACGGCCTGCCGGGTGACCCGCATGTCGCGGCCGCCGAGGTCGAAGCCGGCCACGTTCAGGATCGCCTCGTCGCCGAGTTGGAGCGCGCCGAGTCCGGCGCGGGCGTAGGCCTTGGCGCCGTCCTCGGATGCGCCCATGGCGGCGGGCGCCCAGGCGTGTCTGCGGGCCGCGTCGAGCCAGGCGGCGATGGCGTGCGGCCAGGCTTCGCGGTCGCCGACGGGGTCGCCGCTGGCGAGACAGACGCCGGCCTCGACGCGGTAGGTGACGGCGGCCTTGCCGCTGGGCGAGAAGACGACGGCCTTGTCGCGCCGGGTGGCGAAGTAGCCGAGGGAGTCCTTCTCGCCGTAGGTCTTCAGGAGCGCCCTGATCCGGGTCTCCTCGTCGCCGTGCAGGGCCGCCTCCATGCGCTGGGAGCGGAAGAGGGTGGCGGCGGCGTTGAGGAGGGCGAGGGCGCCGAACAGGCCGAGGAGGAAGAACAGGGCGCGGGGCGGTCGGCCGTCGAAGGAGCGGGCGGAGACCAGGCCGCCGCAGACGCGGTCGGCGGCCCACAGCAGGCGCTGGCCGCGGGGCAGCGTGCCGGGGAAGAGCTCGACCAGGCCCCAGCCGGCCAGGATGCCCAGGAGCAGGCCGGCCAGCAGGACCAGGACCGCCCGTCGGACGGCGGCGCGGCGGGAGGCGCCGTAGAACTCCTTGCGGGCGACGACGAGCAGGGCCAGCGCGAGTGCGCATACGACGAGGGACGGGATGGAGTCGGCGTAGAGGCCGACGGCCACGCCGAGGGCGTCGACGAGGACGAGCAGGCCCAGGTAGACGACGACCAGCCACCAGGCGACCTTCTTGCGGGCGGCGGTGGCGCCGGCGAGCAGGAAGAGGAAGACGGCGTAGGCGAGGTTGGCGCTGACCGGGACGATCAGCAGGTCCAGGAGGCGGACGACGGGGCGCAGGAGTCTGCGCAGCGGCGGGATGAGGGCGAGCAGCAGGCACAGCAGTCCGAGGGCGCCGAAGAAGGCCGCGAAGGCTTCCGGCACCCTGCTGAGGAGGCCGCTGCCGGGCCGTCGTGTCGGGCCCGTGGTGTCCTTCGCCGGTACGGCCTCGACGGTGGCACTCATGTTCCGACTGTAGGAACAGCCGGGCGGTACCGCCCGTCGAAAGGCCCCGCTCGGCGGCGGGACCTGGGGATTCCGATAGCCTCCAGCCGTGACGGAACAGCACTCGCACCGGTTCGAGCGGGGCACGGACGGGCCGAAGGTCATCGTGGTCGGCGTGGACGGCTCCGACTCCTCCCTCCGGGCGGCCGCCTACGCCGGCGGCCTGGCCCGCCGCCAGCACGCTCTCCTCGCGGTCGTGTACGTGCAGCCGGTGATGACGGCGGGCGCGGCGCTCGGGGCGCCGGTCGCGGAGACGACCGACGAGATCGCCGAGGATCTGGTCGCCCAGATCCGGGAGGCGACCGAGCGCACCAAGGGGATATTCGATGTGCGCTGGGAGTTCCACACGTTCCGCGGCGATCCCTACAGCGGGCTGGTGAAGGCCTCGGACGAGCTCAAGGCGGACGCCGTGGTGGTGGGCGCCTCCGAACAGGCCGGTCACCGGATCGTCGGCTCGGTCGCGGTGCGGCTGGTGAAGGCCGGGCGGTGGCCGGTGACCGTGGTGCCGTAGGGCTGTTCAGAGGGCGCGGAGGAAGTCGAGCAGGATCGCGTCGAACTCCTCGGGCTTCTCCAGGTTCGGGTAGTGGCCCACGCCGTCGATGGTCACGGCGCGGCCGTCGGGGACGGTACGGGCCAGCCGTTCGGCGGCGTCGAGCATCTCGGCGGGTTCGAGGGTTCCGTTGAGGGCGAGCACCGGGACGTCGATCTTCGGGGCGCGCGACCAGGAGTCGGTCACCGGCACGAGCCGGTTCGGCTCGCCGGGTGTGTGCTTGGAGATCGAGTGGAGGGCCATCTCCCGCAGGCGGCGCGGGATCTCCAGCGCGATGTCGTCCAGGGTCCGGTGTTCACCGGGCACGACCCGCGCGAAGGCGGCGAGCCAGCCCTCGATGTCACCGGCGCCCAGGGTGCGGGCGTACTCGGCCTGGATCTCCTTGGTCCAGGGGTCCGAGTACTGGAAGTCGCCGGTCGCGGCGCCGCAGGTGACGACCGCGCGCACGAGGTCGGGGTACTCCAGGACGGTGTCGGTGGCGATCACCCCGCCCATCGACAGGCCGACGAGGACGGCGGGCCCCGCGTCGAGATGACGGAGCAGTCCGGCCAGGTCGTCGGCCCAGCGGAACGGCTCGGTGGCGTTGGCGGACCATCCGTGGCCCCGCACGTCCGGCACGATGACGCGGTGTCCGGCGGCGAGGGCCGGTATCTGGGCGTCCCAGAACCGGTGGTCGACGTACCCGGAGTGAAGCAGGACCACGGGGATGCCCGAGCCGGTGTCGGTGTAGGCGAGATCGCCGTCGGTGGACGTGAAGTAGCTCAGTTCCGAAGCAACTGTCATGACAACCAAGGTGTCATCTTCTGGTCGCTTTGACAACCGAGGTGTCACAATGACGACGTGAACGACATCGACGAACCCCTCCCACCCGACGAGCTCGGCCACCGCGTCAGTGAGGTGTTCGACCTGGTCGGCGCGCTCTACCGGCGCGGTCTGCGCAAGCTGGAGCAGAGCGAGGCGGTCGAGGGGGTGTCCGTCGGGGTGCGTTCCGTGCTGGTCCTGCTGCACAGGTACGGGCCCATGACGGTGCCTCAGATGGGCCGGATCATGGCACTGACCCGGCAGTTCGTGCAGCGGATGACCAACGAGGCGCTGGAGCGCGGCTGGGCGGAGACCACACCCAACCCCGCGCACCAGCGGTCCTCGCTCATTCGCATCACGGGGGACGGTGAGGCCGTCGTCACCGGGATCCTCGCGCGCGAGCACGCCCTGAACCGGCAGGTCGGCGGTGAGCTGACCGAGGCCGAGCTCAAGGCGTGCGCGCGCGTGCTGAAGGAGATGCTGCGGACGTTCGACCACGTGGACGTGGACTGACCTCCGGCGCCCTCTTCTCCTTCCCTACTCCCCCATCGTCAGGCCGTCCTTCGCCGCGCCCCGGCTCAGCACCACGTCCCGGATGCGGTCGCGCACGCCGGTGAGTTCGGCGCCCCGCGCGATCACCTCGTTGAGGTTCAGCACCCGGCCGGCGTCGATGTCGAACAGCTGCGGGATGAACTCGGCCTTCTTCACCTCCCAGCGGCCGCCCGGCTTCCCCGGCGGGACGAAGGTGAAGCGGGCGAGGGTGGACTGGTTGCCGCGTGGGTCCTGCGCGCCCAGGTGGTTGAACATCTCGCCGGCGACCTGGTCGCCCATGCCGTAGACCACCCAGGTGCCGTTGACCTTCTCGTACGCCTGCGGGACATGGGCGTGGGTGCCGAGGACGAGGTCGATGTCGGGGCGGCCGTCCGTACGGGCCGCGGTGAGGGAGCGCGCCAGCGTGAGCTGGCGGTCGTCGGGGGCGTCCTGCCATTCGGTGCCCCAGTGCACGGAGACGACGACCACGTCGGCGCCGGCCCGCCGGGCGGCTCGGGCGTCGGCGAGGATCCTGCCCTCGTCGATGAGGTTGACGGCCCAGGGCTGCCCCTGCGGCAGCGGGTAGCCGTTGGTGTCGTAGGTGTACGCGAGATGGGCGACCTTCGCGGCGCCCGCGCGCAGCAGCGTGACGGTCCGCGCCTCGGCCTCGGTGCGTGCGCTGCCGGCGTGCCGTACGCCCTGGCGGTCGAGGGCGTCGAGGGTGCGGCTGATGCCCTGGGCGCCGTCGTCGAGGCTGTGGTTGGAAGCGGTGGAGCAGCCGTCGTAGCCGGTGGCGGCGAGGCCCTGGGCGACTTCGGGCGGGGATTTGAAGGCGGGGTATCCGGTGTAGTCGCCGTCGGCGCCGTAGACGGTCTCCATGTGGCACAGCGCCAGATCGGCGCGGGAGACCACGGGTTCGACGCCGGAGAGCATCGGGCGGAAGTCGTAGCCGGTACCGCCCGCGTCGAAGCGGGCGCGGTCGATGACGGAGCTGTGCGGGAGGACGTCGCCGGAGGCGACGAGCGTGAAGCCGCGGGGCCCGTCGGCGGACGGGGCCGGACGGCCGGGGCGGTCGGGAGGGTCGTGGTCCTGGGCCTGGCAGGCGGCGCCCGCGGTCAGCAACGCCGTGAGGGCCAGGGCCACCTGTCGTCTGCGTGCAATCATCAGCTCACCCCACTGTGATCGTATTTACGCACAAATAAGTACGAAGATGAGCAGCGCCGCAAACTGCCCGGGCACGTTCATTCGCCCGATGGAAGATGCGGAGGGAACCGTTCGTCGTACCGTTCGTCGACGCGATCGACCGTCCGCCGCAGATCCGGGTGCGTGCCCTGTCCCTCGCGGTCACGCTGCGATGCCATACGGCCATGACGGCCGGAACCACGCTCACGAACGGGACGACCGCCGAGCACGAGCTCGCCGCACTGCAGCGGGAGCACGGCCGGCCGCTCTTCGCATTGCTCCTCCGGCTGTGCGACGGAGACCGGCAGCGCGCCGAGGACCTCGTCCAGGAGACCCTCGTACGGGCCTGGCAGCATCCCGAGGCCCTGCGCGCCGACGACTTCGACTCCGTACGGCCCTGGCTGCTGACCGTGGGGCGGCGCCTCGCGATCGACGCACGGCGGGCCCGGCAGGCGCGGCCGCCGGAGGTCGGGGACGCGATCCTGGAGAACGCGCGGGTCTGCGCCGATCACGCCGAACGGGCGGCGGCGACCCTCGATGTACGCGAGGCTGTGAAGACACTCACTCCGGAGCACCGTGAAGTCCTGGTGCTCGTGTATTTCCAGGGGGCGAGTGTGGCGGAGGCCGCGGCGGCGCTCGGGATTCCGCCCGGTACCGTGAAGTCCCGCGCGTACTACGCGCTGCGTGCCCTGCGCCGGGTCCTGCCCGGATACGCGGCCGACCTGCGCTGAAACCCATGTTGCGGCAAAGCCTTCGTAAAGCGCCTTGCTGAGGACCATGGTTGAGTAATCGGCTGTCTTCATCCGTGTTCCGCACTGGGGCCCGGCACCGGGCTACGCGCACGCACCGGAGGAAGGCAGGAAGGGATGCTGCACAGAGGTCAAGAGAGCACGGACGGCGCCGGTGGCGGTGAACTCACCGTCCCCATGGCCTGGTTGTACGCCGAGTACATCGCCGACGAGCTGCTGCGGACCGGCGATCTGATGCCGCCGACGTCCTTCGAGTTCCGCGCCGGGCGTGACGCCCTGGCGCTGACCATCTTCCTGTCCGACACCGACGGCGAGCTGTCCGGCATCCGGGTCGTCTCCCAGCTGGAGACCTGGCTGTCGCTTACGGCGTACGACCAGCCGTGGCAGGACTGGGTGCGCGAGCGCATGGCGGGGCTCGCGGCCGAGGCGATCGAATCCGGGGCTCCCGCACCCGACTTGGACCTGGCCGAGCTGGCCTGGCAATGGTTGGAGGAGACCGAGCTCCTCGCCCCGGACCTCAACGCGGTGCCCGGCGGCGGCTCCGGCATCGGGGAGGACGAGGGGCCGCAGGTGTGGACGAAGGCCTGGCAGCTCGGGCTGCCGCTCGGACATCTCGCCATCCATCTGTTCTGAGCCGTGCGCCGCCTGGGGGTTCCGGCCGCGCACGGTCGCGGAAGGGGCGGTCCCGGACTTTTTTCGAACGGGACCAATCCTCGCGGCGGGCCGCTCCGAATCCAAAGGTTGCGATTCTGTGCGGGGCTTGAGTGATTCGACGGTCCGCTGCGTACGGGTGGGAGCAAGGAGTAACCCCACCCGCACCCAACGGCACGAGGATTCCGCATGAGGTCCCAGGAGAGGCATCGCGACGTCGCCGCGTACGCGCTCGGCGTGCTGGAAGAGGCGGACGCCTTCCGCTTCGAGGATCACCTCATGGAGTGCCCTCGGTGCGCTGCGCACGTCACCGAATTCGGCCCCATAACCCGTCAGTTGATGCTGTACCGGCGCTCCACCCCGCAGTTCGTGAGTCCGCTGGCCAAGCCCGGCCCGCGGATGCTGGACCGGCTGCTCTCCGAGGTCGGGGCGCGCCATCGGTCCGGCCGCAGGCGGTTCCTGTGCGCCGTGGCGGCGACCGTCGCGTTCGCGGTGGCCGGACCCGGGATCGTGGTCGTCGCCGGGGGCGGCGGGGACGAGGCCCGGCAGATCGAGGCGACCGACGCACGCTCCGGAGTCTGGGCCCAGGTCACGGCCGCGGACGAGACCGCGGGCACCCAGGTGGAGCTGAAGGTGAAGGACGGGGCCGGCCCCCGCACCTGTCTCCTGGTGATCGTCGGCCACGACGGCACCGAGGAGACGGTCACCACCTGGAGCGTCCCGCGTCACGACGCCCGTGAGCTCGTCATGAACGGCGCCTCGTCCTACCACCCCGCCCAGATCGCCCGTTACGAGGTCCGCACCACCGACGGCGAGCACCTGGTGACACTCAACTCCGGCTGAGGGCGAACGCGGAGCACGGTCCCGGCGTCTCAGGAGCGACAACCGTTCGGTCCTGGGGGAACACATGCGTACACATGTCGCGCGCGCTGTCGGTCTATTGGTTCCGTTCGCACTGCTCCTCGCCGGCTGCGGCAGCGAGCACGGCTCCTCACGGGCTCAGACCCGCGAGTCCGAGTCCCGGGCCCGGAAGGTGGCCGACGCCTGGGACGGCTCGCGGGCCGCCGAGGTGTGGCGCGCGGGCTACTACCCCATGGCGGACGTGGTCCAGCTGCCCGACAACGCCTTCCGCGACGAGGACGACAAGGAGGCCTACGGCAACCAGAACTTCGTCCTCGACGGTGAACTGCCCACCACCTCGCCCGAGAAGGGCAAGGTCGAGTGGCGGAGCGGCGGTTCACTCGCCCTGCCCCTCATGGACGCACGACGGGCGTACGACAGTGTGGCCCGCGGCGGCGGCGACGGACCGCATCTGACCGTGACCAAGGTGAAGTTGGGCACGACGTCCCTGGTCACCAGCCGGGGCCCGGCCACCGTCCCGGCCTGGCTCTTCACGCTGAAGGGGTACGACACTCCGCTCAAACGCGTCGCCATCGAACCCTCGGAACTTCCCGAGTCGCCGATCGGGCCCGCCCGGGAGACTCCCATGGACACGCTGATGCCGCTGGAACAGTTCATCAAAGCCGGCCCGGACGGCCGGTCCGTCACCGTTCTCGCGGGCCACGGGGCCTGCGACGACGGGCCCGCCGTGCATGCCCTGGAGACCGACGGCAGTGTGGTGCTGTCCGCGGCGATCGTCGGATCGAACGACGGTCCGTGCACCGCCCAGCTGCTCATGGAGAAGGTGACCGTGAAGCTGGAGAGGGAGCTCGGCGACCGGGTACTGCTGGACGCGTTCACGGGTGCGCCGGTGAAACACGGGCACCGCACTACTTGAGCAGCTTCGACATCCTGCGGTCCGCCAGTGGCTTGCCGCCCGTCTGGCAGGTCGGGCAGTACTGGAGGGAGGAGTCGCTGAAGGAGACCTCGCGGACGGTGTCACCGCACACGGGGCAGGGCTCGCCGGTGCGGCCGTGGACGCGCAGTCCGCTCTTCTTCTCGGCCTTCAGACGCCCGGCCGCCACCCCGCGGGAGCGTTCGACCGCCTCCCGCAGGGTGCCCCTCAAGGCCTCGTACAGGCGTCCCGTCTCCTGCGGGGTCAGGGAGGCGGCCAGTTTGAAGGGGGACATCCTCGCCGCGTGGAGGATCTCGTCGCTGTAGGCGTTGCCCACCCCGGCGATCAGGCCCTGGTCGCGCAGGGCGCCCTTGATCTGGCGGCGTTCGTTCGCCAGCAGGTCCGCGAACCGCCGCTCGTCGAAGTCGTCGGCGAGCGGGTCGGGGCCGAGCCGGGCCACGCCCGGTACGTCCCGCGGGTCCCGGACGACGTACACCGCGAGGCGCTTCTGGGTGCCCGCCTCGGTCAGGTCGAAGCCGGCGCCCGTCTCCAGGGCGACCCGCAACGCGAGGGGGCCCTTGCCGGGCTTGGGCGGACCGGAGGGGAGGGTGTCCTTCCAGTGCAGCCAGCCGGCGCGGGCCAGGTGGGTCACGAAGTGCGGGCCGCCGTCGGTGACGAGGTCCAAGAACTTGCCGTGCCGGTGCACCGCGGTGACCTCGTGGCCCTCCACGGCGGTGAGCGGAGGGTCGTACGTCTTCAGGACGCTGATCGCCACGGGCAGCACCCGCACGATCTCGTGGCCGACCAGGTTCTCGGTCAGGAAGTCCTTGAGCGCTTCGACCTCGGGGAGTTCCGGCATACGTCCAGAGTGCCACCGGAGGCAGGAGTGCTCAGCTCCGGTCCCGCACCACGAACTCGCACCACACGCACTTGCCGCCGCCCCGCGCCTCCACGCCCCACACGTCGGTGAGCAGGTCGACCAGGAGCAGGCCCCGCCCCGAGA
>NZ_JABERD010000226.1 GCF_013044505.1 Streptomyces sp. S3(2020) | reverse complement strand
GGCGCAGAACGCGGCCACGGGCAGCGCGAGGGTCGTGGACGCCGTGGGGTCCGTGCCGAGCCGCAGCGTGCCCGTGATGCCGGACTGCACGGCGGCCACCTCCGCCTTGAACGCGTCCTGTTCGGCGCGGATCCGTTTGGCCTCTACGACGAGCCGCCCGCGCTCGGCGTGCCCGCGCTGCTCATCGCCTCCTTCCCGCTGGACCCCACCCGCCGGCACGCCGCGCCCGGTCCGCTGACCGACTTCGTGGTGCAGCGCGCGGCGGACGCGTACGTCGCACTGCTCGCCGAGTGGCGGCCGGTGACCGCCGGCATCATCGACCTGGTGCCCGGCCCGCTCGGCAAGGGCGAGCTGGACGGGGCGCTGCGGCAGGCGATCCTGGAGCGGCTGCCCCGGACCGCCTTCCTGCCGCCGGCCCTGCCCCCCGACCAGGACGACGACCTGCCCGAGGCCCTGCGCCCGAGGGACGCGGAGGTGGTGGAGGGCGCCGGCGCCGACACCGTGCGCGTCCTCGCCGAGGTCCTCCCCACCCTGCTGCCCGCCGGTCTGGAACGCCGCGTCGAGCTGCGCACCCTCGGCGTCGCCCGCCTCCCGCTCACCGACGCCGTCGACCGGCTGGCCGGCCTGGAGAAGGAGCCGGGCTGGTGGCGCAGCCTGTACGACAGCCTCGCGGGGGTGGACCCGGACCGGCTCTCCGGGCTTCCCGTTCCCCTTGCCGACGGCCGTACGACCATCGGGCCCCGGCAGGTCCTCCTGCCCACCGCCGACAGTGCCGCCATCGACCCGGAGACGCTCGCCCGGCTCGGCCTCAAGGTCGCCCACCCGGACGCCGCCCACCCCCTCCTGGAGAAGCTCGGCGCGCTGCCCGCCTCCCCGCGCGCGGTGCTGACCACCCCTCAGGTGCGGGCCGCGGTCGCCGCGTCGCTGGACGACGACGGCGGGGCCTGGGAGGACGACACCCTGGACGCGGAGGAGCTGGCCGACACGGTCCTGGCCCTCGTCCGCGACGCGGGCCTCGAACCCGGCGACGAGCCCTGGCTCGGTGCGCTCGCCCTGCCCGACGAGGACGGTGAACCGGCGCCCGCCGGTGAACTCGTCCTTCCCGGCAGCCCGTTCGCGCGGATCATGAGCGAGGGGGAACTCGCCACCGTGGACGCCGAGGTGGCCGAGCGCTGGGGCGAACAGCCGCTGGCCGCCTGTGGCGTCCTCGCCACCTTCGCGCTGGTCCGTGCCACCGACGTGGTCCTGGACCCGGACGAACTGGAGCCGCGCGACGGGGACTTCGCCGAACCGGACGACGCGGGCCTGCTGGACGCCGTGGACGTGTGGAGCGAGGACATCCTCGACCGCTTCCCCGACTCGCCGGTCCCGCCGGTCGCCACGGAACTGATCGCCGTACGCGATCTGGATCTGGTGGACGAGGAGTGCTGGCCGCAGGCGCTCGCCCTGCTCGCCCGGCCGCCGCTGCGGGACGCGCTCATCCAGCCGGTGCGGATCCTGCTGCCGGACGGCACCCATGAGGTCGTACGGCCTTACACCGCATGGTGGTTGAGGGGGCACCCGGTGCTCGCCGGCCGCCGCCCGGCCGGTCTGCTCGCGGCCGGCGGGGACCCGCTGCTGCGCGGTCTGTACGACGAGGCCGACGCGACCGGCTTCGACGACGAGCAGGTGCTGCGGGCGCTCGGCGTGCGGACCTCGGTGGCCGCGCTGCTGGACGAGCCGGGTGGGGCGGCGGAGCTCCTGGACCGTCTCGCCGACCCTTCACGTGAGGTGACGGGCGCCCAGCTGCACGCCCTCTACGGTGCGTTGGCCGACCTGGACCCCGAGCAGGTGACGCTGCCCGACGAGCTGCGGGCCGTCGTCGACGGGCGGGTCGAGGTGGTGGACGCGGCCGACGCGGTGGTCGTCGACTCGCCCGACCTGCTGCCCTTCACCGGGGGCATGCCGCTGCTGCCGGTGCGGCCGGCGCGCGCCGCCGAGCTGGCGGAACTGTTCCAGGTACGGCGGTTGAGCGAGTCGGTCACCGGGTCGGTGGACTCCGAGGGCGCCGAGCACGACGTACCGGAGCCGGTGCGGGTGCTGCTCGGGTCGCGGACGCCGGCGACCTACGTCGAGCACGAGGAACTCGTCGTGGACGGCGTGGAGTTGGACTGGCGGCTGACCAACGACGGTGTCCTGCACGCCTCGACGCTCGAAGGCGTCGCCGCCGGACTCGCCTGGGCGGCCGGGCAGTGGCCGCGTCGTTTCGAGGTCGCGGCGCTGTTGGAGGACCCCTCGCGGACGGCTGAGCTGGCGCGCGACCGGTGGTTCGACTGACCGGTGGAGGCGATCTTGAAAAAGCTCGCACAAATTTCTCACCACCCGTACAACCATTCACTCGTGTCACGAATCTGATCACATGAGTCAACAGACTCCTTGATCACTTGGGCCCCGGCGTGTAGGCGATCGCCGTGGGGGACGACGACCGTCGGGGCCCTTTCTCCACACGGGGATCGCATGCGTATTCGAGCCATCGGGGCTGCCGTCACCGGCGCCCTGGCCCTTTCCGCCTTCGCTGTGCCTGCCGCGCAGGCGGACGGCAGCCAAGGTGACATCAAGATCACCAAGGTTGTCGTCGACGGTGACAACAAGGTGTCCATCGGCACCTCCGGCGCGAAGACCATCAAGGTCAGCGTCACGGCCACGGACAACTCCGGTATCGCCGGGGCCCAGGAGTTCGCGCTGGAAGGCCCCGGCACCGGCTTCCTCACCACCGGCAAGCCGACCTGCACGGCCGCCAGTGCCACCACCTCGACCTGCACCGCGTCGGTGACGGTGGACCCGAAGACGGACTACCTCCTCAACGCCAGCGCCGGCACGTGGTACGTCAACGCGTGGATCGACGCCAACGACGAGGACTACGTCTGGAAGGAGAAGGCCGGGTCCTTCAAGTTCCAGCGTGCCGCCAAGCTGACGGCGAACGCCTCGCCGGAGCCGGTGAAGAAGGGCAAGACCATCACGGTCACCGGCAAGCTGACCCGCGCCGACTGGGAGGCCTACCCGCTTCCCAAGTACGTGAACTACGCCAGTCAGTCGGTGAAGCTCCAGTTCCGCAAGAAGAGTGCCAGCACGTACACCACGGTCAAGACCATCAAGTCGAACTCGTCGGGCAACCTGAGCACCACGGTCAAGGCGTCGGTCGACGGCTACTACCGCTACGTCTTCGCGGGTACGACGACCACCGCGGCGGTCAACGCCACCGGTGACCTCATCGACGTGAAGTAGACGACAGCGGTCCCGCACACCCCACCGGGTCCCGGCCTGTCCGGGGCCCGGTACCTCCCACTTTCTCTTCCCTGAGGAAACACATGCGTATTCGCGCCACCGTGGCCGCCGTCTCCGGCGCCCTGGCCCTGTCCGCCCTCGCCGTACCGGCCGCGCAGGCCGACGAGCGGGTTCCCGCCGGCGCCTCCGCCGCGCACGAGGCCGCCGCGGCCGCCTCCGGCAAGTCCGCGTTCGCCTCCGCCGTCGAGGGCACCCCCTACGCCCTCGACGCCTCCTTCTCCAACGTGAAGGTCAACAAGGCCAAGAACATCGTGGTCGGCACCACCAGCGTGGTGAAGGTCCCGGTCTCCTTCACGCTGAACCACGCCGCGGACATCGACATCTACGCCGACGACTTCTTCGCCGGTGTCGAGCTGTACCGGGGCACGGACTTCTACGAGTCCATCTGGTGGTTCGACAGCGGCGACGCGGCCTGCACGGACGCCTCCACGACCGTCGCCAACTGCACGGCCACCGTCGAGGTCGACCCGGCCGAGCTGCTGAACGAGGACGCCGGCTCCTGGAAGGCCGCCGGCTTCGCCGTCGCGTTCAACGGTGAGGACCCGGAGAACCCGAACCTGGACAACGTCGGTGTCGCCGTGACCGACAAGACCAACGCGTTCAAGGTCCAGCGCCTGTCCAAGCTGACGGTCAACGCCTCGCCGGAGCCGGTGAAGAAGGGCAAGACCATCACGGTCACCGGCAAGCTGACCCGCGCCAACTGGGACACCGCCAAGTACGCGGGCTACTCCAGCCAGTCGGTGAAGCTCCAGTTCCGCAAGAAGAGCGCCACCACCTACACCACGGTCAAGACCATCAAGACCAACTCGACGGGCAACCTGAGCACCACCGTCAAGGCCTCGGTCGACGGCTACTTCCGCTACTCCTTCGCGGGCACCACGACCACCCCGGCGGTCAGCGCCACGGGTGACTTCGTCGACGTGAAGTAAGCGAAGCCCCTGCGAGACGCCGGTCCCGGAAGCCGTCCGGGGCCGGCGTTCGTGCTTGGCAAAGCATTGTGCAGGCAACGACAAAATCCGGACCTACCCCTGCAACCCATCCCAGGCGTCACGGATCTGATCACGTGAGTCAACAGACTCCTCGATCACTTCTCCCCCTGGGGAAACGCACATGCGCAACAGAACCGCCCTTGCCGCCGTCTCCGCCGTGACCGGCGCCCTGGCCCTCACCGCCCTCGCCGTCCCGGCCGCGCAGGCCGCAACCACGGCAGGGCCCGCCGTCACCTTCTCCGCGCTCAAGGTGAACAGCGGCAAGAACATCGTGGTCGGCCCCACGGCCACCGTCACGGTCAACGCGACGTACACCGTGACCAAGCCCGCGAGCCTGGCCGCGAGTTCCTTCCAGACCGGGCCCGTCCTCTACCGCGGCACCACCCTCGGTGTGGACTCCGACGACCTCGTCCTCGGCGACGACCCCGGCACCTGCACGGCGTCCTCCTCGACCGTCCTGAAGTGCACCGCGAAGATCCAGTTCCGCCCGAAGTCCTCCTCCGAGGACACCCTCGCCAACTCCCAGGCGGGCACCTGGAAGCTGGGTGCCCTCGCGGCCGACGAGAAGGGCGGGCTCACCTGGCAGGCCGGTTTCGGCACCACCGAGCTCCAGCGCAAGGCCACCCTCACCGCCAACGCCTCGCCCGAGCCGGTGAAGAAGGGCAAGACCATCACGGTCACCGGCAAGCTGGCCCGCGCCAACTGGGAGACCAACAAGTACGCGGGCTACGCGAGCCAGCCCGTGAAGCTCCAGTTCCGCAAGAAGGGCTCGACCGCCTACACCACGGTCAAGACCATCAAGTCGAACTCGACGGGCAACCTGAGCACCACGGTGACCGCCTCGGCCGACGGCTACTACCGCTACAGCTTCGCCGGCACGACGACGACCCCGGCGGTGAGCGCGACGGGCGACTACATAGACGTCCAGTAGAAGCGCCCCGTCAGGGGCGCTGCACGCTAAGCGGGCACGCGGCGGTCGATCCACTTCCATGTCAGTTCCAGGACGGCCGCCGCCACCGCCGAGATCCCGACCGCGATCCACGGCATGGTCACCCCCACCAGCTTCAGCGCGAAGAAGTCCTGGAGCCACGGCACCACCAGCACCAGCAGGAATCCCGCGCCCATCGACGCCACCAGCGCCACCCGCCACCAGGTGTAGGGCCGGGCGATGATGGCGAGCACCCACATCGAGATCAGGAACAGGGTCAGCGTGGCGACGCTCGTCTCCGCGTCCAACGCGCCCTTGCCGGTGTAGTGGTGACGGGCGATCAGATACGTCACGAAGGTCGCGACCCCGGCCAGCAGCCCGCCGGGGATGGCGTACCGCATGACCCGCCGTACGAAGTGGGGCTTCGCGCGCTCCTTGTTGGGCGCGAGGGCGAGGAAGAAGGCCGGGACGCCGATCGTCAGGGTGGACAGAAGCGTCAGGTGCCTGGGCAGGAAGGGGTACTCCACCTGCCAGCACACCACCAGCACCGCCAGCAGCACCGAGTACACCGTCTTCACCAGGAACAGCGTCGCCACCCGCGTGATGTTCCCGATGACCCGGCGCCCCTCCGCGACCACCGAGGGCAGCGTCGCGAAGCTGTTGTTGAGCAGCACGATCTGCGCCACCGCCCGGGTCGCCTCGGAGCCGGAGCCCATCGACACCCCGATGTCGGCGTCCTTCAGCGCCAGGACGTCATTGACCCCGTCGCCCGTCATCGCGACCGTGTGCCCGTGGGACTGGAGCGCGCCCACCATGTCCCGCTTCTGCTGCGGAGTGACCCGCCCGAACACCGTGCCCTCGTCGAGCGCCCTGGCCATGCCCTCCTTGTCGGCGGGCAGGGTGCGCGCGTCGACCGTCGCCCCGGTCAGCCCGAGCTTTGCGGCCACCGCGCCCACCGACACCGCGTTGTCACCGGAGATGACCTTGGCCCGCACGTTCTGGTCGGCGAAGTAGCGCAGGGTGTCGGCCGCGTCGGGCCGCAGCCGCTGCTCCAGGACGACGAGGGCGGTGGCCCGCGAGCCCTGGGCCACGTCCGGCTCGTCCAGGTCCCGCACGGTCCGTGTCAGCAACAGCACTCGCAGACCCTGTTCGTTGAGCCGCTCGGTCTCGGCGAGGGCGGGGTCGTCCGCGGCGAGCAGCACATCGGGCGCCCCCAGCAGCCAGGTACTCGACTCCCCGTCGCCCTCGCTGAAGCTCGCCCCGCTGTACTTGCGGGCGGAGGAGAAAGGCAGCGACTCGGTGCAGCGCCAGTCCTCGGCGTCCGGGTAGGCGTCGATGATGGCCTTCAGGGACGCGTTCGGCCGCGGATCCGACTCGCCCAGGGCGCCCAGCACCTTGCGCACATACGACTCGTCGCTGCCGTTCAGCGGCCGCAGTTCCATGACGTCCATGCCGCCCTCGGTCAGTGTGCCCGTCTTGTCGAGGCAGACCGTGTCGACGCGGGCGAGACCCTCGATGGCCGGCAACTCCTGGACGAGGCACTGTTTTCGGCCAAGTCGGATGACCCCTATCGCGAAGGCGACCGAGGTCAGCAGGACGAGTCCCTCGGGGACCATGGGGACGATGCCGCCGACCGTGCGGGCGATGGAGTCCTTGAGATCGTTGCTCTTGACGACGAGTTGGGTGATGACCAGGCCGGTCGCGGCCGGGATCATCATCCAGGTCACGTACTTGAGGATCGTGGAGATGCCGGAGCGCAGCTCGGAGTGGACGAGGGTGAACCGGGAGGCCTCCTCGGCGAGTTGGGCGGCGTACGCCTCACGCCCCACCTTGGTCGCCCGGAACGCCCCGCCGCCCGCGACGACGAAGCTGCCGGACATGACCTCGTCCCCGGGCTGCTTGACCACGGGATCGGCCTCGCCGGTGAGCAGCGACTCGTCGATCTCCAGGCCGTCGGCCTCGACGCACACCCCGTCCACGACGGCCTTGTCGCCGGGTCCGATCTCGATGAGGTCGTCCAGCACGATGTCGGCGGTACTGACCTCCAGGGCCGCCCCGCCCCGCCGTACCGTCGGCTTGGCCTCGCCGATCACCGCGAGGGAGTCGAGGGTCTTCTTCGCCCGCCACTCCTGGATGATGCCGATCCCGGTGTTGGCGATGATCACGTACCCGAACAGGCTGTCCTGGAACGGCGCGACGAACAGCATGATCAGCCAGAGCACGCCGATGATGGCGTTGAACCGGGTGAAGACGTTGGCGCGGACGATGTCGGTCATCGACCGGCTGCTGCGCACCGGGACGTCGTTGACCTGACCGTTCGCGATCCGCTCGGCCACCTCGGCGGCGGAGAGCCCGGTCGCCGCCGTGGCGGGGACGGGAACGGGATGCACAGGATCGAGTTCGGCGCCCGCGTCGATGTGCGTCATGCATCCGACGGTACGTGCGGATTTACGGCTTCACCCGCCGAGTGACCGGAAGATCCGACCTGGGGAGGACGGACCGGCGGGGTGAGTGGTGCCGTGGTTGTACGGGATACCCCTCACTCCGCAGCAGGAGCCTCGGCTTCCGCCGCAGCGGCTGCCGCCGCCCGCTTGATGGCGGTGTCGCGCCGCTTGACGAAGTAGATGCCGTACAGCCCCAGCCCGGTGCCGGCCAGGCAGGTCCACACCCACCAGGCGTGTCCGCGGTCGTCGAACCAGCCGTAGAAGGGGAGCTGGACGAGGAAGAGGACGAACCAGAGGATCGTGCCGCCGATGATGGTCGGCACGACGGGCCCTTCCAGGGGCTCCGGTGCCTCGTGCTTGGGGGTCCACTTCGCCATGGGGACAGCTTACGAGGCGATCACATCTACGCGCGGAGATAGCGTCCCCGGTCTTATACATTCATACTGAAACCGTTTGTGTCTGACTACTTCTGATCGTAGGAACATCCAATGTCGACCGCCCTTGACCGTTACTTCAAGATCTCGGAGCGGGGCAGCACGCTCCCTCGCGAGATCCGCGGCGGTTTCGCCACCTTCTTCGCGATGGCCTACATCATCGTGCTGAACCCGATCATCCTCGGCAGCGCGAAGGACATGTACGGGCACCAGCTCGACAACGGCCAGCTGGTCACCGCCACGTGTGTCACCGCGGCGTTCACCACGCTCCTCATGGGCGTCATCGGCAACGTCCCGATCGCGCTGGCCGCCGGCCTCGGCGTGAACTCGGTCGTCGCGCTCCAGCTCGCGCCCCGGATGTCCTGGCCGGACGCCATGGGCATGGTGGTGCTCGCCGGCTTCATCGTGATGCTGCTGGTCGCCACGGGTCTGCGCGAGCGCGTCATGAACGCGGTCCCCTTCGGGCTGCGCAAGGCCATCAGCATCGGTATCGGCCTGTTCATCATGCTGATCGGTCTCGTCGACTCCGGTTTCGTCTCCCGTATCCCGGACGCCGCCCAGACCACCGTCCCGCTCCAGCTCGGCGGCGACGGCCACCTCGACGGCTGGCCGGTCCTGGTCTTCGTCCTGGGCGCGCTGCTCACCCTGGCGCTCATCGTCCGCAAGGTCTCCGGCGCGATCCTCATCTCGATCGTCGCCATGACCGTCGTAGCGATGATCATCGAGGCCGTCGCGAAGGTCCCGTCCTGGGGCCTGACGACGCCGAAGTGGCCCGGCAGCCCGGTCGCGAGCCCCGACTTCGGGCTGCTCGGCGACTTCAGCCTCTTCGGCGGCTTCGAGAAGGTCGGCGTGCTGACCGGCGTCCTCTTCGTCTTCACGGTCCTGCTGTCGTGCTTCTTCGACGCGATGGGCACGATCATGGGCGTCAGCGACGAGGCCAAGCTGACCGACGCCCAGGGCCAGATGCCCGGCATCAACAAGGTCCTGTTCGTCGACGGTCTCGCGGTCGCCGCGGGCGGCGCGAGCTCCTCCTCGGCCACCACCGCCTTCGTGGAGTCCACGGCGGGTGTCGGCGAGGGCGCGCGCACGGGCTTCGCGAACATCGTCACCGGCGGCCTCTTCGCCGTGGCCCTGTTCCTGACCCCCGTGGCCACGATGGTCCCGTCCCAGGCGGCGACCCCGGCGCTGCTCGCGGTGGGCTTCCTGATCCTGTCCAACTCGGTCAAGGAGATCGACTGGGCGGACTACACGATCGCCATCCCGGCCTTCGTGACCATGGTGATGATGCCGTTCACCTACTCGATCACCAACGGCATCGGCATGGGCTTCATCACCTTCGTGGTGCTGCGGCTGGCGGCCGGGCGGGGCAGGGAGATCCCCGCCGCGATGTACGTCGTCGCCGCCGTCTTCACCTTCTACTACCTGATGCCGGCCCTCGGCCTCACGTGACGCGGGCGGAGGGCCGGCGTGCCGCTCAGGCAGCCATGTCGCCCTTGTAGAACACGCTCGCGTCCAGGGTGTCGGGATCGGTCGAGGTGGTCTTCGACGAGAAGCCGAAGGCCAGGTTCGGCGCCCCGTCGACCACCCAGATGGCCATGCCCTGGGGCTCGCGGCCCGGCAGGGAGGCACCGGCGGTGGTCTGGAACTTGGCGAAGTACGAACCGCCGGTGTCGTTCAGGTCGAGCGTGACCAGGTACGAGGGGCCGCTCGGGCCACCGTAGGAGAGGTACGCGTACTGCCCGCACAGGGTGATGCCCTGGAACAGGTCGTCGTCGGTGAGGCCGAGTTCGTCGTTGTTGGGGATGGCCCGCTCGACCAGCCGGTAGCCGTCGCTGAGCCGTCCGGCCACCGCGTCCGCCATGTCGAAGACGGCCAGGCGCCACACCCGGGCGGCCGAGTCGCTGGTCGCGTACCGGATCAGCAGCCGGTTCATCGTCGGGTCGATGGCGGGCCGGGGCAGCTTCACGAAGCTGGAGATGGTCGGCGTACGGTTGTAGATCGTCATCGTGGGGTTGTAGTACTGAAGGGTCACGCCGTCGGCGAACCGGAAGCGGGCCAGCGTCTCGCCGGCACCGTTGTCATTGGAGTCGCCGCCCTCCATCCACAGGTACGGCTCCTGGCCCGAACCCGTGGGCTCCACGCCCATCGAGGAGCCGTGGCCGAACGCCTGGACGGCCATCGCGCCGAGGATGTTGCCGGAGAGGTCGGTCTTGGTGATCCACATGTCACCGTTGTGGCCCGCGCTGCTGCCGATGCGGTGCTGGGCGAAGTAGATGCGGCCGTTGAGGTTGTCGTAGGCGAAGGACTGCATCGCCCAGTACGGCTGGTGCAGGGTGGCCCGCCAGATCGGGTTCCCGCCGTTGCCGGAGAGCACGAAGTACTGCGAGGGGGCGACGTCGGCGTGGGCCGTGCCCGCCGCCAGCAGTGGTGCCGTCGTGCCGACCGCGGCCGCGGCGGCGAGTCCGGCACCGCCCCGCAGCAGCCCCCGTCGGCTCGGCCCCTGCCGGTCTCTTCCCGATATCCCGTCGAGCATCGGTCGTGTCCCTCCCGTTGGAGCCGGGTGAAGGCCCGGCACGGAGGATCGACCCTAGGTGAAAGGAAGTTGACGGTTCATCGGGTTTGTCAGGTCAAGCCGTAAAATTTCTCTGTCTCGTCGACAGCGGCCTGAAAGCGCTCGTCGAAGTCGTCTCGAACGAGCGTTCGGATCACGTAATCCTGGACGCTCATCCCCCTTTTCGCCGCATGGTCCCGGAGCCGTTCGAGCAGCTCCCCGTCTATCCGCAGGCTGAGCACACTGGTCCCCATGGACATGAGGGTCGCGGGCGTGGGGGAGTGGCGTTCACATTCTGCTGCCGTCTCACTCATACGGGTGATGCTGTGTTTAACCGGGGAGGCCCCGGACCCCCGGGTTTCAGTGGCCTTGGTCACGGGAATCCTGGCGCGTCCCCGCTTGTTTAGCGAGAGTAATGAGTTACGCTAAAGAGATGCCGGACCTAACCCATGGCGACGACGTAGCCGCCGTGAACTCCCTGCGCTCCGCCGTGATGCGACTCTCCCGTCGGCTCAAGCACCAGCGGGTCGACGAGTCGCTGAGCCCCACCGAGATGTCGGTCCTGGGCACCCTCTCGATCTGCGGCAAGGCCACCCCGGGCGAGCTCGCCCGCAAGGAACACGTGCAGCCGCCCTCGATGACCCGCATCGTGGCACTGCTGGAGGGCAAGGGGCTGGTCCGACTGGAGCCGCACCCCGAGGACCGGCGCCAGAAGGTCGTCACGAAGACGGAACAGGCCGAGGCGATGCTCGCCGAGAGCCGCGCCAAGCGCAACGCCTTCCTGGCCGCCCTGGTCGACGGACTGGACGAGGACGAGTGGGCGAAACTGCGCGCCGCCGCCCCCGTGCTGGAGAAGCTCGCACACCTGTAAACCGTCTTGAGGAGGCGAACCCTTTTGAGTACGGGATCCGGAGCAGACTCCGCCCCCGCACCGTCCACCTCTACCCCCGAGGACCCCGCCGGGCCCTCGAAGCCATCGAAGTCCTCGAAGTCCTCGATGTTCAGCTCCCTGAAGAGCCGGAACTACCGGCTCTTCTTCGCCGGTCAGGTCGTCTCCAACACCGGCACCTGGATGCAGCGCATCGCCCAGGACTGGCTGGTCCTGAGCCTCACCGGCTCCTCGACCGCCGTCGGCGTCACGACCGCGCTCCAGTTCCTGCCGATGCTGCTCTTCGGGCTCTACGGCGGTGTCCTCGTCGACCGCCTCCCCAAGCGGCCCACGCTGCTGGTCACCCAGTCCGCGATGGCCGTCACCGGTCTCGCGCTCGCCTTCCTGACCCTCTCCGGGCACGTGCAGGTCTGGCACGTCTATCTGGCGGCCTTCGCCGTCGGTCTCGCGACCGTCGTCGACAACCCGGCCCGCCAGACCTTCGTCTCCGAGATGGTCGGCCCCGACGAGCTGCAGAACGCGGTCAGCCTGAACTCCGCGAACTTCCAGTCCGCCCGCCTGATCGGCCCCGCCGTCGCGGGCCTCATGATCACCGGCGTCGGCACCGGCTGGGCGTTCCTCGCCAACGGCCTGTCGTTCGTCGCGCCCATCGCGGGCCTGCTGCTGATGCGCACCCGCGACCTGCACGTCGTCGAACGGGCCCCGCGCGGCAAGGGCCAGCTGCGCGAGGGACTCCACTACGTCGCGGGCCGCCCGGATCTGATCTGGACCATCGTCCTGGTCGGGTTCGTCAGCACCTTCGGCTTCAACTTCCCGGTGTACCTGTCGGCCTTCGCCGACGACGTCTTCCACGCGGGCGCGGGCTCCTACAGCCTCTTCAACACCCTGATGGCGGTCGGCTCCCTCGCGGGCGCCCTGCTCGCCGCCCGGCGCGGCACCGCGCGGATGCGGGTGCTGGTCGCGGGCGCGGTGGCCTTCGGCACGCTGGAGATAGTCGCCGCGTTCGCCCCGTCCCTGTGGCTCTTCGCCCTGCTCATGGTCCCGATCGGCATGTTCGGCATGACGGTCAACGTCACCGCCAACAGCAGCGTCCAGCTGAGCACCGACCCGGCGATGCGGGGCCGGGTGATGTCCCTCTACATGATGGTGTTCATGGGCGGCGCCCCCCTGGGCGCCCCGATCGCCGGCTGGATCACCGACGCGTACGGCGTCCGGGCGGGCCTCGCGGTCGGCGGGGCGATCGCCGCCGCGGCAGCCGTGACGATCGGCCTGTTCCTGGCCCGCGTCGGCAACCTGCGACTGTCGGTGGGCTGGCACCACGGGCATCCGCGGGTCGGCCTGGTACCCCGGGAGCGCGAGCAACTGGCCACGGCCGCGTGACACCGTCCGGCGGGCTGGCAGGCTGAGGCGTATGAGACTGTTCGCCGCGGTACTGCCGCCCGAGGGCGTCGCTCAGCAGCTCGCCGCCGAGGTCGACGAACTGAAGAAGCTCCCCGGCGCGGACGCCCTGCGCTGGACCGGCCGCCCGGGGTGGCACTTCACGCTGGCGTTCTACGGTGAGGTCGCCGACGACGTCGTACCGGCACTGTCGGCCAGGCTGGAGCGGGCGGCCACGCGCACCGCACCCTTCGAGCTCGCGGTGCGCGGCGGCGGGCAGTTCGGGCACGGACGGGCCCTGTGGGCGGGCGCCTCCGGAGAGGTGCCCGCCCTGCGACTGCTCGCGGACCGCGCGGAGGCGGCGGCCCGTAAGGCCGGGCTGCCGATGGGGGAGCATCGGCGGTACAAGGCCCACCTGACGGTGGCGCGCAGCCGGTCGGACATGGACGTAGGGCCGTATGTCTCCGCGCTTGACGGGTTCACGAGCCGTACGTGGACCGTGGGCGAGTTGGCGCTCGTCCGCAGCGACCTGCCGAGGTCGGGGGTGCCGGGGGAGCAGCCGCGGTACGAGGTGGTCGCCCGGTGGGCGCTCGGCGGGGCCGGTTAGGCTCGGGGGGTGGACCCGAAGAGCCGTAACCGAATCATGGCCGTTGTGCTCGTGCTGATGTTCGTCGTCGTGGCGTTGGCGTCGGTGCTGGGCAGGTAGGGGAACTGCGCGCGGCTTTTCGGCTGCGGGCCGGCTGTGGCTGGTCGCGCAGTTCCCCGCGCCCCTGAGGGGCGCCTCGCTTCGGGGCGTTACCAGGCGAAGGCCTCGGGGGACGGGCCGGGCCCCGGGAAGATCTCGTCCAGGGACGTCAAGAGTTCCTCGCTCAGCTCCAGCTCCACCGCCCTGATCGCCGACTCCAGCTGTTCCGCCGTGCGCGGGCCGACGATCGGGCCCGTCACACCGGGGCGGGTCAGCAGCCAGGCCAGTGCCGCCTCGCCGGGCTCCAGGCCGTGCTTCTCCAGGAGGTCCTCGTACGACTGGATCTGCGCGCGCTTGACCGGGTCGGCGAGGGTGTCGGCGGCCCGGCCACTCGCCCGGCGCCCGCCCTCGATCTCCTTCTTGATGACCCCGCCCAGCAGCCCGCCGTGCAGCGGCGACCACGGGATCACGCCGAGTCCGTACTCCTGCGCGGCCGGGATGACCTCCATCTCGGCCCGGCGCTCGGCCAGGTTGTACAGGCACTGCTCGCTCACGAGCCCGATGGTGCCGCCGCGCCGGGCGGCGATCTCGTTGGCCTGGGCGATCTTGTACCCGGGGAAGTTGCTGGACCCCACGTAGAGGATCTTGCCCTGCTGGACGAGGACGTCGATCGCCTGCCAGATCTCCTCGAAGGGGGTGTCACGGTCGACGTGGTGGAACTGGTAGACGTCGATGTAGTCCGTCCGCAGCCGCTTCAGGCTGGCGTCCACCGCCCGCCGGATGTTGAGGGCGGACAGCTTGTCGTGGTTCGGCCAGGAGGGACCGTCGCCGGCCATGTTGCCGTAGACCTTGGTGGCCAGGACGGTCCTGTCGCGATGCGTGGGGCTCTTCGCGAACCAGTTGCCGATGATCTCCTCGGTACGGCCCTTGTTCTCGCCCCAGCCGTACACATTGGCGGTGTCGAAGAAGTTGATGCCCGCGTCGAGGGCCGAATCCATGATCGCGTGGGAGTCGGCCTCATCGGTCTGCGGGCCGAAGTTCATGGTGCCGAGGACGAGTCGGCTGACCTTGAGTCCGGTGCGTCCGAGCTGCGTGTACTTCATGACTCCCTAGCCAACGGCGTGGAGTGCGCTCTAGGCAAGGCCGGTCAGGAAGGCGGTCCAGGTGGTGGGGGTGAGGTGGAGGGGGCAGGTGGGCGGGGGGCGCTGGACCCTGCCCGCGGCGGCGCGGGGAGACGGCGCCGGGTTGCAGTGGGCGGGGGCGTGGCTGGCGGGGGCGCAGTCCCAGGGCACGCCGGTGCGTAGGACCGCACACCGCAGCACACGCACCTCCGGCGTACCCCAGGCGCGGTAGCGGGAGCCGCTGGTCCGCGCGGGGCGGCGGGATCGTGTGTCCGAGACGAC
>NZ_JABERD010000225.1 GCF_013044505.1 Streptomyces sp. S3(2020) | reverse complement strand
AAGGCGACGAGTGCCCCCATGCTTGAAATTCTCCCTTTGGGTGGCCGCGTCCGAGGTGTATCCCCGGCAGGGTCAGGTGTTCCAGGATCAGGCCGAGCATCGCGAGGTAGAGGACCACGACGGTTTCGTCGCCGCCGGGGAGCCCCGCGTCACGGTGGAACCGCATGCCGTGTTCGAGGTCTCCACGCACCGACTGGGTGTAGGACTCCCGGAGTTCGGGGCGGCGGGTGGCTTCGAGGCGCATTTCCAGGAGGGCCAGATAGCCGGTGCGGTCACGGGTCGCGCGGCCCATGAGGTCATGCATGAGGGCCGTGACCAGCGCGCGGTCCTTCGGTCTCGTCAGCAGCTCGGCGAGGACCGAAGGGTCGGGAGCGAGCCGTACGTGCAGCCGGGCGTCTATCTGGTGCAGCAGGTCGTCGCGCCCGGTGAAGTAGTTGGAGGCGGTCCCCACGGGCACCCCGGCCGCCGCGTCCACCGCGCGGAAGGTCAGCCCCCGCGCCCCCTCCCGTGAGAGCACCTCGACCCCGGCGTCGACCAGTGCCGCCCGTCGCTCCGGATTGCTCGCCATACGGAATCCCCTCTCCTACTTACACCCGGTCCCGAAAACACCCTTGCAACCACTACAAGTGAAGCACTACAAATGAAGTCGTTCAACGGTCGGAACACAGCGGGCCCACAACCGACGGAAAGAGACCAGCTTGCGCAAGCTCACCTACTTCATCGCCTGCTCCATCGACGGCTTCATCGGGGACGAGAGCGGCGACGCGGCGTTCATGATCCCGCTCGTCGACGAGGAGTTCCTCGCCTACCTCAAGACCGAGTATCCGGAGACCCTGCCGACCCACGGCCGTCGCCCCCTCGGTATCGACGACCTGCCGAACAAGAAGTTCGACACCGTCGTCCAGGGCCGCGCCAGCTACGACCTGGCGTTGAAGGAGGGTGTCACCAGCCCGTACGCCCACCTGCGCGAGTACGTCGCCTCCCGCACCCTCACCGAGTCGCCCGACCCGAACGTCGAGATCGTCAGCGACGACCTGGTCGGCAAGGTCCGCGAACTGAAGGCCGAGGAAGGGGAGTTGGGGATCTACCTGTGCGGTGGTTCCCGGATCGCCGGTGAACTGTTCGACGAGATCGACGAACTCGTCGTCAAGACGTATCCGATCACCCTCGGCACGGGCATGCCGATGTTCGGATCCGGCTTCTCGGTCACGGGGTTCGTGCTCGACGACTTCCGCACGTTCGAGAACGGCATCTTCGTGCGGACGTACAGCAGGAAGCGCTGACGCCCTGTCCGCCCTACTCTGAAGGCATGGACAGCGAAAAACATGCCTGTCCCGCCTGTGGACAGTCTGTCGAGACGGTCGTCAAGCGTCACAAGACGCTGGGCGCGTGGGTTCCGGTCTGGGTGGCCGGGCCGTGCCGGAACACCGAATGCGAGGCGCACGTCGAGGAGGGCAGCGAGCCCGAGGACGAGCGTGCGAAGAAGATCGGCAGGAAATCCGCCGCGAAAAAATCCTGAACCCTGTCGAGAACCCGTCCCCGGCTCCGACGTCCCCTGTGAGAGCCGCCCGGCAGAGGTGGCCGGAGCCGAAGGAGTTCAGTCATGAAGTACCTGGTCATGGTGCAGGGAACCCAGGTCGACTACGAGGCCATGCGGGGCAAGGCCTCCGCGAACTCCCCGGCCTGGAACGAGCAGGACATCCAGGCGATGTTCGCCTTCATGGGCGCGATCAACAACGACCTGGCCGAGACCGGCGAGATGATCGACGTCCAAGGCCTCGCCGAACCCGCGAAGGTCCGGCACGTCAGCCTCGACGCCGAGGGCAAGGCCGTGATCACCGACGGCCCGTACAGCGAGACCAAGGAGCTGCTGGCCGGCTACTGGGTGCTGGACTGCGCGAGTCTGGAGCGGGTCACGGAGATCGCCGAGCGCATCGCCCACTGCCCGCAGCCCGCGGGCGCCCCCGAGTACCCGGTGGTGATCCGCCCCATCCCGGACGGTGTCGGGGACATCGTCGCGGACATCTGAGCCCCGTGCGACGGACGACCGACATCGAGGACCTGCTGCGCCTGCACGCGCCGCAGGTCCTCGGCGCGCTGGTGCGGCGCTACGGCCATTTCGACACCGCCGAGGACGCCGTACAGGAGGCGCTCCTCGCGGCGGCCGGGCAGTGGCCCGAGGCCGGAGTGCCGGACAACCCGCGCGGCTGGCTCATCAAGGTGGCCTCGCGGCGCCTCGTGGACGCACTGCGGGCGGAGGACGCGCGGCGGGCACGGGAGGAGAAGGCCGCGGCGCTCGCCCTGCCACCGGCCGAGCGGGTCCCGCAGGACGACGACACGCTCTCCCTGCTCTTCCTGTGCTGCCACCCCGACCTGCCCCCGCCCGCACAGATCGCCCTCACGCTCCGCGCGGTCGGCGGTCTGACGACGGTCGAGATCGCCCGTGCGTACCTGGTGCCCGAGGCGACCATGGCCCAGCGGATCAGCCGCGCCAAGCAGAAGATCAAAGGCGTGCGCTTCGGGCGGCCCGACAACTGGGTGGAGCGACTGCCGGCCGTCCTCCACACCCTGTACCTGATCTTCAACGAGGGCTATACGGCGACCTCCGGCCCGGCGCTGCAACGCCGTGATCTCTCCGGCGAGGCGATCCGGCTGACCCGTGCCGTCCACCGCCTCCTCCCCGACACCGGCGAGGTCACCGGGCTGCTCGCCCTCATGCTGCTCACCGACGCCCGCCGCGAGGCCCGGACCGGCCCGCACGGCGATCTCGTGCCGCTCGACGAACAGGACCGCGACCGCTGGGACAAGGTCGCCGTCGAGGAGGGCGTGGCTCTCGTCACCCACGCCCTGAGCAGCGGCCCGGCGGGTCCGTACCAACTGCGCGCGGCCATCGCCGCCGTGCACGACGAGGCACCCTCCGCCGAGGCCGTCGACTGGCGGGAGATCCTCGGCCTCTACGACGTCCTGGTCCGTCTCGTCCCCGGCCCCGTCGAACTCCTCAACCGCGCGGTCGCCGTCGCCATGGTCCACGGGCCCGAAGCGGGTCTCGCCGAAGTGGACTCCCTGGAGGGTGAGTTGGGGCATCGCCGGGATGCCGTACGAGGTCATCTGCTGGAGCGCGCCGGATCGTACGACGAAGCCCGCGCCGCCTACGAGTCGGCGGCCGGGCAGACGCTGAGCCTGCCCGAGCAGCGCTATTTGCAGGGGCGGGCGGCACGGCTCAGGGATTAACGTGAGTCCATGTCCACGCCCATCGTGCACCTGACCGAACGCGCCCTCTGGGATGCCGCCCGCGCCCGCGGCACGTACGAGATGTCGACCCGCGGCAGGACCCTCCAGGAGGAGGGCTTCATCCACTGCTCGACACGCGCCCAGCTCCCGAAGGTCGCGGCCTTCCTCTACGGCTCCTACGACGGGCCCGACGAGCTGGTGCTCCTGGTCATCGACCCCGACCGGCTCGGCGTACCCCTGAAGTACGAGGCACCGGAGCCGGGCGCCGAGGAGTTCCCGCACATCTACGGGCCGCTGCCGGTGGAGGCCGTGGTCGACGTGGAGCCGTGGGGGTGACGCGCCGGCCCCGGTGGTGGCGACGGGCCGTGATCGCGTGGGCGGTCGCGGTGGTCGTCGGGGGTGGACTCACCTGGTGGCTCCAGAACTCGGAAGAGCCGCAGAAACCCGTGGGGCGGGTCCGGTTCAGCCCGCAGCCGTCGCTGCCGGGGGACTGGAAGGAGCAGTGCGGGCTCGCCTCGGCCAGTCCGTCGCCGGAGGAGGAGAGCGGCGGGCCGGCGGTCCTGTGCGTCATGGCTACGCCCTAGGCAGGCCGCCCGTCTCCGGATCCCGGCCCGTCAGGCAGTACGTGCCGCCCGCCGGGTCCCGCAGCACCGTCCAGTGCCTGCCGTGCGCGACCGTCTTCGCGCCCAGCTCCTCGTGCCGGACCCGGGTCGCCTCGATGTCCGCGCAGGCCAGGTCGAGATGGGCGGAGCCGGCGCGTTCCTCGCCCAGCCGCTGGAGGAGGACACGGACCGGGAGGCCGGGCGGCGGCACCAGCGCGTGGAACTCGGGGAGGGAGCCGGGGCGGGACTCCCAGTCGGGCAACAGGGCGCTCCAGAACGTGACTTCGGCGTCGTAGAGCGAAGGGGCGAGGTCGAGGCAGACCTGGTCGAGGCGGCTGCCGTGGACGACGGGCGGACGGACCGACTCGCCGTGCCAGGGCACCGCGCAGAACAACTGCCCGGCGGGGGAGCGCAGTACGACCAACGTCCCCTGGTCATCGACCACTTGGGCTCCCAGCCCGGCCGCCGACCCCGCGAACTCCCTTACGTCGTCCACGGCGAAGTCGAGATGCGCGCCGCCCGGCCCCGAGGCCACCCCCTGGATCTTCACGCAGGCGTCCGCCTCGCCGGAAGGCAGGAGAGTCGCGAACTCCTTGTGCTCGCCCCGCGGTTCGGACAGCCGGGTCTGTGTGACGGCCGTCCAGAACTCACCGGCGCGGTCGAACCGTCCGGCGGGGCGGTCGATGAAGGCGTACGTCCAGCGGATGCTCATGCCGGGGATCGTAGATCAGGGGGACTGCATGAACCGCAGCATATTTCCGGCGGGGTCCCGGAACGCGCAGTCCCGCACTCCGTAGGGCATGTCCGTCGGTTCCTGGAGCACGTCGGCGCCGGATTCCTGGACGCGGGCGAAGAGCGCGTCGCAGTCGTCGGTGGTGAAGTTGACCCCGCGCAGCAAGCCCTTGGCCAGCAGCTGCTCCATCGCCTCCCGGTCGGCGGGGGAGAGGTCGGGATTGGCCGCGGGCGGCTCCAGGACGATCGACACGTCCGGTTGCAGCGGCGACCCGACGGTCGTCCACCGCATCCCCTCGTACTTGACGTCGTTGCGGATCTCCAGGCCCAGGACGTCGCAGTAGAAGGCGATCGCCTTGTCGTGGTCGTCGACGGCGATGAAACAGGTGTGCAGTTTCAGGTCCATGTGACCAACCTAAGGTCAAAACCGGCGTTACGTCCGTCTGGGACGCGTGTACGCCCGTACCACGCAGGGCGGGATCTCCGCGCTCTCCTCGTGCGAGCGGGCCCGGTAGGAGCTCGGCGTCTCGCCCACCAGTTCGGTGAAGCGGGAGCTGAAGGAGCCCAGCGACGTACAGCCGACCGCCATGCAGACATCGGTGACGGAGAGGTCGCCGCGGCGCAGCAGCATCTTCGCGCGCTCGACTCGGCGGGTCATGAGATAGCCGTACGGCGTCTCGCCGTACGCCTCCTTGAAGCTGCGCTGGAAGTGGCCCGGGGACATCAGGGCGGTGCGCGCGAGGGCGGTCACATCGAGGGGTTCGGTGTACTCGCGGTCCATGCGGTCGCGTGCCTTGCGCAGTCGGACCAGATCCTCACGGTTCACCCGGCCAGCATCGCACGGAGGCCCGCGTTCCGGAGGACGGAGAAGGGGGCGAGGATCGCTCCCCGCCCCCTTCCGTCACCTCGGGTTCGTCACTTGAGGTAGACCAGACCGTCCGTCGTCACCGTCGGACGACCGCTCGTGCCGACGACCACGATCTTGACGGTGTGCTTGGCACTGCTCGACCAGGTCTTCGTCCAGAGCGCGTCGCGGTACTTGGCCGTCGTCGACTTCAGGTCGACGGTGGCGACCTTCGTGCCGTCCACGTAGACGTACGCCTGGCCCGAGGTCGCGGCCCGCGAGACCACCCAGGCCGCCGAGCGGCCGGTGAACGTCCAGCTCATGGAGGCGTTCTTGGTCTTGCTGGTGTACGACTTGCCGCCCAGGTAGCTGGTCGACGACTTGGCCGTCCAGGTGCCCGTCCTGGTCGCCGAGGTCTCCTGGAGGATCACCGGTGTGCCGGTCACCGAGGCCGTCGCGGTGTTGCCGGCCTGGTCGTAGGCCTTCATCGACCATGCCGTCGCCGTACCGGACTTGGCGGTGAGGGAGGCGCTGATCGTCGTCGGACCGTAGGTCTTGGCGACCGGGGCGGTCAGCCTGACCTCCTTCAGCGCGGCCGTGTCGGTGGCCTTCCACTTCAGCGTGAGCGGGACGGCCGCGGTGCTCACCGTGCCGGTGCGCAGCGCGAGGTTCGGCTTGGTGGAGAAGGTGGGCGGGGTGGTCTCCGCGACGACCGTGGCCGTCGGGGTGGCCGAGGTGGCGCCGGACTGGTGGACGGCCCGTACGGCGACCTTGTGGCTGCCGACCGTGAGGGTCGCCTTGCCGCTGGTGGCGGTGCCCGCGGTGGTGGCGGCGACCTTGCCGTCGACGAGGATCTCGTACTTGGCCGTCAGCGCGGACGGGGTGGTGGCCGACCAGTTCAGGGTGACGGAGGCCTTGGAGTACGTCGTCGCGCCGAGGGTGCCCGCGCCCGTGACCGACTTGAGGGTGAGGCCGGAGACCGGGCCCGCCGCCCAGGAGCGGATCGTGGGCAGCTCGGCGTAGAGGTTGGTGCCGGGGCACTCGGTGTTGTAGCCGTCGCGGTGGCCGATGATCGTCGGGAAGCTCAGCTGGGCACCCAGCGCCCAGGTCTTGCCGAAGAAGTCACCGCCGGCCGCGCCCGCCGTCAGCGTGGTCGTGCCGTTCGGGTCGACCCCGTACTGGCCCAGCTTCCAGGCGGCGAGCCGGGCGACCGCCGTCGTCGCGGCCGTCGACGGGGCCACGTCGTTGTAGTTGCCCAGCACCGAGATACCGGTGGTCTGGGTGTTGAAGCCGTACGTGTGCGCGCCCAGCACCGGCTGGTCGACACCGCCCTTGCGGCCCTCGTAGATGGTGCCGCACTTGTCGACGAGGAAGTTGTAGCCGATGTCTTTCCAGCCCTGCGACTTGACGTGGTACGTGTAGACGCCGCGGATGAGGGCCGGGGCCTCGGCGCACGTGTAGTCGTTGGTGCCGGCGGTGTGGTGGACCGCGACCGCCTTGATCTTCCCGCTCGGCAGGTACCCCGGCTCCTCCGGGCTGATGGACTCGTCGGCGCCCCAGTCCGCCCGGGAGGCGATCGGGGGCTGTGGGACGGTGGACGCCGGACCGGAGGGTGCGGTCGAGGTCGGGGAGGCCGTCGGCGACGTGGACGCGGACGTGCTCGGCGCGGAGGTCGTGGGCGTCTCGGTCGGGCTCGTGGACGCGCTGGGCGTGCCCGTGCCGTCCGTCTCGCCGGTGGACGGTGTGGCCGAGGCCGTGGCCGTCGGCTCCGTGCTCTCCGTGGCGGTGGGCGACTCGGTGGCGTCCATCGCGAAGGCGGCCGGCTCCAGGCCGGACACCGTGCCGGAGCCCGGGTCGACCATGTCGAGGCGCAGCCCCTCGGGCAGCTTGGCCGAGGACTTGCCGTCCACGCGCACTTCCACGCCGTCGGACGGCCCGACCCAGGCCGGTTCGGTGCCGGCACGGGTGGCACCCTTCTCGCCCTCGCCGCCGTCGCCCTCCAGCGTCAGCCACTTGGACCAGGTGCCGGTCTCGGCGTCCCGGGTGCGGGCCTCGATCGTGGCGTTCACGCGCGCGGAGGTGTCGGACCAGGTCAGGCCGAGCATGCTGAAGGACGCGGTGTCGCGCTTGCCGAGCTTGGCCGAGGTGCCGTCGGCGGCCACGGACAGCTGTGCCGTGCGGGTGCTGCTCTTGACGGGCCGTGACTTGCCGTCGTCCGCCGCGCTGTCCGCCGGACCGCCGGTCACGCCCTGGACGACCAGTGCCCCGGTCACCGTCGCGGCCGTCAACGCGGCCGCCCCCCACCAACGACGTCTCATGTCGACGCGCACGCCCTTCGCCACAGTGTCCCCAGTGGCACCACAGATGTGATGCCTAGGGAAAGGTATGCGGACGTCGACGGTCGGAAAGCGCAACAAGCCGGAAGAAGGCGGTCGTTGCACCCGACAGCACCACAGTGATCTGCGTCACGGCGCAACGAAGGGGCCCGATCGCGAACGACGACCGGGCCCCTTCGGAAAGCCTCGGTTCAGGCCTTCTTGGTCTCCCAGAAGATCTTGTCGATCTGGGCGATGTAGTCCAGCGCCTTCTGGCCGGTGGCCGGGTCGGTGGACGCCTTGGCGGCCGAGAGGGCCTTGAGGGCGTCGTTGACCAGCTGGTGCAGCTCCGGGTACTTCTCGAAGTGCGGGGGCTTGAAGTAGTCGCTCCAGAGCACCGAGACGTGGTGCTTGGCGAGCTCGGCGCGCTGCTCCTTGATGACGGTGGCGCGAGCCTGGAAGTGAGGGTCGTCGTTGGCGGCCATCTTGTCCTGCACGGCCTTCACCGACTCCGCCTCGATGCGGGCCTGGGCCGGGTCGTACACGCCGCAGGGCAGGTCGCAGTGGGCGCTGACCTTGACCTTGGGGGCAAACAGGCGGGAAAGCATGGAGCATTCCTTCCTCGTGATCGTCTTCTCAGGTGCGACATTACTCCCTGGGAGAGGCGATTTCGCGAGTGCCCCCATGGGCTTAGGACAAAAGTCCGGGGTCAGCCTCAGACTGGTGGATGAACGGACAGGGGAGGTGCCGGGGATGCCGGAGCTGTCGCAGGAGACCGAACACAGGGGGGCGCTCCTGCCCTTCGGGCTGGCCGAGGTGACCGGTCCTTCGATGGTGCCCACGCTGCACCACGCGGACCGGCTCGTGGTGCAGTACGGGGCCCGGATCCGGCCAGGTGACGTGGTCGTCCTGCGGCACCCCTTCCAACAGGACCTGCTGGTCGTCAAGCGGGCCGTGGAGCGCCGCGAGGGTGGCTGGTGGGTGCTCGGGGACAACGCGTACGCCGGCGGCGACAGCACGGACTACGGGGTCGTGCCCGGTGAACTCGTCCTGGGCAAGGTGCGCTTGCGGTACCGGCCGCGCAGGCCGGATCAGCGCTCGCCGTTCGCCGTCGCGCGCTGGGCGCTGTCGTCCGCCAGGCCGGTCTTCTGCGACCGGTCGGCCTCCAGGCGCTTGCGGGCGCGGTAGGCGGCCACGTTGGCGCGGGTGGCGCAGCGGTCGGAGCAGTAGCGCCGGGAGCGGTTCGTGGACGTGTCCAGATAGGCGTTGCGGCAGGGCGAGGCCTCGCACAGGCCGAGGCGGTCCACGCCGTACTCCGTGAGGTGGAAGGCGAGGCCCATCGCCGCGATGGCCGCGTAGCCGGCGGTCGCGTTGGACGGGTGGTCCGCTAGGTGCATGTGCCACAGCGGGCGGCCGTCGTCGTCCCGGAAGTCGTGCCCGGAGATCTGCGGGCTCACCGGGAACTCCAGCAGGAGCGAGTTCAGCAGGTTCACGGCCAGGGTCTCGTCGCCCTCGTCCGCGGCCTCGAAGACCGCCCTCAGGCGTCCGCGGACCGAGCGGAAGCGACTGACGTCGGCCTCGGCGGCACGCCGGGCGGCGTCCTGGCTGGCGCCGAACAGGTCGCGAACGGCCTCGACCGAGGTGAGCGAGTCCTTGCCCCGGGCCGGGTCCTCGGTGTTGACGAGGCGCACGGCGTAGTCCGAGTAATAGGCCAGTTCCACTTGTAGTCCTTACGGAGGCGTTCTATCGTCGTGGTGCGGTCGGTCGGTAACAGCTGATCGTGCTTCCAGGGTATTACGCGTACGTTCGAAGAGGGGGCTCCCATGACGACGAGTACCGGAACCGACTGGCAGGCCTGGCAGGAGAGCTGGGACCGGCAGCAGGAGTGGTACATGCCCGACCGGGAGGAGCGCTTCCGGATCATGCTCGACATGGTCGAGGCCCTCGTCGGGCCCCGCCCCCGGGTACTGGATCTCGCATGCGGCACGGGAAGTATCACGGCCCGGCTGCTCGCCCGGTTCCCGGAGGCCGTCAGCACCGGCGTCGACCTCGACCCGGCGCTCCTCGCCATCGCCGAGGGCACCTTCGCGGGCGACGAGCGGGTCACCTTCGTGACGGCCGACCTCAAGGACCCGCACTGGCCGGCCGGACTGCCGTACGACTCCTACGACGCCGTCCTGACCGCCACGGCCCTGCACTGGCTGCACAGCGAACCCCTCGCGGCCCTCTACGGTCAGGTCGCGGGCCTGGTCCGCGACGGCGGTCTCTTCATGAACGCGGACCACATGATCGACGACAGCACGCCCCGGATCAACGCGGCCGAACGCGCCCAGCGCCACAGCCGCATGGATCAGGCCAAGCGCGACGGCGCCCTCGACTGGGCCGAGTGGTGGCAGGTCGCCGCGAACGACCCCGTCCTCGCCGAGCCGACGGCCCGGCGCTTCGAGATCTACGGTGAGCACGCCGACGGTGACATGCCGTCCGCGGCCTGGCACGCGCGCGTACTGCGCGAGAAGGGCTTCGGGGAGGCCCGCCCGGTGTGGTGCTCGCCGTCGGACACGCTGCTGCTCGCGGTGAAGTAGCGCATGGGAAAGGGGCGGTACGGGATTCCCGTACCGCCCCTTTCACGTCGTGGCTCCCCTACAGCACCTTGGACAGGAAAGCCTGCGTCCGTTCGTGCTGCGGGTTGGTCAGGACGTCGCGTGGGTTGCCGGACTCGACGACCACACCGCCGTCCATGAAGACCAGGCTGTCGCCGACCTCGCGGGCGAAGCCCATCTCGTGGGTGACGACGACCATCGTCATGCCGGACTCGGCGAGGTCGCGCATGACGTCGAGGACGTCACCGACCAGCTCCGGGTCGAGGGCCGAGGTCGGCTCGTCGAAGAGCATCAGCTTCGGGTCCATGGCGAGGGCCCGGGCGATGGCGACGCGCTGCTGCTGGCCGCCGGAGAGCTGCGAGGGGTAGTTGTCGGCCTTGTCGGCGAGGCCGACCCGGTCGAGCAGCTCCCGCGCGCGGTCCCTGGCCTGGGCCTTGCTCACGCCCTTGACCTGGACCGGCGCCTCGATGATGTTCTCGGCGGCGGTCATGTGCGGGAACAGGTTGAACCGCTGGAACACCATGCCGATGTCCCGGCGCTTCAGCGCGACCTCGCTGTCCTTGAGCTCGTACAGCTTGTCGCCCTTCTGGCGGTAGCCGACCAGCTCGCCGTCGACGTACAGCCGCCCGGCGTTGACCTTCTCCAGGTGGTTGATGCACCGCAGGAAGGTCGACTTGCCGGAGCCGGAGGGGCCGATGAGGCAGAAGACCTCGCCGGACTGCACTTCCAGGTCGATGCCCTTCAGGACCTCGACCAGGCCGAAGGACTTGTGGACGCCCTCCGCCTTCACCATGGCGGTCATACGGAGCCTCCCGTCGACGAACGGTTCGACAGGGACAGCAGGTTCGCCCTGATCTTCTGGATCGGCGTGGCCGGCAGGCTGCGGCTGGAGCCGCGTGCGTAGTACCGCTCCAGGTAGTACTGGCCGACGCTGAAGACCGAGGTCAGCACCAGGTACCAGGCCGCGGCGAGGAACAGCATCTCGGCCGGGGCGCCGGAGGTCTGGCCGATGTCCTGGGCGACACGGAGCAGCTCCGAGTACTGGACGACCGAGACCAGCGAGGTCGTCTTCAGCATGTTGATGACCTCGTTGCCCGTGGGCGGCACGATCACGCGCATCGCCTGCGGGATGACGATGCGGCGCAGCGTCTTGGCATGGCTCATGCCCAGCGCGTGCGACGCCTCCGTCTGCCCCTCGTCGACGGCCAGCAGGCCGGCACGGCAGATCTCCGCCATGTAGGCCGCCTCGTTGAGGCCGAGGCCGAGCAGGGCCGTCAGGAACGGGGTCATGAACTGCGACCACTCGTCCTTGTAGATCGGCCCGAGGTTGATGTACTCGAAGACCAGGCCCAGGTTGAACCAGACGATGAGCTGGACCAGGACCGGGGTGCCGCGGAAGAACCAGATGTAGAACCACGCGATGGACGACGTCACCGGGTTCTTCGACAGGCGCATCACCGCCAGCAGGATGCCGCCGACGATGCCGATGGCCATGCACAGCACGGTGAGCAGCAGTGTCTTGCCCACGCCGCTGAGGATGCGGTCGTTGAAGAAGTAGTCCGGGATCGCCCCCCAGTTGATCCTGCCCTGGGAGAACGCGTAGACGATGGCGCCCAGTGCGGCGAGCGCGACCACGGCGGAGATGTACCGCCCGTAGTGACGGACCGGGATGGCCTTGATGGCCTCCGGGCCGGCCGGCGGGGTGTCCGCCGGCCCGTCCGTCTTGTCGATGTCAACTGTCACGGATGTTGCCTTTCAGTGCCCGCGGTCCGCGGTCACTTGCCGCCGTTGACGGTGGCCTTGGTGACGGCGCCGTCCTCGACGCCCCACTTCTTCATGACCTTCTCGTACTCGCCGTTCGCGATGATCGCGTCCATGGCGGCCTGGAGGGCGTCCCGCAGCTCGGTGTCGCCCTTGGCGACCGCGATGCCGTACGGGGCGGCCTCGACCTGCTCGCCGACGAGCTGGAAGTCGTTGCCACCGCCGGAGTTCGTGACCGCGTAGGCCGCCACCGGGAAGTCGGACGAGCCGGCGTCCGCGCCACCCGCGCGCAGGCGGGTCTGGGCCTGCTGGTCGTTGTCGAAGGACTCGATGGTCAGCTTCTTGCCGCTCGGGCACTTCTTGGCCTCGGCCTTGGCGAGGTCCTCCGAGACCGAGGCGCGCTGCACCACGATCTTGCGGCCGCACAGGTCGGCCCAGGTCTTGATGTCGGTGTTCTTGCCCTTCTGGGTGTAGATCGAGACACCGGCGGTGAAGTAGTCGACGAAGTCGACGCCCTCGCCGACCTTCTTGCCGGTCTCGGAGTCGACACCCTCCTGGCGGTCCTTGGTGTCGGTCATCGCGGACATGGCGATGTCGTACCGGTCCGAGCGCAGACCCGTGATCAGCGTGTCGAAGGTGCCGTTCTCGAACTCGAAGGTCACGCCGAGCTGCTTGCCCATGGCGGCCGCGAGGTCCGGGTCGATGCCGACCGTCTTGCCGGAGTCGTCCTTGAACTCGACCGGCGCGTAGGCGATGTCGGAACCGACCTTGATGACGCCCTTGTCGCGGATCTCCTTGGGCAGCTTGTCGGCCAGCGGAGCAGAGGAGGTCGAGGCGGAGTCGGAGCTGTCCGATCCGCTGTCCTTGGTCTGGTCACCGCAACCGGCGAGAAGCAGGGCGCCTGCGACCGCGATCGCGCCTACCGCGGCAGTCCTGGAGCGCGCGGCGGTCGTACGACGGGAGCTTGCGGTCATTTTGGGTTCCTCCGGCGGATGGGTGGAGTTGCCGATGGGGCGGGCATCTGCCGACGGGGTCGACGGACGCCTTGGTTTCTCAGGTCGACGAGAGCACACGCCTTCGAGTGCCGCGACCTCGTGTGATTACGGCATCTTGCCATTCGGACTGGACCATTCAGGGGGCCAGCCATGTCAAAATCGGATAACGGGTGACCCCCGAACCGCATCAGGTCGGACATCACGGCCGCACCTTCTGCGGGAATCTGTCCTTCCGGCCGGAGGATCTTCGGCGCATCTCACGATGTGAGTGACACCTTGACGTATCACTCCGTTGTTCGAGTCTCCGTCAAGGGGCGGTCCAGGATGAGTCCGCATATTTGACCATGATTCATGTCACTGATCCGTGGCCTTCAGGTCGCGGCATGTGACCTTGCACTTATGGACTCGTCGAGTGTGCCGTCCGTCCGGTAAGAAGGTTCTTTACACCCCTCATCCGGGGCTCAGGGCGCGTGTGCGGCGCGCCCGTCGCGCACGGCCCGTACGCATCACTGACAGGGCCGTACGCGGTGCCCGCCCACTTCTCAACCAGGAGTGGCCACCCTCAAACCATGAATATCTAAGGGGTAGAACAAGTGGCAGCGGAGATCGTCAATCCTCGCAGCGACAGCGGTACGGGCCAGGACGGGGCGGAGCCCCTCGATTCCTTCGACCCCGCGTTCGCGCTGCATCGCGGCGGCAAGATGGCCGTGCAGGCCACCGTGCCGATCCGCGACAAGGACGACCTGTCCCTCGCGTACACGCCCGGCGTCGCGAAGGTGTGCAGCGCCATCGCCGAGCAGCCCGACCTCGTCCACGACTACACGTGGAAGTCCTCCGTCGTCGCCGTCGTCACGGACGGTACGGCGGTGCTCGGACTCGGTGACATCGGACCCGAGGCCTCCCTTCCGGTCATGGAGGGCAAGGCCATCCTCTTCAAGCAGTTCGGCGGCGTCGACGCGGTGCCGATCGCGCTGGCCTGCACGGACGTCGACGAGATCGTCGAGACCGTGGTCCGGCTCGCGCCGTCCTTCGGCGGCGTCAACCTGGAGGACATCTCGGCGCCGCGGTGCTTCGAGATCGAGAAGCGCCTCCAGGACGCCCTCGACATCCCGATCTTCCACGACGACCAGCACGGCACGGCCGTCGTGACGCTGGCCGCCCTGCGGAACGCCGCGCGGCTGACCGGGCGTGCGGTCGGTGAGCTCCGTGCGGTCATCTCGGGTGCCGGCGCGGCCGGTGTCGCCATCGCGAAGATCCTCGTCGACGCCGGGATCGGGGACGTCGCCGTCGCCGACCGCAAGGGCGTGGTGTCGGCCGACCGGGAGGATCTGACCCCGGTCAAGCGGGAGCTCGCCGGCTTCACCAACAAGGCCGGTATCACCGGGTCCCTGGAGGCCGCGCTGGAAGGCGCCGACGTCTTCATCGGGGTCTCCGGCGGCACGGTCGCGGAGGAGGCGGTGGCGTCGATGGCAGAGGGCGCCTTCGTCTTCGCCATGGCCAACCCGAACCCCGAGGTGCACCCGGACGTCGCGCACAAGTACGCGGCGGTCGTGGCCACGGGCCGCTCCGACTTCCCGAACCAGATCAACAACGTCCTCGCGTTCCCCGGCATCTTCGCGGGTGCGCTTCAGGTGCGGGCCTCCCGTATCACCGAGGGCATGAAGATCGCGGCGGCGGAGGCGTTGGCGGCGGTCGTCGGTGACGATCTCGCGGCGGACTACGTGATTCCGTCGCCGTTCGACGAGCGGGTCGCTCCGGCGGTCACCGCGGCGGTCGCGGCGGCGGCCCGTGCGGAGGGTGTCGCTCGCCGTTGAGGTGAGTGATCGTCCAGGTGGCCCTGTCCGGTTCGCTCCGGGCGGGGCCACTTTTTACTTCACCGGAGGGCTGTCCGGGTGTTTTCTCGCCCCCGCCGCCCCTACCCGTCCCATCCCCAGGGGCTGCCGCCCCTTCGACCCCGGCCCCTGGGG
>NZ_JABERD010000224.1 GCF_013044505.1 Streptomyces sp. S3(2020) | reverse complement strand
TGTCTCCTCTCGTTCCTTTTTTTTTTTACTCTCCCCTCCACCCCCCAGACCTCCCCCTCCCTCTTCTTCGGCAGCGTCATGTGTGTACAAGGGCCAGCCCCCGGGCCGTCTCACATCGCCGGCTCGCCTCACGTCCCGAGGCCGCCCCGTACCCCCGGCCCCCCTCACGGTCCCAGCTCCCTGCGTCGGCGGAAGCCCGGTGTGGGCCGGTCGTTCCTGGAGCGGCCGCCCTTGTGTGCTCCCTCGGACGGCTTGACGAGGCCCAGTTCGCCCGCGAGCCCCCACAGGGCCTGTTTCACGACGCTCTTGTTGTCGAGTTCGTGGACGCGTCCGGCGTCCACGACCGCTTGCAGTTCCTTGAAGTTGGCGGGGATCGTCACCCCGGCGACCGGGGTGCCGGTGATCTTCCGGATCAGTGAGGGCTGGATCTCGGTGCCGCGGGTGTGCCGGTTGACGACCACCGTGGTCTCCTCGGCCTTGCGGATCTGGAGCCGGTCCCACATGCGGACGGTCCGTTTGGCGCCGCGGACCGCGACGACGTCGGGTGTGGTGACGAGCAGGGCCGTGTCGGCCATCTCGACGGCCGCCGCACCGGCCCCGCCGATCTGGGCGCCGCAGTCGATGACGACGACCTCGTAGCGGGAGCGCAGGGCGCTGACGATCTGGCGGACGGCCCGGTCGGTGACCTCCTCGCCGCGTTCGCCCTCGCCGGGGGCCAGCAGCAGGGCGAGGCCGCTGTCGTGGCGGAAGACGGCGTCGGCCAGCACGCGGGGGGAGATGTCGGTGATGGTGGCCAGGTCCGCCACCGAGCGGCGGAACTGGACGTCCAGGAAGGAGGCGATGTCCCCGGTCTGGAGGTCGAGGTCGACCAGGGCCGTGCTGCGGCCGGAGGCCTGGGCGGCGAGGGCGAGCTGGATGGAGGCGAGCGTCGTTCCCACTCCGCCCTTCGCCCCGCTGACCGTGACGACCGTGCCGCCGACCCCGGTGAACACGTCGACGGTGCCGCCCAGATGCCGCCGTACGCCCACCGACCACTGGGCGACCGCCTGGACCCGGCTGGCCAGTTCCTCGTAGCTCAGCGGCAGCGCCACAAGGCCCCGGGCCCCGTAGTCCATGGCGGCCTGGAAGAGGCCGGGGCTCGCGTCGGAGGTGACGAGGATGACGCCGACCGCGGGGAAGCGCAGGGCGACCTCGCGGATCAGCTCCAACGCCGGGACCGGGCCGATGCGTTCGTGGACGACCACGACCTCGGGCAGTTCGTCGAAGGACTCGGCGGCCAGGCGCGCGAGGGTGTCGACGAGCTGGGTGGAGTCGACGACCGGGGTCACCGGTTCGGCGTCCGGGAGCTGGCTGAGCAGGGTGGTGATGGAGCGGACCGCGTCCGCGTCGCCTACCGCCGGCAGGATCCTCGTGGGCATACGGCTCTCACTTGTCCTTCGCGAGTTCGTACGTGCGGTCCTGCTCGGGGACGGTGCCGGTCTCGCCCGGCGCGACCAGTGCGAGCCGGACGCGCTTGGCGAAGGACTCGGCGTACGTGATGCGCTGGGCGTCGATGGCGGAGAGCGCGAAGGTGATGGGGACGGCCTCGGTGGCCTCGCGGGTGCGGTCGTCGGCGTCGGGCTGGAGCGGGGTGAGGTCGCCCACGTCGAGGACCTTGGCGTTCGTCACGATGATCTTCGACTGGTCGGGGGCGCCCTCCCGCTCACCCTCGAAGGTGGCGTACACGTTGACCGTGGAGTTCGGTGTGATCTTGCCGGCCACACCGGTCGCCGCGTCGATCATGATGGCGACCTCCTGCTGCCCGGGCTGGAGGGCCGGCTGTGCCACGATCATGTCGCTCTGGAGCAGGGAGCCCTTCTTCAGGGCGGTGACGGCGATCTTGCCCTCGATCTCGCGGAGATTGCGGACCGCGTTGTCGGACAGCCACCGCTCGGGCATCTCGATCTTCTCGAACTGGGCCTCGCTCAGCGGTTTGTAGGGCTCCACGTTCGTCTTGAGCCGGTAGGCGGTGACCTCTGGGCCGACCTTGGACTCTGCGTCGTTGATGACGGACAGGACGCCGGCGAAGGCCGCGAGGGCGCAGACGGCCGACAGGATCAGGAGTATGACGCCGCGGCGCTGACGGGAGTTCATGAACCGTACAACCTCATTGGGGGATATCGGTCGACAGGGCTCACCCGGCGGTGAGTTGGTTCTGCTGGCTCTGCTGGTTGTACTGGTTCTGCTGGCTGTACCGGTTCTGCTGGTTGTAGTTGCTCTGCTGGTTCTCGGTGAGCGGTGACGTGGCGGAACAGAACACACAGCGGTCGCCGATCACATCGATGCCGCACCAGTGGCAGGCGCCCTGGCGGACCGACGCGACCAGTTGGTAGAGGACCGAGAGGTCGGGCAGGAACGAGCAGAACTCGATCACCTTCGGGGTGCCCCACCACGACGGTGACTCGGCGGGGAGCGGGGCCTCGCGCAGGCCCTGGACGTTCCAGGCCGGGGCGAGGGTGCCGGTGACCCAGTCGGACTGGAGCTGTCCCTTGGCGACCAGCATGGCGGTGGCGAACTCGGGGCCCTTCAGGGTGGCTTCGGGGCCGATGCGGACCAGTTGCGGTTCGGGATGGGCGATCACACCGAACTGGCTTCCCGGCACCCATGACTTGGTATGCGCCTTGAGGTCCACGGGAACGCGGTCGAGTTTGGTGACGGAGCCGAGGACCGCCCCGGCGTGGATGTAGTGGGTGAGCAGCCGGCCCGCGGAGGCGAGCACGCCGGGGCTGAGGTCGCAGGAGGCGAGCTGCCTCAACTGGCGGGCCAGGACGGCCAGTCCAAGGGGTGGCAGATCCGGACGGAACAGGGCGATACGGTCGCTCTCCAGGAGGGACCGTACGGTGTGCAGGCGTCGCTCGACCGCCTTCGGCACCGCCTTGGAGCAGACGACGATCACATGGCCGTGCTGGTCGACGAGCGACTGGAGGACTGCGAGCGAGCGCTCCAGCGGTTCCTTGTCGAGGTCCGGCAGGACGGTCGGGGGCACGGTCCGCTCGTCCTGCGGCGGCAGCGCCATGTCGGCACCGGTCACGGCAATGGCAGTTGGCACGCGCAGCTCCCCGTTCCCATGCCCCGCCGGCCCGACCGGCGTTACTCCGGCACACCCAGTCGACTTCACTGCGTGACTACGTCAGCACTCTAGCCACGCCCATGTGACCGGAGAACAGCGTTTCTTCAGCTGATGGCAACTGTTTTTGCGCAAGGTTCCCCAAACCAGGGCGGATTGCATATGCCGATCCCGCATGGCGGGCCCGGCGGACCCGGAGAATCACCAAAGATGGTCTGGACCTATTGACGGACTCGATTGGTCTGGACCAGTCTGCTTGTCATGGCCATACTCAGACGACGCTCTGCTCGCTTCTGGTCGGCAGCGGTTCTCGCAGCCCTCGCCCTCGGTGTGTCCGGCACAGGCCAGGCCTCCGCCGCGGATGTCAACAACGCCAAGAACGCCGGCTTCGAGTCCGGCCTGACGAACTGGACCTGTACGGCGGGCAGCGGGGCGACCGTCTCCTCGCCGGTGCACGGCGGCGCGGCCGCGCTGAAGGCGACGCCGGCCGGGCAGGACAACGCGAAGTGCACGCAGGCGGTGGCGGTGAAGCCCGGGTCGACGTACACGCTCAGCGCGTGGGTGCAGGGCGGGTACTCCTATCTCGGGGTGACCGGCACCGGTACGACGGACGTGTCGACGTGGACGCCCGACTCCACCTCCTGGAAGCAGCTGTCGACGACGTTCACCACCGGGTCCTCGACGACCTCGGTGACGGTCTACACGCACGGCTGGTACGGGCAGGCGGCGTACTTCGCCGACGACGTCTCGGTGTACGGCCCCGACGGCGGCGGGGGCACCGATCCGCTGCCGACGATCCCGGGGGCGCCGGGCGGTCTGGCGGTCTCCGGTACGTCGTCCTCGTCGGTGTCCCTGTCCTGGAACACGGTCTCCGGCGTGACCGGGTACAACGTCTACCGCGCCGGTACGAAGGTGACGGCGGTGACCGGCACGTCGGCGACGGTGACCGGGCTCGCGGCGTCGACGTCGTACTCCTTCCAGGTCACGGCGACCAACTCGGCGGGTGAGTCCGCGAAGTCGGCGGCGGTGACGGGGACGACGACGGCGACCCCGACCGGTCCCGCGCTCCCCAAGCACGCCGTCACCGGCTACTGGCAGAACTTCAACAACGGGGCCACCGTCCAGAAGATCTCCGACGTCCAGTCCCAGTACGACATCATCGCGGTGGCCTTCGCGGACGCGACGACGACTCCGGGCGCGGTGACCTTCAACCTCGACTCGGCCGGGCTGGGCGGTTACACCGTCGCCCAGTTCAAGGCGGACATCGCGGCGAAGAAGGCGGCCGGGAAGAAGGTCATCGTCTCGGTGGGCGGTGAGCGGGGCACGGTCGCGGTCAACGACTCCTCCTCGGCGACGAACTTCGCGAACTCGGTGTACTCGCTGATGCAGACGTACGGCTTCGACGGCGTGGACATCGACCTGGAGAACGGCCTCAACGCGACGTACATGACCCAGGCGCTGCGGTCGCTGTCGTCGAAGGCGGGCTCGTCCCTGATCATCACGATGGCGCCGCAGACGATCGACATGCAGTCGACGTCGAACACGTACTTCCAGACCGCGCTGAACGTGAAGGACATCCTCACGGTCGTCAACATGCAGTACTACAACAGCGGTTCCATGCTCGGCTGCGACGGCAAGGTGTACTCCCAGGGCTCGGTCGACTTCCTGACCGCCCTCGCCTGCATCCAGTTGGAGGGCGGCCTCTCCCCGTCCCAGGTGGGCCTGGGCCTCCCGGCCTCGACGAGCGGCGCGGGCAGCGGGTACGTCTCCCCGACGGTCGTCAACAACGCCCTCGACTGCCTCACCAAGGGCACGGGGTGCGGCTCCTTCAAGCCGTCCAGGACCTACCCGGACCTGCGGGGCGCGATGACCTGGTCGACCAACTGGGACGCGTCGGCGGGGAATGCGTGGTCGAACGCGGTGGGCCCGCACGTGCACGCATTGCCGTAGCGGAAGTCTCGGAGCGTGGGGGTGGGGGTGGCCTGACCACCCCCACCCCCACGCTCACTGCCGGAGCAGACAACCGATGAACTCCAGCACGTCCTCGGCCTCGCGGATCACGAAGTCGGCGTATCCGTCCACCGGGTTGTCTTGGCACAGGCGCTGCCATTCGCCGAGCATCTCAGGGGAGTTACGAAGGCGCTGCGTGACGGCCCGGGCGAATTCCGCCGGATCCAGCTGCGGTGGATCGACCTCCTCGACCAGCTTCCCCAGGCTGTCGTATCCCGCCACGTAGTCGGACGGGAGAAACAGCAGTCGGTCGAGCCAGTCCCGCGGGCCGAAAGCGTCATCCAGATCCGCCCGCCAGTCGGCATGCCCCAGCTGCGCCGACATGAACAGGTCCCGCCAATCGATCTGCATCTCCTCGATCGCACGGAAAAGCCTGTCCGCATCGCCATTCGCCCGGATGACGATGGCGGCCGTGACTCTCTCCGCGGCGACCCGGCGAAATTTGCCTGCCTCGGCTTCCTTCAGCATCCAGATGACCGTATCCGCGTCGGCCCCGAACTGTTCCGCGATCCTGACGGCGATGCGATGGGTGACTGCCACGGCTCACCCCACCGGCCTGTAGTAGCCCAATACCGCGGCCAGCCCCGCGAACCACTCCCGCAGGCGTTCGCGTGGCTTCGCGTCCAGTACGCATTCGTAGACGTTGCCGTCGACGTGGACGACCGCGACCATCAGCGACTTGCCGTTGGGGCTCGCCCGGTAGTGGACGCTGCGGATCTCCGGCCAGTCGAATTCGGCCTCGACACCGTTGAGTTCCAGGGTGACCCCGGAGGAGTCGATGGCCACCGAGCTGCGACGGTCGACGGCGAGGAACTCGGGCATCGGCATCGGCATCGGCGGGGGTGGGCCGAAGCCCTGGGGTGGGTGGCTCGGATACGGCGGGTACGTCATCGCGGGTCCCCCGGGGTGGTACGGCTAGGTGTGTGCGTAGGGCAACTTACTCGCCGTACCCGGCACGCGGGCACTCGTCACCGTCGGCACCAGCGAGATCGCCACCGCCCCCAGCACCGCCGTCACCGCGTACGTCGTGAACCCCAGCCCCGCGTTGCCCTCCGTGAGGACCATGCCGCCCAGCGCGGGGCCGACGATCGCGCCCGTGCGGCCGATGCCGGTGACCCAGCCGAGGGCGGTGGCCCGGACATCCGCCCCGTACACGCGGGTCGCGGCCGCGTAGACCATCGTCTGGGCGCTGAACAGCCAGATACCGGTGAGGAAGACGATCCCGTACGCCAGGAGGAGGGGGAGCTGGTCCCGCAACGCGAACGTGCCGCACGCCGTCAGGACGAACCACAGGGCCGAGACCTTCACCGGGCCGAATCTGTCCGCCGCGCGGCCCGCGATCAGCATGCCCACGATGCCGCCCGCGTTGATCACCATGAGGAAAGCGACGGAGGAGGTCAGCGAGTAGCCCGACGCCCGCATCAGTTCCGGCAGCCAGACCGAGACGCCGAAGACCAGGAGGAGGCCGGAGAAGGAGGCGACCCAGAGGAGGGGCGTGGCCAGGCGGACGTCCCGGGTGAACAGGGACCTGATGGCGCTCGCCCCCGCCCGGGGCTTCCGCACGGGGCGCTCCAGGCCGTAGCGGTCCGCCACCTCGTACGCCTGCTCCGTGCGCCCCCGGGCGAACAGCACGCCCGGCGACTCGGGCAGCCGGCGCCGTACCAGCGGCACCGCGATCAGCGCGGGGAGCGCGCCCGCCCAGTACACCCAGCGCCAGCCGTGCTCGGGGGCGAGCGCGAGGCCGAGGCCCGTGGCCGTCATACCGCCCGCGTGGTACGAGGTCATCAGCAGGCCGGTGGCGAGGGCCACGCGGCCCGGTGGGGCGAACTCGGCGACGATCGCCAGCACGACGGGGGTGAGGCCGCCGAGGCCCAGGCCCGACACGAAGCGCCCCAGACCGAAGGCGGCGGCGGTAGGGGCGAGCGCGCACCACGCCGAGCCCAGCGAGAAGACCACCACGCTCACCGTGACCAGGCGTCGACGCCCCAGCCGGTCGGTGAGCGAGCCGGCCGTCAGAGCGCCCAGCAGCATGCCGAACGTCGTCCAGCTCCCGATCGTCCCCGCGAGCCCCGGTGTGAAGCCGAACGCCTCGTCCGAGAGGAGATGCGGCAGCGTCGCGCCGTAGCTCGTGGCGTCCATGCCGTCGAAGAACAGCGCGAGCCAGCACAGGGCGAGCACCGGGCCGACGGTTCTGAAGGTGCGGTCGGTCGACGGCACAGGGGCGCCCACTTTCGAGTGCGGAACTGAACGCCCTGGTCAGAGGCTGTGCGAGTCTCTCCCCGGCCGTCAGCTGTGTCAATGCCCGCAAGATCCCATGCATCTGGTGTGAAACATTTCCGGGGGCCCACCGCATCAATGAAGTGAGAGCGCGAAGCAGGCGCACCCACCAGCAGGGGGAACACATGAGACAGGTCCTTGCGGACCAGTACGCGGAGTTCGCGGCGGCACGCGCGGGGCATCTCTACCGCTCCGCGTGCCTGCTCACCGCCGGGGACACGCATCTCGCCGAGGATCTGGTGCAGGAGACCCTGGGCCGGCTGTACATCAGCTGGCACCGGGTGGCCCGGGTCGGCAACCCCGCCGGGTACGCGCAGACCGTCCTCACCCGGGCGTTCCTCGCCCACCAGCGGCGCCGCAGCAGCAAGGAGCGCGCCACCGACGAGTTCCCGGAGCAGGCCTACGCCGACCACGGCGACGTCCCGCTGCGCCTCACCCTGCTCCAGGCGCTCTCCCGGCTGCCCGCCAAGGACCGGGCGGTGGTCGTGCTGCGCTACTGGGAGGACCGCTCGATCGAGGAGACCGCCGACGCGATGAACGCCAGTTCCTCCGCCGTCCGCACCCGCTGCACCCGCGCCCTCGGCCGGCTGCGGGAGCTGCTGGGCGAGGACCTCGGCGAGTACGCACGCTTCTGACGGCCCCACCCGTCCCGATGACCTCGCCTCAGCCACACCTCTGACTTCTCATCCTTCACACCTCGGGGAAACGGTGGTTAGCCATGCCCGCTCAACAGCACAGTGATCCCTTCGAGGACCGTGTCGCCACGGAACTGCGCGATGCCGGGGGGCAGTTCGACGCCGACCCGCACGCGCTCACCACCGCGGGCCTGGCCCGTGGCCGACGGCTGCGGCTGCGGCGGAGGGCCGCCGTCGTGGGCGGCGCGGCCTCCCTCGCGCTCGTCGGGGTGGGCGGGGCGCTGCTCCTGCCCGGCGGCGGCACGGACCCGGACCCGTCCTCGGTGGCCTCGAAGCCGAGCGCTTCGACGACCGTGCCGCCCGTCTCCGGCCAGGAGCTGATCAGCACGCTCAAGGAGCAGCTCGGGTACGGGAAGTTCAGTCAGGAGACCGGTCGCGGTACCGCGGACTCGCCGTACGCGTGGCTCGTGTGGGACGACGGGGACGGGGGTTCCGTCGTCTCCGTGAACCTCGAACGGGTCGAGCCGGGCAGTGAGAACGCCCGCCAGTGGACCGAGTGCCCGGACAAGACGTTCGTTCCGTACGACCGTTGCACGACCGGCCGGCTGGACAACGGCTCGGTGCTGAAGATCCTCCAGGGGTACGAGTATCCCGACAAGCGGGAGCCCACCAAGATGTGGACCGCCGATCTGGTCACTCCGACCGGGCAGCATGTCTCGGTGACGGAGTGGAACGCCGAGGCCGAGAAGGGTTCGCCGGTCACCCGGGAGGAACCGCCTCTGGACGCCGCCGAGTTGAAGAAGCTGGTGACCGCCCCGGCGTGGCTGAAGGCCGTCGACGCCATCCCGCGGGACAAGCGGACGGCGACGCCCGCCGCGCCGCAGGAGACCGCCGCCACCGACATCCGCAAGACGCTCGTCGACGTCCTCCCCGACGGTCTCACCCCGGTCTCGCGGGGCGGTGACGAGTCCGGCTGGGGCTATGTCGTCGTCGACGACGGCGAGGGCAGGAGCCTGGTCGAGATCAACGTGCAGCCGAACATGGGGGACCTCCTCGGCGAGAGCCTCTTCGAGGGCGCCGAGGAGGTCGGCGACGGCACCGTGCTGGTCACCCGCGTGGACGCCGGTGACAAGGACGTCCCGGGTGCCGTCAGGTGGACCGTCGACACGGTGCGCATCAACGGGCTGCGGGTCGTGGTCAGCGCCCTCAACGCGGGCGGGCCGCACGACGCCCCGAGCCGTGACAAGCCCGCCCTGACGATGGAGCAGCTCAAGAAGATCGCGCTCAGCTCGGCGTGGGGGCCGAGCCGGGAGGAGTCGCAGACCGGTCAGAAGAACTCCGACCAGGGCTGATCCCAGATCTGCTTCACGCACAGCACCAGGAACAGCAGCCCGGCGATCACCAGCATCGCGTTGCTGACCGGGCCGTTGCGCCATTCGGCCGGTGTGCGTGCGGAGTTGAGGAGCCACATCAGGGTGCCGGCCAGGAAGGGGAGGAAGGCCGCGCCCAGGACGCCGTAGAGGATGATCAGGCGGAAGGGCTGGCCCTGGAAGAGCAGGACGATGGGCGGGAAGGTCAGCCACAGCAGGTATGCGCGGAAGGGCCAGGAGCGTTCGCGCGCACCGGAGGCGACCTCCTCGCCCGTCCCCTTGCTCTCGCCCTTGTCTCGGAAGCGGGCGACGAAGTCGGCAAACATCAGGCTCACGCCGTGCCAGACGCCGATCAGGGAGGTGTACGAGGTGGCGAAGAAGCCGATCAGGAAGAACTTGGCGGTCGCCGAGCCGTACTTGTCCGCCAGGATGTCGCTGAGCTGGATGAGCCCCTTGTCGCCACTGGCGATGGCGATGTTCGCCGAGTGCAGCATCTCGGCGCCGACGAACAGCATGGAGATGACGAAGATGCCGGTGGTGGCGTAGGCGACGCGGTTGTCGAGCCGCATGACCTTCATCCAGCCGGTGTTGGTCCAGCCCTTGGCGTTGACCCAGTAGCCGTACGCGGCAAGGGTGATGGTGCCGCCGACGCCGCCGATGAGGCCGAGGGTGTTGAGGACGGAGTCCTTCTCGTCGGGGAGGACGGGCAGCAGGCCCGCGAAGGCCTGCCCCAGGTTCGGGGTGACGCGGATCGCGAGGTAGACCGTCACCACGAACATGACGCCCACCAGGACCGTCATGACCTTCTCGAAGATCTCGTACCGGTTGAACCAGACGAAGACCAGCCCGGACAGACCGCAGGCGACGGCCCACCACTTGAGGTCCATCACGTCCGGGAACAGTGCCTGCAGCGGCAGCGCGCTGGACGACATCGCGGCGGCGCCGTAGACGAAGCCCCAGATCACCACGTAGGCGACGAAGAACCACGAGGTCCAGCGGCCCAGGCTCGCCCAGCCGTCGAAGAGGGTGCGGCCGGTGGACAGGTGCCAGCGGCCGGCGGCCTCGGCGAGGGAGATCTTGACCAGGCAGCCGATGACGGCGGCCCACAGGAGCGTGTAGCCGAAGTTGCTGCCCGCGACGAGGGTCGCGACCAGGTCGCCGGCGCCGACGCCGGTGGCCGCGACGACGATGCCGGGGCCGATGTACTTCCAACTGGACTTGCGGGGTAGGGGGTTGCCGGATGATGCCTGGGTATCTGTGGGGTTGCCCGTGGTGTCCGCCATGAAGGTCAAGAAAGCCCAACGCCGCCTGCCCGGCAAGGGGGCCTGCCCGGATCTTCACCCGATGCGCTTACCCGGGAGAAAAGGGTCGGGCCCCGGCGGCTGGGCAAGCGCACCGGGGCCCGGGCTGTGGTTCCGGGGAGAGTTGAGTTGACGTATCCGGAACTCTCGGGTCAGAACGACTGTCGCCGACCACAGTCGCCGGACCCGCACGTGCCGAGCTCGAACCACACGGTCTTGCCCGGCCCGTCCTGATGGCAGCCCCAGCGCCGGGCAAGCGCATCCACCAGGAACATGCCTCGGCCGCTCTCCGCGGTGCCCGCCTGGAGCACCTGGGGCGTACGGCGGCCGACATCGGCGACCTCGCAGCGCAGTACGCCGTGCGAGGCGAACAGGGTGAGGCGGAAGCTGCTCGCGGAGTGCAGCAGGGAGTTGGTGGCCAGCTCGCTGACGAGCAGTTCGGCCGTGTCCACCAGGTCCTCCTGATCCGCGAGTCCCCACCCCTCCAGCTGCCGGCGGACCGTGGCGCGGGCCTCGCGGACGGCGGCGGGGCGGGGGGCGTACTCGACGCTCAGATGGCCCGCCCCCAAGGGGGGTTGGGGGTACGAGGCGTACCGAGGATCGACTTCCAGCATGGGATCAGGATGTCCGTCCCCCCGGTGCCGCACACGGGGAGGAATACCCGATTCACTACCTACGGACATCAGTTCGGGATCGGGCCACGGCCGCCGGGTTCCGGCCATCGCGTCTTTATTGACTCTTGACCTGCTCATGCCATAGGCGCACGATGAGCGCCGCACCCGCACCTGTGAGTCACCTGTATCCCCACTTGCTCCAGGCCCGGAGACCCCGGAATCCCTGGAGAAACTAGGAGACTTCATGCGACTTCGCATACGAGGCTCAGGCGCCCGCGGCAAAAGACGTACCGCCGCCTTCGCCGTCCTGGTCGCCCTCGCACTCGCGGCGCCCCTCTCCCCGGGCGCCAGTGCCGACAGCACCGCCGGGGCGGCTCCCTCGGCGGACGACATCCGCCAGTACGAGGTCCACACCCACGCGACGGTCAAGGAACGCTCGGCCCTCCAGCAGGCCGGCGTGGCCATCGACGAGGTGGACGACCACGGTGTCGTGATCTCCGGCCGTGCCGACCAGATCAAGAGACTGCGCGCACAGGGCTACGACATCACCGCGCTCGGCGCCGTCCCCGACCGGTCCTCCGCCGCGGACAGCGCGGTGGGGATCCTCGACTTCCCCTCGGCCGACTCCAGATACCACAACTACACGGAGATGACGAACGAGATCAACTCGGTCGTCTCCGCCAACTCGTCCATCGCGAGCACCCTCGTGATCGGCACCTCGTACCAGGGCCGGAACATCGTCGCCATCAAGATCAGCGACAACGTGGCGACCGACGAGTCCGAGCCCGAGGTGCTGTTCACCCACCACCAGCACGCCCGTGAGCACCTCACCGTCGAGATGGCGCTGTACCTGCTCAACGAGCTGACCTCGGACTACGGCACCGACTCCCGGGTGACCAACATGGTCAACAACCGCGAGATCTGGATCGTCCCGGACCTCAACCCCGACGGCGGCGAGTACGACGTCGCGACCGGCTCCTACCGCTCCTGGCGCAAGAACCGGCAGCCCAACTCCGGTTCCTCCTACGTCGGTACCGACCTCAACCGCAACTGGGCCTACCGGTGGGGCTGCTGCGGCGGCTCGTCCGGGTCGACGTCCTCGGAGACGTACCGCGGCACGGCGGCCGAGTCGGCGCCCGAGGTCAAGGTCGTCGCCAACTTCGTCCGCAGCCGGGTCGTCGGCGGCGTGCAGCAGATCAAGGCCGGCATCGACTTCCACACGTACAGCGAACTGGTGCTGTGGCCCTACGGGTACACGACCGCGAACACGGCCACCGGCATGACGACCGACGACCGCAACGCCTTCGCCACGGTCGGCGGGAAGATGGCCGCGAGCAACGGCTACACGCCCGAGCAGTCCAGCGATCTGTACATCACCGACGGATCGATCGACGACTATCTGTGGGGCAGTCAGAAGATCTTCGGGTACACCTTCGAGATGTACCCGTCGTCGAGTTCCGGCGGCGGCTTCTACCCGCCCGACGAGGTGATCGCGGCGGAGACCGCGCGCAACCGGGACGCGGTGCTCCAACTGCTGGAGAACGCCGACTGTATGTACCGGTCCATCGGCAAGGAGGCGCAGTACTGCGCCTAGAGGTGGAGAGGTTGTGGGGAACTGCGGGCCGGTGGTGGCCGGTCGCGCAGTTCCCCGCGCCCCTGGGCGGGGCTAGTCGTCCTCGGAGTCTTCGGTGACCTCGGTGACCTCGGTGTCTTCGGCGCCGTCTTCGAAGTAGGCGTCCAGAACCGCGTCCAGCTGCTCGTCCCACTCCTGGAAACGCGCCCGCGACGTGGCCTCGACCTCGATCGGGTACCAGCGGCGGTCCGGGGTGTGCACGGTGATCGTGTACCGCTTGCCGAAGCGCGGCGTCTCGGTCTCTATCGCCCCGATCTCGTCCCAGCGGAACTCGCACCGCTCCTCGTCGAGGCTCAGGCGTACGCCCTTCGCGTCGGCGACGATCTTCGCGCGGCGGTCGGACGCCTCGAAGACGGGGCCGTCGGCCTCGTCCGGGTCCGCCTCCGGGTCGTCGGGAGCGGGTTCCTCCTCGGCGGCGGTCTCCTTCTTCGTGAGGGACACCTCCTCCGCGAGGGGCTCCTCGGCGTCCTCCGGCTTGGCGTCCTCCGGCTCGCCGGACACGGGTGAGGTCAGCCCGGGGATGAAGGCCGGGTCGAACCCGGCACCTTCCAGGGGCTTGCTGCTCGAACCTATGCGCTGCTCCACGCCGAAAAGTATGGCGGACGAACCTGTGCCGTGGGGCCCCGGGGCCGGATGTGGCCCGGGTGATGGGCGGATCCGTCCCGGGTTGGACCGGATCCGCCCATCACTGCCTAGACGAACAGGCTCAGCACCGCCGCCATCGCGAAGCCCGCCACCGACAGGACCGTCTCCAGGACCGTCCACGTCTTCAGCGTGTCCCGCTCCGAGATGCCGAAGTACTTCGACACCATCCAGAAGCCGCCGTCGTTGACGTGCGAGGCGAAGATCGAGCCCGCCGAGATGGCCATGATGACCAGGGCGACGAAGGCCTGGGAGTGGTCGCCCGCCGAGAGCAGGGGCGCCACGATGCCGGCCGTCGTCACGATCGCCACCGTCGCCGAGCCCTGGGCCACCCGCAGGACCACCGAGATCAGGTACGACAGGACGATCACCGGGAGGCCCACGTCGTTGAAGGTGTCCGAGAGCGCCTGGGCCACACCGCTCGCCTTGAGGATCGCGCCGAAGACCCCGCCCGCGCCCACGACGAGCAGGACGTTGCCGACCGGCTTGAGCGAGGCCGTCGAGACGGTCTCCAGGGACTTGCGGGACCAGCCGCGCCGGAGGCCGAGGAGGTAGTACGCGAGGAGCAGGGCGATCGTCAGGGCCACGAACGGGCTGCCGAAGAACTCGATCACCGAGCGTCCGGTGGACGGGTCCAGGGCGATCGAGGAGAAGGTGGCGGCGAGGATCAGGACCAGCGGGGTGCCGATGATGCCGAGGACCGTGCCCAGCGGGACCGGGTCCTCGCGGGGCTCCACGCCCTGCTCGCGCTGCTCGTTGACGACCGCGAGCCTGGCCTCCGCGGCCGCTTCCACCATGTCCTGCGGTACGGCCACGAAGATGCGCCGGCCGATCCACGCGGAGAACGCCCAGGCGGCCAGTACCGCCGGGATGCCGCAGATCACGCCCATCAGGATGACCCAGCCGAGGTCCACGTGGAGCAGTCCGGCCGCGGCCACCGGGCCGGGGTGCGGGGGCAGGAAGGCGTGGGTCATGGAGAGACCGGCGAGCAGGGGGAGACAGTAGAGCAGGATCGACTTGCCGCTGCGCTTGGCCGCCGCGTACACGATCGGGGCGAGGACGAAGATGCCCACGTCGAAGAAGACCGGGATGCCGAAGATCAGGCCGGTGAGGCCCATGGCGAGAGGTGCCCTCTTCTCACCGAAGAGGTTCAGGAGCCGGGACGCCAACACCTCGGCGCCGCCGCTGACTTCGAGGATCGCGCCGAGCATCGTGCCCAGGCCGATGATGATCGCGACATGGCCGAGGATGCCGCCCATGCCGGACTCGATGGTGGAGACGGCGTCGGAGCGCTGGACGGTGCCGAAGAGTTCGGTGACCGAGAGACCGGCGAGGAGGCCGACGGCTATGGAGACGGCGAGGAGGGCGACGAAGGGCTGGAGTCTGACCTTGATGATCAGGAAGAGGAGGAGGGCGATACCGATGGCGGCGACGGTGAGCAGACCGGCGGTGCCGTCGATGAGGAGGAGCAGGCCTCCGGTGTGGGGTGGGGTGGTGGCGGGGGGTGTCGCGGCGAGCTGTTGGGACATGGGGGTCCTCTGCGTAAGTACATAAAGCTTTCGGGCAGGGCGAATCGCGGCATGGCCACCCGTGGGGGGC
>NZ_JABERD010000223.1 GCF_013044505.1 Streptomyces sp. S3(2020) | reverse complement strand
TCGACGTCCCTTTCGGGGGGACGGGCAGATGGGAAACCGTGATCCCCGTGATCCCCGTGAGAGAGGACCGAACACCCATGACCCCGAACCCGATCGACGCCCCGACCGAACCCGCGCTGTGGACCCTGCACCGGGAACTGATCGCCAAGACGGTCCGCACCGACCTGACACACGCCTTCCACCCCGGCCAGCCGCACTTCCCCGCCTTCCCGGACGAGAAGCGCGAGATGCCCTTCGACATGTCACGCGGCGACGGCTTCAACGTGCACCTGTACACGATCGTCGGCCAGTGGGGCACCCACGTGGACCCGCCCGTGCACTTCGTGGCCGGCGCGCGCCCGCTCGACGAGATACCCGTCGACGAGATGATCCTGCCGCTCGTCGTCCTCGACATCACCGACCGGGTCGCCGCCGACCCCGACGCCGTACCGACCTTGGACGACGTGGCGGCCTGGGAAGCCCGCAACGGCCGGGTCCCGGAAGGGTCGTTCGTGGCGCTGCGTACCGGGTGGGGGAGCCGCTGGCCCGACCCGGCCGCCATGGCCAACAAGGACGAGGCGGGTGTGAGCCACTACCCCGGCTGGTCGGGGGACGTCCTGCGGTACCTCTTCGAGGAGGCGGGCGTCACCGCCATCGGCCACGAGCAGACCGACACCGATCCCGGACTGGCCACCTCCGCGGGCGACTTCAGCCTGGAGAGCTACGTCCTGGAGCGGGACCGCTGGCAGATCGAGCTGATGGCCCACCTCGACCAGGTCCCGGAGGCGGGTGCGCTGATCGTCGCCACCTGGCCGAAGCCGCAAGGCGGTTCGGGTTTCCCGGCCCGGGTCTTCGCCCTGCACCACGCGGGCTGAGACACCGTCATGGACACCATCGACGAGCGGGTCATCACCGAACTCATCCGCAACGCCCGGATCTCCCACGCCGAACCGGTCCAGGGCGCTTCGCCCGCGCCCGTCACCGGCGGTCGGCCGGGCATCGGCTCGTTATAGTGCCGGGGTGACGACGAACGGCGCCTCATCCGGACGGTCGGAGGGCCCCGCGACAGCCTCCTCCCTGCGTATGGCCCTGCGCATGGTCAACGCGGTGCTGGACCGCGAGGCTTCGGGCCGGACCGGCTTCAACGTCAGCAGGCTCGCCGACGAGGTCGGCATCGAGCGCAGCAAGGCGTCACGCACCACCCAGGACCTGTGCGAGAAGGAGTTCCTCGAACGCCGCGAGGACGCGACGCTAAGGGTGGGCAGCGCCTTCTTCGCCACGGCCGCGTCCCTGCACCCCGGTCTGCTCCGGCGCAGCCGCCCAATCCTGCGCCGCCTCGCCGTGGCGTACGGCGCCGGTGCCCGGCTCTCGGTCCGTGACGGAGTCCAGGTCAGGCTGCTGCGGGCCGAGTCCGCCGCGGGCTTCGCGCAGGAGTGGATGGGGCGCGCGAGCCTCGTCACCCCGTGCTGGTGCACCGGCGCCGGTCGTGCGCTCCTCCTCGACCACACCCTGGAGGAGATCACCACCCTGCTCGACGACTACGAGCTGATCGGCGTCGGCGGCCCCGACGCCGCCCGCTCGGTCGGTGAACTCGTCTCCGCCAACGACCGCGACCGCCCGAACGGCGTCGTCGCGGCACACGGCGAATTCGAGCACGGCGTCACCGAGTACGCCGTACCCGTACGCGACGCCGACGGACACATCCGGGCCGCCCTGTCGGTCGTCGGCAGACAGCAGGACCTGCTCCCGCACGTGCGGACGATCCACACGGACCTGAGGTCGGCGGCCGGCGCGCTGTCGGAATCCATCGACGGCCACGACGCGCCGGAGGCGGATGCTCGCGGGGCGATGCCGTCCTGATCGGGCGCGGGTCAGGGCAGTCGTCCGGCGTGCCGGTCAGCCGTGGCGGTCGGCCGTGGCGCCGGTGTGGAGGGCAGTCCTGAGCCCGTCCCGGATGTGCCGGCATGGCACTGGCCCGCTCAACCCGGTGCGGAAGGCAGCTGCTCGGAGGCGGCGACCCGGGTGCCCAGAAGGTCCTCCAGCCCGGCCGTCATCCGGGCGACCAGGTCGCGTCGCGGGTCGATGAGCCACTGGAGCTGGAGCCCGTCCCACAGCGCGACGAGGGACTCCGCGATCTCCTGGTGATCCCGGCCGTTGGAGATACGACCCTTGTCCTGGTCCCTGCGGACGGCGGTCGCGACAAGGGCGACGACCCTCTCGTACCGGTTGCGGAATCACTGGTGCGCCGGATGGTCCGGAGCCGATGACTCCGCCGCCAAGAGGGCGAGCAGCCGCAGCATCTCCTGCCGTTCGAGGTTGCGGCGGACATAGCGCAGGACGGCGTACGCGACGCCCTCCTCCCGGCTGTCCGAGTCGAAGGAGTCACCGCTCGCGAAGTCGGCGTTCTCCAGGACGGCCACGAGGAGCTCGTCGTTTGCGCTCGACATCGACGTCCGTGGACAGCAGCGAACGCCGGGCCCGGTCCTTCGTCTTCGTGGAACCCTTGTACGAGACGATCAGCGGGAGCGTACGGCGGTGTCCGCGTCCGTGCAGGCGGTGCTTGTTCCGCAAAGGAGTTCTCTCTTCCCCCATCGACGATGAGCCGTGTGACGCGCGTGGGTGCGTGAAGCGGCCCCGGGCACAAGGGGGGAGAGTGCCTGGGGCCGCTCGCGTCGGCCGGCGACAGGGGGGTGGGTCGCCGGCCTGGAGCGAGTCTTGACGGGCCGGGAGTTGTTCAGAAGCCCCTCCGGACCACTGAAAAACGCGCGTCAGGTCCGCCGGGCGGACAGAGAGACGTGCTGGCGCTGCCGCCTCGAAGGAGCACTGACGTCCACAAGTCGGTGTCCTTGTTATTCACCCGATCTATGTGTCGAATCCGTCCCATGTCTCAGCGAGTTGATCTCGGAGTGTCAGGCCAAATCGCCGTCTGCTTCTCAGGTTTCGGTCGAACCTCTAGACAGATCATGTGACGGTGCCTCTTAATACATCCGATGTCCCTACGGCAGGCGCCTGCCAGAGCCCGGCACCTGGGCCGACCCCTCGCCCCATCCGGAACGTCGTCACCCTCAATCAGTCCGCAGGAGTGAGCATGCCCTCAGGAAGAATCACTCGCCGTACGTTCCTCGGCGCGGCCGGTGCGGCGACCGCCGCGACCGCCCTGCCGATCGTCCCCGGCTTCTCCGGCCTGCTGTCCCAGGCGGCCGCCGCGGACACGCAGACCAACCTGAGCAGGATGGTCGACATGCGGTTCGGCATGTTCAACCACTTCAGCCTGGGCACGTTCACCGACCAGGAGTGGGCCGAACCCAACCAGAACCCCACCCTCTTCGCGCCCCCGAGCGTCAACTGCGCGCAGTGGGCCGAGGCCGCGGCCGCCGCGAAGATGAACTACGGCATCCTCACCACCAAGCACCACGACGGCTTCGCCCTGTGGCCGAGCGCCCACGGCACCCAGAACGTCGCCAACAGCTCCTACCAGCACGACGTGGTGCGGGCGTACTGCGACGCCTTCCGCGCGAAGGGGTTGAAGGTCGGGTTCTACTACTCGATCTGGGACCGCACCTTCGGCGTCGAGGCCTGGGAGAGCCGACACAGCGTGAGCGGGCTGGAGGTCACCGACGCCATCCAGCCCTCCGACATGACCTTCATGCTGGGTCAGATCACCGAACTGCTCACCGACTACGGCACCATCGATATGTTCATGACCGACGGCTACGCCTGGCAGATGGGCCAGCAGGCCGTCTCCTACCAGCGGATCCGCTCGCTGGTGAAGCAGTTGCAGCCGGACTGCGTCATGATCGACATCGGCGGAATGTCGGAGCCCTTCCTCAGCGACGCGATCTTCTTCGAGGAGCCGCTCGGCATCACGGCACCGACCGGCAACACCTACGCCGGAATGCAGGGCCAGACCATCAGCAACGGCTGGTTCTGGCACCCCTCCACACCGACCGAGAGCCTCATGAGCCGGGACGCGATCGTGTCCCACCTCACCGACCTGGAACCGAAGTACACCTCCTTCATCCTCAACTGCCCGCCCAACCGGAGCGGCCTGCTGGACACCAACATCGTCAACCGGCTGGCCGAGGTCGGCGCGGCATGGAGCCCCAACACCTCCCGGCCGGCGCTGCCCACCCAACTGCTGCGCGCCGAGCACCCCGTCACCCCGGTCAGCGCGTACGCGACCGCCTTCCGCACCGGCGAGGGACCGCTCAACGCCATCGACGGACTGAGCGACGTCCGCTACGAGACCTGCTGGTCGACCTGGGGCCTGTCCTCGCCCCTGCCCAACTCGCTCACGATCGACCTCGGCGGTGTGTGGAGCAACGTCTCCACCCTGGAGTACCTGCCCAAGCAGTGGAACCGCAACGACTCCACCGACGGCGACATCACCTCGTACACCATCTCCACCAGCACCGACGGCACCACCTTCACCCAGGTCGCCACCGGCACCTGGGCCGGCAACCGCAAGACCAAGGTGGTCGAGTGGACCGCCCGGAACGTGGGCTTCGTACGCATCCAGGCGAACGCGGCCACCGGCGGCTACGCCAACGTGGGCGGCGTCCGGATCGGTGGCCGCACGGCCAAGCCCGCCCTGGTGTCGAAGGTCCTGCCGGGCGACGCAACGGTCTACCGGCTGGTCGCCCGGCACAGCGGCAAGGTGGCCGACGTGTACAACTTCGGCACCGCCAACGGCACCAACATCCAGCAGTGGACCTGGCTGAACAACGCCACCCAGAAGTGGACCTTCGCCTCCACCGGCGACGGCTACTACGAGATCAAGGGCGTCAACAGCGGCAAGCTCATGGAAGTGGCCGGCCTCTCCCGCGTCGACGGCGGCAACGTGGCCATCTACGCGGACTTCGACGTCCCCCAGCAGCACTGGGCCGTCACACCCACCGGTGACGGCTACTACTTCCTCATCAACCGCTACAGCGGTCTCTGCCTCGGCGTCGACGAGGGCAGCACCGCCGACGGAGCCAACATCGAGCAGCAGCCGTACGCGTCCCTGACGCGCCAGCAGTGGCAGATCGTCACCTCCTGACCCTGCCGCCCGTCCCTCTCCCACTCCACGGCCTGCGGTGGGGGAGGGACGGCGAGGCCCGTTCGCGGCCGAGGCACTCCACCTGCCCGGAAACGAACCCACGCACTACGGTTGCCTCCGAGAACCTGGTCCGCAGCGCCTTATCGGAGTGCCCATGTCAGTGCAGACAGTGTCGGGCAGCGCTGTTCCGGCGGATCCTGTCCCGACCGAGGCCGTCGCCCCGCTGATGCGTGGCATCGGCGTGCTGCTGCACCTGAGCGAGGCGGAGGGGAGCCTGAGCCTGAGCGGGCTGGAGCGGGCCACGGGCCTGGCCCGCTCCACCGTGGACCGGATCACCGCGACCCTCGCGCACATGGGCTACGTGCGTCTGGAGGGCCGGGACGTGGTCCTCGCCCCTCGGCTGACGGAACTGGGCAACGCCTACCTCTCGGCACTGCGACTGCCCGCTTTGCTGAACGCCCACGCCGATGCCCTCGCGGACGAACTCGACGAGTCGGTGTCGCTCGCGGTGGCCGACGGGGACGGCATCCGCTTCATCCACCAGGCGACCCGGCGCCGGGCGATGTCGCTGAGCTTCCGTATCGGCGACCTGCTGCCCGCCGAGCGGACCGCGCCAGGACCGCTGTTCGCGACGGAGTGGGGGGAGCGGGAGTGGGCGCGGTGGCGGGAGCGCAGGGCGGCGGACCCGTATGACCACAGCTTCCCCGCCGTACCGCCGCGGGCGGACGGACCGCCCGACGACGACTTCGAGACGCGCGCCGATGAGGCGCGCGGTGCGGGCTGGGCCCTGGACGACCAGTTCATCGAGCCCGGTCTCGTAGCGGTCGCCATGCCGGTCCGGGAGGCGGGTGACGTCCGTCCGTCCGGCACCGGCATCGCCTGTGTCGCCAGCGTGGTGAGCCACACCAGCCGGCACACGGCGGCCTCGCTCCGCGACACGCTGATGCCCCGGCTGCGGGCGACCGTCGACGCGATGGAACGGAAGTTGCGCGAGGCCCCCGAAGCAGCAGGCAAGCAGACTCCGTCGGATCTCGCTGTATGGACGGGCAACTCCAAGCAGGAGCTGGGGCAGGACTTCATCGAGTCGCTCGCGAGGGGCCTGACCGTTCTCACCGCCTTCGGCGAGGGCCGGGCCGCGCTGACGCTCAGTGAGGTGGCGCAGGCCACCGGACTGGCACGGGCCACAGCGCGTCGGGCACTGATCACCCTCGAACACGTCGGTTTCGTCGTCGGGCGCGACCGCACGTTCAGCCTCGCCCCGCGCGTCCTCGCGCTCGGTTTCCCTCCGCTGTCCCGCACGACGTTGTCCCGTATCGCCCAGCCGCACCTCGTCGACCTCGCCGGACGGGTCGGCGACGCCACCGCTTTGGCGGTGCCCGCGGGCGAGGACATCCAGTTCACGGCCCACGTCCCCGTCAGCCGGATCATGAGCGCGAGCGTCCCCGTGGGCACCCGCCTCCCGGCGGCCACGACATCGGTGGGCCGCGTCATCCTGGCGGACCTCCCGCCCGCCGAACGCACACTGAACCCGCGCAGGCTGACCGCGCGCACGACCACGGACCCGGCCGATCTGACGGCGATCCTGGAACGGGTCCGCAAGGCCGGCTACTCGCTGGTGGACGAGGAACTGGAGGAGGGGCTCAGGTCCGTCGCCGTCCCGGTGCGCGACCGCGGGGGCCGGGTCGTCGCGGCCGTCAGCGTGGCGATGCACACGACGCGACGCACCGCCGAGCAGTGTGTGACCGAGGTCGTCCCCGAACTCCACGACACGGCGGCCCGTATCGAGGCGGATCTGCATGTCGCGGGGCGGTTCGCCCGGATCGCACTGGCGTGAGCGGCGCCTTCGCGCACAGCCGCCGGGGCACCGGGACGGCCGCCTGCGACGGCACTAGCCGGTGATGTGCAGCTCCGCCTCGATGCGGGCGGCGGTGTGCAGGAGCGGCGGCAGCAGAGTCTCGCGGACCCAGTCGGCGTCTCCCCGGCGGACATGGGTCGCCAGGTTCACCCCGGCCACCACCTGCCCAGGCTCGTTGCGGATGCGCGTGCCGATCGAGATCACACCGTCTTCGAGCTCTTGGTCCACCAGGCACCAGCCCTGCGCCCGCACCTTCTCCAGTTCCGCGAGGAGTGCCTCCCGCGACGTGATGGTGCGGGCCGTGAGCGGCCGCAGGGACGCCCTGTCCAGGTAGGTCCCCAGCCGTTCGTCGTCGAGGTCGGCGAGCAGGACACGGCCCAGGGAGGTGGCGTGGGCGGGAAGACGGGTGCCGATGCTGATCGACACCGACATGATCCTGCGGGTGGGCACCCGGCTGACGTAGACCACGTCGTCCCCGTCGAGCACCGCCATCGACGAGGACTCCGCGACCTCGGCGACCAGCTGTTCCAGGTGGGGCACGGCGATCTCCGCCAGGGACAGCGTGGACAGGTAGGCGAAACCGAGCTCCAGCACCCGCGCGGTCAGACGGAAGTGCCGGCCGTCGGCGGCCACGGCCATGTACCCGAGATCCACCAGGGTGAGGACGAAGCGCCGGGCGGTGGCGCGGCTCGTACCGGTGGCCTTGGCGATCTCCGCGAGGGTCATCTCGTGTCTGTCGGCGCTGAAGGCACGGATGACGGCGATACCCCGTTCCATCGACTGGACGAAGTACCGCCCGTGCTCGTCGTCATCCATGCGCTGCGACTCCGGTTCTCGCGGCGGGACGCTACGACTTGGCCTTCTGCAGGGGGAGATCACCGCTGCTGTCCGCCACCTGCGTGTCCATGTCGCCGTGGTGGTGCTTGGCGCGCTGGATCTGTTCATAGACGTGTGCGCGCAGTTCGGCGAACCGGGTGCTGGAGCGGGTGTGCAACTGATCGCGCTCGTCCGGGAGGTCGATGGTCAGGTCCTCCTGCACCACGGTGGGCGACGTGGACAGGATGATCGTGCGCTGGCCGAGGTAGACGGCCTCGTCGATGTCGTGGGTGACGAACAGGACGGTGACGCCCAGGTCCCGCCACAACTGCCGGATGAGGTCCTCCAGTTCGGCGCGGGTCTGGGCGTCGACCGCGGCGAAGGGCTCGTCCATGAGGAGCACCTTCGGCTCGAAGGCGACGGCACGGGCGATGGCGACGCGCTGCTGCATACCGCCGGACAGCTGCCAGGGATACGCCTGGTGGGCGTCGGCGAGCCCGACCACCTCCAGGGCGTGGTCCACCAGTTCCTTCTCGCGGGCCTTGCCGAGCTTCTTGCGGCGCAGGGGCAGCGCGACGTTGTCGCGGACGTTCATCCAGGCGAACAGGGAACGGCCGTACTCCTGGAAGACCACCGCCATGTCGGCCGGAGGCCCGGTGACCGGCCGGCCGTCCAGGCTCACCTCGCCGCTGGTCGGGGTGAGCAGCCCCGACATGCACTTCAGCAGCGTGGTCTTGCCGCACCCGGAGGGGCCGACCAGGCACACGAGTTCGCCGGCGCCGATGTGAAACGTCAGGTTCCGCAGTGCTTCGACGTTGCGGTTCCGTCCGGTGTAGATCTTCTGCAGGTTGCGTACGTCGAGCATCGACGTCTCCTTGTCAGGGGTTGCGCTGGGCCCGGCGCAGGCCGTGGTACCAGGCGAGGACCCGGTTCTCGGCGAGGCGGAAGAGCAGGGAGAGGACGAATCCGAGCAGGCCGAGCAGCAGGACACCGCTCCACATCTCGGGGATGGCGAAGGACCGCTGGAACTGCACGATGGCGAAGCCGAGCCCGTTGCTGGCGGCGAACATCTCGCTGATGACCATGAGGATGATCGCGATCGACAGGGCCTGCCGCATGCCCGTGACGATCTGCGGGCTGGCCGAGCGCAGCACCAGGTGCCACAGCCGGGCGGGACCCGTGATGCCGTAGGAACGGCACGTGTCGCTGAGGACCCCGTCCACCGCGCGGACGCCTTCGACCGTGTTGAGCAGGATCGGCCACACACAGCCGCTGACGATGACGATGACCTTCATGGTGTCGCCGATGCCGGCGAACAGCATGATGACCGGCACGAGGACGGGCGGCGGGATGGCCCGGAAGAGCTCCAGAACCGGCTCCAGGACGTCGCGCACACCGCGGTGCAGGCCGATCACCAGACCGAGGCCCACACCGACGGCGACCGCGACGAGATAGCCGGACAGGAGCCGGACCATGCTGGGTACGACGTCCGACAGCAGGCGTTCGCCGGTCCACACCTCCCCGAACCTGCCCAGGATGGTGGACAGCGAGGGGACGTAGAAGTCGGTGCTGCCGGCGGTGGCGAACCACCACACGGCGAACAGGACCCCGGGCAGACCAAGGACCAGCCCGGTCCGCCGGGCCAGTGTGAGGACTGTCATCGCTGTCCCTCCCCGCGCATCGACGGGTGCCAGTGCAGGGCCCGCCGCTCGACCGCCCGGGCCACGAGGTTGACCGCGACGCCCAGGAACCCGGTGACCAGGACAAAGGCGTAGACCCTCGGCACGGCGCCGGAGGTCTGCGCGACCGCCAGCTCTCTGCCCAGGCCGGGCGAGCCGATGACCAGTTCGGCGGTGATCGTCAGGACCAGCGCCACGGTCGCCGCCAGTCGCACACCGGTCATCACGTACGGCAGCGCGGTCGGCCACAGGACGTACCGGACCCGCCCCCAGCCGCCCATCCGGTAACTGCGGGCCGTGTCCTCGGCCACCGGGTCGGCGTCCTGGGTGCCGGCCAGCACCTGGACCAGCACCTGCCAGAAGGAGGCGTACACGACCAGCAGCAGCTTCGACTCCAGGTCGGTGCCGTACAGCAGCACCGCCACCGGGATCAGGGCCACCGACGGGATCGGCCGCAGGAACTCGATGGTGGAGGCCGTCGCCGCCCGCAGCACCGGTACCGAGCCGATCACCACGCCCGCGACCACCCCGGCCACCACGGCGATGACCAGGCCCAGGCCCCAGCCGGTGAGCGTGTCGCCGAGCGCGCTCCAGAACGCGCCCTCGCCGAGCAGCTGCCACAGGGCCCGGCCCATCTCGGAGGCGGGCGGGAGGTAGTCGGCGGAGACCAGACCGGTGTGCGGCAGCACCTCCAGCAACACCACCAGCCCGGTCAGGCCCGCCAGTCCGCGCAGCGGGGTGCCCGCTCCGTCCAGGGCGCGCCGGATGCGGACGCCGCCCGGCGCGCGGGGACCGGGAGCGGTCCCCGCGGGCTTCGCGAGTACGGGAGTACTCCTGGTCGCGCTCATGAGAACAGGGTGTCCAGGTCGGGCTTCTTCCCGCCGAAGATGCCGTCCTGCTCGCCGAGCCCGGCCAGCTTCTCCAGGGACGCCATGTCGTACGCGGCCGGCCAGGTCGGCAGGGTGAGGTTCTTCAGTACCTCGCCGTCGATCTTGGTGTACGAGGTGACCGTCCGGCGTGCCTCGTCCGGGTGCGCGGAGGCGTACTTCAGCGACTCGGTCACCGCCTCGGTGAACTTCTTGACCAGGTCGGGCTTCTCCTGGGTGAGCTGGGTGGAGGCGAAGTACGTCGCGATGGTGAGCTTCGGGTCGGTCTCGGCGAACGGCGCGGCCACCACGCGGGCGCCCTGGCCCTTGGCGATGGTCAGCGCGGGCTCGCCCATCCACGCGGCATCGACCTGACCGCCGTCCAGGGCGGCCGGCATCTGGTCGAACGGCATCTCGACGAACTTGACCTTCGAGGGATCGCCGCCGTCCTCCCGCACCACCTCACGGACCGTGGTGTCCCCGATGTTCTGTAGGGTGTTGACCGCCACCGTCCTCCCGGCGAGGTCCTTGGCCGACTTGATCGAGCTGTCCTTCTTGACGGCGACCCCGCTGATGTCGTTGTCGACATCACCTGTGGAGGCGGCCCCGTTCACCACGGATCTGATCGGCACGCCCTTGGTCTGGGCGAGCATCAGCGAGGTGACGTTGCTGAACCCGAACTGGAACTGACCGCTGACCACGCCGGGAATGATCGCCGCGCCACCCTGGGCGGGTTCCATCTTCAGGTCGATGCCCCGACTGCTGAAGAAGCCCTTCTCCTTCCCCAGGTACAGCGGTGCCACATCGACGATCGGGATGATCCCGACCTTCACCTCGGTGGTCTTCCCGCCGTCCGACGACGAGCCACCGGTCTCAGCCGACGAAGATCCGCATCCGGCCGCTCCCGCGACCGTCAGCACCGCTACAGCAAGCCCTAGAACGCGCCTTTGCATAGGGGCCCTCCTGAAGGGAAAAGGGGTGTGTTCGCAATGCGTACAAAACTGCGTGTGCCGAACAAGCTGTGCGGAGGCTATGTCGCCGTCAGATGCGCGTCAATAGGTGACGCCGGGGGCGTTGCGCTTTCGCGATCGGGACCGGTGTGGGTCGTACCGCGGGATGCCCGCGCGGAGGCGCTGCTCGACGGGCGACAGTCCGCCCTTCTCGTGTTCGCGTGCGGATGCGGTCGCGTACGTGTGTGAACGCCGCGGGCCGCGCGCTTCTAGAGTTGCCTCAGAGCACAGACGTTGGACGGAAAGGACGTGTTGATGGTCGCCGACGATGCGGCACCGACGCCCCAGATGGTTCTGTCGCCGTTGACCAGCGCGGCGATCTTCCTGGTGGCCACGATCGAGCCGGGAGGCGAGTCGGTCGCCCGCGATGTCCTGTCCGATGTGGACTCACTCGAACGCGCCGTGGGCTTCCCCGCGCAGCCCGATGGCAGGCTCAGCTGTGTCACGGGAATCGGCTCGCAGGCCTGGGACCGCCTCTTCTGCGGACCTCGCCCCGCCGAACTGCACCCGTTCCGTGAACTCAAGGGACCCGTGCACCACGCCGTGTCGACGCCCGGGGACCTGCTGTTCCACATCCGCGCCAGCCGCCTCGACCTGTGCTTCGCACTCGCAGCGGAGATCGTCGCCCGGCTCGGCGACGCGGTGACCGTGCGCGACGAGGTGCACGGCTTCCAGTACCTCGACGCACGTGATCTGCTCGGTTTCGTCGACGGCACGGAGAACCCGACAGGGGCCGCGGCGAGCGCGGCGGTCCTGATCGGGGACGAGGACCCGGACTTCACCGGCGGAAGCTATGTGATCGTGCAGAAGTACGTGCACGACATCACCGCGTGGAACGCGCTCCCGGTCGAGGCTCAGGAGAAGATCGTCGGCAGGCGGAAGCTGGACGGTTTCGAACTGGACGACAGCGTCAAACCTGCGGACTCACACGTCGCCCTCACCGTCGTTACCGACCCGGACGGGACAGAACTCGAAATCCTTCGGGACAACATGCCCTTCGGCGCCGTCGGCCGAGGCGAGTTCGGCACCTACTTCATCGGCTACGCCCGCACTCCGACGGTGCCGGAGACGATGCTGGAGCGGATGTTCCTCGGCACGGACGACGCGGCGCACGACCGGATCCTGGACTTCTCCACCCCGCTCACCGGCTCCCTCTTCCACGTCCCCACAGCCGACTTCCTGGACGACCTGCCGCCTGCGCCGACCGCCGTCTCCGAGGGGCCGCGACCTTGACCGACGGCCGACGGACCCTTCTCACATCGGGCCGTGGTCCGAAGCGACCTCTCCGAGCACGTCCTTGAGCTCCTCGAACAGACGGAAGAGGTCGCGCCGCGGGGCGACGTGGAGCTCGTCGAGCTGCCACGCGGCGAACGCGACGAGGGGGTGCGCGGAAAGCGTTTCGATGTCGGCGGCTTGCGGGTCGCGCAGCCGGAAGCGGAGGCGGACGAAGCAGTGGGTCAGGAGTGTGACGTTCTCCTGACCGCCGACGGCTCGGAGAATCTCCGCCGCTGCCCGGTCGCCGCCGTCAGGTGTCGGCATGGGTGCCCTCCGCCGTGTCGTCCCGCACCGTCAGCCGGCTGACGTGCAGCGCGAGATACAGGATCTCCTCCCGGCCGACGTGCCAGGCGAACATCTCCTCCATCTTGCGCGCCAGACGTTCGGCGGTGGCGTACTCCCGCGGCTTGGCCTGTCTGACCGCCTCGCCGATCCCGTCGTCGACGTCCGGCGTCGGTCTGCCGCTCCGGGCCCGCAGGAAGAGGTAGCGCAGGTGGGTGATGAAGCGTGCCGCGGCCAGGGAGTGCTGGTCGATCTCGATGCCGTAGTCCTCGCCGATCGTTTCCAGCGCGACCCGCAGCCACTGCGTCATCTGCATGGTCGCCGCGATGCCGGCGGAGCCGGACCCGATCTGGGCGTTGACGAAGTACAGGGCGAGGGGCAGTGCCTCGTCCTCGTCCAGGCGGACCCCGAGTCGCCGCTCGATGATGTCCAGGGCCGCCCTGCCCGCCTCCGCCTCCGCCGGGTAGAGGTTCTCGATCTCCCACTTGAGCGGGTACTCGATCTGGACTCCGGCGCGGGCACGGGCGAGCGCTAGGTGGACATGGTCGGCGAGGGGCAGCAGGACGTGCTCGGTGATGTCGCCGCCGAGCCGCGCCCGGGCGGCGGTGACGACCTCTTCCATCACCTCGATCTCGTCGAGCGGGATCTGGGCGGCCAGCGCGGCGAGCCGTTCGGCGGGCATCGCCTGCGGTACGAAGTGCCGCTCGACCCGCTCGTCGTCCAGCCGGTCTCCGGGCCTGACCTGGAAACCGAGCCCGCGGCCCATGAGAACGGTCTCGGCGCCGTGCTCGTCAACGCCGAGGACGACGTTGTTGTTGAACACCTTCTTGACGCGCATCGTTGCGTGAGTCCTATCTGGCCGCGCCCGGGAAGGAGAAACCCGGAGGAGAAGGGTAAGCCCTTCCCGGAGCGGGGCCGTGGCCGTGGGCGTTGCCGGGGTCAGGGTCTCCCGTCGCCCCGCCGCAGGCTCGCGCCATTGCTGCGGATGACGTCGGCGTACCAGTCGAAGGACTTCTTGCGGTGGCGGGCGAGGGTGCCGTCGCCCTCGTCGTCGCGGTCGACGTAGATGAAGCCGTACCGCTTGCTCATCTGCGCGGTGCTGGCGCTGACGAGGTCGATGCAGCCCCACGGGGTGTAGCCGAGGACGTCGACACCGTCGGCGATCGCTTCCGAGACCTGGACCAGGTGGTCGTTGAGGTAGGCGATGCGGTAGTCGTCGTTCACCGTGGTCCGGCCGTCGACCTCGATCAGCTCGTCTTTGGCGCCCAGACCGTTCTCGACGATGAACAGCGGCTTCTGCCACCGGTCCCAGAACTGGTTCAGTACGACTCGCAGGCCGGCCGGGTCGATCTGCCATCCCCACTCGCTGGCCTGGAGCGTCGGGTTGCGTACGCCGCCTATGATGTTGCCCTCGCCCGTGGGGCGCTGTTCGGGGTCGCCGGTCTCGCAGATGCTCATGTAGTAGCTGAACGACACGAAGTCGACGGTGTTCTCGAGGATCTCGCGGTCCTCGTCGGTGATGTCGAGTTCGATGCCGTTCTCGCGCATGTACCGCAGCGCGTAGCCCGGATAGGTGCCGCGTACGTGTACGTCGCCGAAGATGAGGTTGGCATGGTCGGCGTCCAGCGCGGCGAGGACGTCCGCAGGGTCCGGCGTGAGCGGGTACACGGGGACCGCGAGGACCATGCAGCCCACCTGGGCGTCCGGCATTGTCTCGTGGGCGATCCGGGTGGCGAGGGCACTGGCCACAAGCTCGTGGTGGATGGCCTGGAACAGGTCCTGGCGGGACAGCTCCTCCTTCGGCGTGAGGATCGCGCCGCCGATGATCGGGAAGTGCAGGAGCGAGTTGATCTCGTTGAAGGTCAGCCAGTACTTGACGCGGTGGCCGTAGCGGTCGAACAGGACGCGGACGTAACGCTCGTAGAAGCCGATCAGCTCGCGGCTCGTCCAGCCGTTGTACTTCTCGGCCAGGGCCAGGGGCGTCTCGTAGTGGGAGATGGTGACCAGTGGTTCGATCCCGTGCTTCTCCAACTCGTCCAGGACGCGGTCGTAGAAGGCCAGCCCCGCCTCGTTGGGCAGTTCGTCGTCGCCGTTCGGGAAGATCCGGCTCCACGCGATCGAGAAGCGGAACACCTTGAAGCCCATCTCGGCGAAGAGCGCGATGTCCTCCGCGTAGCGGTGGTAGAAGTCGATGGCTTCCAGCTTGAGGTTGTCCGGCGTGGGACGGGCGGTCCGCGGCGCCATCAGGCCCCGGGGCAGGACGTCCTGGATGGAGACGCCCTTGCCGTCCGCGTCGTGGGCTCCCTCGATCTGGTCTGTCTCTTCTCTACCTCTTCCTCTCCCCTCTCCGCCGGTAGTGTGGATCTGGTCGTTCCCCGTATCCTTTACAAAAACAAAACAAACCACCTAGCCGCG
>NZ_JABERD010000222.1 GCF_013044505.1 Streptomyces sp. S3(2020) | reverse complement strand
CCGCAAAGCCCGAAGAACCTGCAACCCCCGAAGACCCCGAAGACCCCACAACTCCCGAACCCCCCGCAGGAGGCCCGCAGTGAACGACGCTCTCGACGTCGCCCTGCGACTCCTGATCGTCTTCGTCGTCTTCCTCACCTTCCCCCTGATCGTCGGCCAGACCGAACACAAGGTCATGGCTCACATGCAGGGCCGCCTCGGCCCCATGTACGCCGGCGGCTTCCACGGCTGGGCCCAACTCGTCGCGGACGGCGTGAAGTTCGTGCAGAAGGAAGACGTCGTACCCGCGGGCGCGGACCGCCGTATCTTCCAACTCGCCCCCGCAGTCGCCCTTCTGCCCTACCTCCTGGTCCTCCTCGCCATCCCCATCGGCCCCGGCGAGGGCGCCGTCGGCGAGGTCGTCGACGCCGGCGTCTTCTTCGTCCTGGCCGTCATGGGCGTAGGCGTCCTCGGCTCACTCATGGCCGGCTGGGCCAGCGCCAACAAGTTCTCCCTCCTCGGCGGCCTCCGCACGGCCGCCCAACTCCTCGCCTACGAACTCCCGATGCTCCTGACCGCCGCCTCCGTCGCGATGGCGGCCGGCACGGTCTCCCTCCCCGGCATCGTCGACGCCTTCGAGTGGTGGTGGCTGCCCTGGCAGATCGTCGGCGCGATCGTCTTCTTCGTCGCCGGTCTCGCCGAACTCCAGCGCCCGCCCTTCGACATGCCGGTCGCCGACTCGGAGATCATCTTCGGCGCGTACACCGAGTACACCGGCCTCCGCTTCGCTCTGTTCCTCCTCGCCGAGTACGCCGGAATCGTCGTCCTGTGCGGTCTGACCACCGTTCTCTTCCTGGGCGGCTGGCACGGCCCGTGGGGTGCCGACGGCCTGGGCTGGGTCTGGACCCTGCTGAAGGCCGCGATCCTCGCCTTCCTCGTCATCTGGCTGCGTGTGACCTATCCCCGCCTGCGCGAGGACCAGCTCCAGAAGCTCGCCTGGACCCTCCTCGTCCCCCTCTCCCTCGCTCAGATCGCCCTTACCGGCATCGTCAAGGTGGTGATCTCCTGATGGCCGAGTCGCTCCCGCCCACCCGGTCCCGGTTTCCCGGCTCCGGCCTCGCCAAGGGCCTGGCTGTCACCCTCCGGACGATGACGAGGAAGACCGTCACCGAGCAGTACCCCGACGTTCAGCCCGACCTCCCGCCCCGCACCCGCGGTGTCATCGGCCTGTTCGAGGAGAACTGCACGGTCTGCATGCTGTGCGCCCGGGAGTGCCCGGACTGGTGCATCTACATCGACTCCCACAAGGAGACGGTCCCGGCCGCCGCCCCCGGCGGCCGCGAGCGCAGCCGCAACGTCCTCGACCGCTTCGCCATCGACTTCTCCCTGTGCATGTACTGCGGTATCTGCATCGAGGTCTGTCCTTTCGACGCCCTGTTCTGGTCCCCGGAGTTCGAGTACGCCGAGACCGACATCCGCGACCTCACCCACGAGCGCGACAAGCTCCGCGAGTGGATGTGGACCGTCCCGGCCCCGCCGGCCCTCGACCCCGCCGCCGAGGAGCCGAAGGAGATCGCGGCCGCCCGCAAGACCGCCGAGAAACTGGCGGCGGCCCAGGCCGAACCGACCGAGCCTCAGACCGAGCCCAGGCCCGGGCAGCCGACCGGGCCGACCGCACCGGAGGCAGGCGCGTCATGACCCTCGTTGCAGCCACAGCCACAGCCACCACGGCGCACGCCACGCTGGCCAAGGCTCACGCCGCCGTCGCCACGGCCGCCACCGAAACCCACGGCTTCCTCTCGCCGACCGGCGTCGAGATCGCCTTCCTCCTCGTCGGCCTGGTCACCTTCGGCGCCGCCATCGTCACCGTCACCACCCGGCAGCTGGTGCACGCCGCCCTGTGGCTGGTGGTGACGCTCGGCGGCCTCGCCGTCGAGTACCTCCTGCTCACCGCGGAGTTCATCGCCTGGGTGCAGGTCCTCATCTACGTAGGATCCGTCGTCGTTCTCCTCCTCTTCGGTCTGATGCTCACCAAGGCGCCCATCGGCCGCTCCCCGGACGCCGACTCCGGCAACCGCTGGGCCGCCCTCACGGTCGCCGTCGCTTCGGCCGTCGCCCTGGTGTGGGTCGTCGTCGACGCCTTCCGCGCGACCTGGATCGACCTGGACGGCCCCGCCGCCGGCTCCACCGAGGCCACCGGAGCGAGCCTCTTCCAGAACTGGGTCCTCCCCTTCGAGGCTCTCTCCGTCCTCCTCCTCGCCGCACTGGTCGGCGCGATCGTCCTGTCCCGCAAGGCGAAGGCGGAGTCGAGCTCTCCCCCTGTGAACTCCCGGCCCGCGACCGGTAGTTCCCCATCCGCCCCGAATTCCCGTAATCATCCGATCGGGCGAAACATGTCGATCGAGCGAACCAAACCGGTCGAGCCCAGCGCCCCCACCGAGCCGAGCGCCTCCACCGAGCGCACCGCCCCGGCCGACTCCGGCACCCCGGCCGAGCAGGAAGGCGCCCGCTGATGCACCTCGCCTATCCCGCCGTGCTCTCCGCCCTCCTGTTCTGCACCGGCCTGTACGGCGTCCTCGCCCGCCGCAACGCGATCCTGGTCCTGATGTCGGTCGAGCTGATGCTCAACGCCGTCAATCTCAACCTGGTCGCCTTCGACGTCTGGCTCAGCAAGGCCGCCGAGGAGACCCTTCACTCCGGTCAGGCACTGACCCTGTTCACCATCGCCATCGCCGCCGCCGAGATCGGCATCGGCCTGGCGATCGTCCTCGCCGTCCACCGCAACCGCGGCACCGCGGACATCGACAAACTCCGCGACACCGCCGAAGGCCACGAGCCGGACGGCCCCGACCACGCCGACGACTCCGACGCCTCCGCGGACGAGAAGGCTGAGGCCACCGCGTGACCACCACCACCCTCGCCGTCCTCGTCCCCCTCCTCCCGTTCCTGGGCGCGGCCGCCGGCCTGCTCCTGGGCCGCACGGCACCCGGATTCGTCCGCCCGCTCGCCGTCCTGCCGACGCTCACCTCCCTCGTACTGGCCGCCGTGGTCGCCGTACGCCAGGGCGGCGACGAAGCCGTGAACGCCGCCACCGAGCTCACACCCACAGGCTCGATCCCCATCGAACTCGCCCTGCACATCGACGGCTTCGCCGCCCTGGTCGCCGTACTCGTCGGCCTCGTCGCCACCTGCGTGCAGATCTACTCGACGGGCTACCTGCGCGACGACCCGCGCTACCCCTCCTACGCCGCCCTCGTCTCCCTCTTCACCGCCGCGATGCTCCTCGTCGTCTACTCCGGCGACCTGATGGTGCTGCTGGTGGGCTGGGAGATCATGGGCATCTGCTCGTACTTCCTGGTCGGCCACTACTGGGAGACCCCGGAGGCCCGCGCCGCCTCCATCAAGGCCTTCCTGGTCACCAAGCTCGGCGATGTCCCGTTCCTGATCGGCCTGTTCGCGCTCGCCACCGACGCCGGGTCCTTCCGCATCACGAAGATCCTCGGCGCCGTCGCACACGGCGGGCTCGACCACCCGACCCTGATCGCCCTGCTGCTCCTGGCGGGTGTGGCCGGCAAGTCGGCGCAGTTCCCGCTGCACACCTGGCTCCCGGACGCGATGGCGGGCCCGACGCCCGTCTCCGCGCTCATCCACGCCGCGACCATGGTCGCCGCCGGTGTCTACTTCGTCGCCCGCCTCCTCCCGGTCTTCGAGGCCTCGCAGGCCGCGATGGTGGTCCTCGCGGTGATGGCCGCCGTCACGATGGCGGGCTCGGCGCTCGCCGCACTCGCCCAGGACGACATCAAGCGCGTCCTCGCCTACTCGACTATCGGCCAGCTCGGCTACATGACCGGCGCCCTCGCCGTCGGCGACCGCGGTGCCGCCGTCTTCCACCTCCTGTCGCACGGCGCCTTCAAGGCGCTGCTGTTCCTCGCGGCCGGCGTGATCATCCATGCCGCCGGCACCAACTCGCTGGCGGCCATGTCCCGTATGGGCCACCTCCGCGACCGTGTGCCGGACGCCTTCTGGACGATGACCGTGGCGCTCCTCGCACTCGCCGCGATCCCACCCTTCAGCGGCTTCTTCTCCAAGGAGTCCGTCCTGGGCGCCGCCGAGCACGTCGCCACCGGCCACACCGAGCACGCCCCCGGCGCCGCCGGCTGGCTGGTCCTCGTCGCAGGCCTGTTCACGGCCCTGCTCACTGCGGCGTACGCGACACGCCTGTGGCTGCTGGCATTCCACGGCCGGGGTGTCGAGGCCCCCGACCACGGTCGCCAGCCGCTCACCATGACCGCGGTCCTGTGGGTCCTCGCGATCCCGTCCCTCGCCGTCGGCGGACTCGCCTACCGCGCGCTCCCGGACTGGTTCGACGGCCGTGATCTCGCCCCGACCCTCACCACGTCCGTCGTCGGAACGGGCGTCGCCCTGGCCGGCGGCATCGTGACCTACGCCGTCTGGCGGCACACCACCGCGCTCGCCGCCCGCGTCCCGCTGGGCGCCGTCGCGGCCCACCCACAGGGCGGCGCCGCCGAAGTCGAGGCCGAGGCCATCGCCGGCCACGCGCCCGCGTACGGAGACGTGGCCCACGCAACCGACCCGTCGGACCCGGGCCGCCTCCTGCTCGGCCCGCTGCACCGGCACGCGGCCGTCGGCTTCCACCTCGACGCCGTGTACTCGGCTCTCTTCGTCCGCCCGGTCCAGGCCGGTGCCACCCTCGTCCGATTCCTCGACCGTGAGGTCGTGGAGACCTACGTACGCGGTGCGGGCGCTCTACCCCGGCTGCTGGGTGCGGCCGTACGGCGTGCCCAGACCGGCAATGTGCAGACCTATGTGAGCGCGCTGCTCGCCGGCACCGTCGTCCTGGTGGTCGCCGTCGTCCTCGTCGCCACGGGAGCGTGAGCAGGCGTGATCGATATCAACGAGTCCGTGATGCAGTTCCTTCTGGCGTTCGTCGTCGTCGGCCCGCTCCTGGGAGCCGTCGCCGCCCTCCTGCCCGCCCCGCCGGGACTGAAGGGAAAATCGCCCGAGCAGGCGGTACTGCGGCACGGCGTGACCGTGACCGGCGTGGTGCTCATCGCCGCGATCGTCCTCACGCTCGGCTTCGACCACGACCACCCGTCGAAGATGCAGGCCACGACCGACATCAGCTGGATCCCCGCACTCGACGTGCGGATCCACCTCGGCATCGACGGCATCTCCCTCCCCCTTCTGGTCCTGACCGCGCTGCTGACCTTCCTCTGCGCGCTCTACTCGTACTTCAAGATGCCCTCGGGCCCGACCCCGAAGGCCTTCGTCGCACTGCTGCTCGTCCTCGAGTCCGGCACCCTCACGACCTTCGCCGTCCTGGATCTGCTGCTGTTCTTCCTCGCGTTCGAGATGGTGCTCATCCCGATGTACTTCCTCATCGCCCGCTGGGGCGGCGAGGGCAGGACCCAGGCCGCCTGGCGGTTCATCCTCTACACGCTGCTCGGTTCGGTCGTCATGCTGCTCGGCCTGCTCCTGATCGGGATCAAGGCGGGCACATTCGACATGGTGGCACTCGCCACTGACAACGGCCGGTCTCTCACCTCATCCGTGCAGGTCATCGCGGTTCTCGCGATCGGGATCGGGCTCGCGGTGAAGACCCCGATGTGGCCCCTGCACAGCTGGCTGCCCGACGCCCACACCGCCGCGCCGACCGTCGGCTCGGTCCTGCTGGCCGGCGTCATGCTGAAGATGGGAACGTACGGGTTCGTCCGGATTCTGCTGCCGATCGCCCCCGACGGTTTCCGCGACTTCGCGCCCTACCTCGCCGCCTTCGCCGTCGTCGGGATCATCTACGGATCCCTGGCCTGCCTCGCCCTCGCCAAGCAGGGCGCGAAGGGCGACCTCAAGCGGCTCATCGCCTACTCCTCCGTCGGTCACATGGGCTTCGTCCTGCTCGGCATCGCCACGATGACCCCGACCGGGGTGAACGGCGCCCTGTTCGCCAACATCGCCCACGGCCTCATCACCGGCCTCCTGTTCTTCCTGGTCGGTGCCCTGAAGGACCGTACGGGCAGCACCGACCTCGACACCCTCGCCGAGCAGACCGGCGCCGCGCTGTACGGCAAGGCCCCGCGCCTCGGCGGCCTGCTCGCGTTCGCCGCCGTCGCCTCCCTCGGCCTGCCGGGTCTCGCCGGGTTCTGGGGCGAGATGCTGGCGCTGTTCGGCGCGTTCGACCCGGCCGACGGCCTCAGCCGCCCGGCGTTCCTCACGTTCATGGCGATCGCGGCCTTCGGCACCCTCCTCACGGCCGCCTACCTCCTTGTCGTGGTCCGCCGCGTCTGCATGGGCGCCGTGCCGCAGGACGCCCCGAAGCTCGCCGACGTCCACACATACGAATTCGCGGCCTGGACACCGCTCGTCGCCCTCACCCTCGCAGCCGGCCTGTGGCCGAAGGCCCTCCTGGGCCTGACCGACCCGGCCGTACAGCAGCTCCTCGCAGGAGGCGCCCGATGAGCTCCCTGGCCTCCACGGCCCAACCGATGGCCGCGAACCTCGTCCAGTCCGTCGACTGGCTCGCCATCGCACCGCCCACCATCGCGGCGGTCGTCGGCCTGGTCGTCCTCGTCGCGGACCTCTTCGTGGGCGACAACAAAAAGGCGCTCCTCGGCTGGCTGTCCGTCGCGGGTCTGGCCGCCTCCGCGGCGATGCTGCTGCCCCTTCTGGACGGCGACCGCGCCACCTTCTGCCTGACCGGCGCTCCTGACGTCTGCAGCTACACCGCGGACCGCTTCACCCTCGTCCTCCAGCTCCTGGTGCTCGGGGGAGCGTTGCTGACAGCGCTCCTGTCGGTCACCGCCCTCAAGGACGCCGACAAGGGACTCCCCGAAGGGGAGTACTGGTTCCTGCTGCTCTCCTCCGCCGCCGGTGCCGCCCTCCTGCCCGCCTCACGGGACCTGGCGACCCTGATCGTCGCCCTGGAGGTCGCCTCCCTGCCGGCCTTCGCCCTCGTCGGCCTGCGCCACGGCGACCGCAAGTCCTCCGAAGCGGCCCTGAAGTTCTTCCTGTCCTCGGTCACCGCGACCGCGGTCAGCCTCATGGGCATCAGCTTCGTGTACGCCTCCACGGGCACCCTCTACCTCACCCAGATCGCCGACCGGATCCAGACCGTCGACGGCCAGTTCCACACCCTCGCCCAGACCGGCGTCGTCCTCACCCTCATCGGCTTCGCCTTCAAGACCGCCGCCGTCCCCTTCCACTTCTGGGTCCCGGACACCTACGTAGGGGCACCGCTTCCGATCGCCGCCTACTTGTCGGTCGTCGGCAAGGCGGTCGGCTTCTCAGGCCTGATCCTCGTCACAGTCGTCGCCCTCCCCTCGTACGCCGACGTCTGGGGCCCCGCGCTCGCGGCACTGGCCGCCCTCACCATGACCGTCGGCAACGTCGGCGCCCTCCGGCAGCAGGCCACGCGCGCGTACAGCGCCGTACGGCTGCTCGCCTGGTCCTCCGTCGGCCAGGCCGGCTACCTCCTCGTGCCGATCGCCGCCGCCGCGTACTCCGACGACCCCGAGCGCTCCATCGGCTCAACCGTCGCCTACGCCCTCATGTACGCCGCCGTGAACCTCGGCGCCTTCGCGGTGGCCGCCCTGGTGGGCCGTACAAGAGTCCTCAACCGTCTGACCGACTACCGCGGCCTGTACGCCACGAACCCCCTGGCAGCCCTCCTCCTGGCCTTCTTCCTGCTCTGCCTCGCCGGACTGCCGCCGGGCATCATCGGCCTCTTCGCGAAGGTCACCGTCTTCTCCGCGGCCGTCGACGCGGGCCTCGGCTGGCTGGCCGTGGTCATGGCCGCCAACGTCGTGATCGCGCTGTTCTACTACCTCCAGTGGACGGCCCTGCTGTTCCGCGCCCCGGAAGGCGAAGCCGTACAGCACCGGATTCCGGCCCCGCTCACCGCGGCGATCGCCCTCACCGGCGTCCTCGGAATCGCCCTGTCGGGCGCGCCCCAGCTGATCCTGCGCTTCACCGACACCGGACTCTTCTGAGCCCAAGGCCGGGGAACTTCCGAGCCCTCACCCGGACGGCCCACGCCCGCCTCCGCACGCACAAGGGAACTAGCCGCTCTCGCCTGGCGTTGACCAGAACAGGAGGGTCCACTGGTGGTGACACCAGAAGGACCGCAGATCAGCAAGCAAAGGGTTCCCCTGCTGCACGATTTGGAGGGCGTACCGTGCACCGCCGGCACAACGGGCTCAGGACCGCAGTACTCCTCGGGGGACTGTCCGCACTCATCATCGTCATCGGCAGCTTCTTCGGCCGTATGGGGCTCGTGGTCGCGGTCCTGATCGCCCTGGGGACCAACGCGTACGCGTACTGGAACAGCGACAAACTGGCGCTACGCGCGATGCGCGCCCGCCCGGTCAGCGAGTTCGAGGCCCCCGCGCTCTACCGCATGGTCCGTGAACTCTCCACCCAGGCCCGCCAGCCCATGCCGCGCCTGTACATCTCCCCGACGGAAGCCCCCAACGCCTTCGCGACGGGCCGCAACCCGCGCAACGCCGCCGTCTGCTGCACCGAAGGCATCCTGCGCATCCTCGACGAGCGCGAACTGCGCGGCGTCATCGGCCACGAGCTCAGCCATGTCTACAACCGGGACATCCTGATCTCGTCCGTAGCCGGCGCCCTCGCCTCCGTGATCATGTTCCTGGTCAACTTCGCCTGGCTGATCCCCATCGGCCGCTCCAACGACGACGACGGCCCCGGCATCCTCGGCATGCTGCTCATCATGATCCTGGGCCCGCTCGCCGCGACCCTCATCCAACTGGCCATCAGCCGCTCCCGGGAATACGAGGCCGACGCGTCCGGTGCCCAGCTGACCGGCGACCCCCTGGCTCTGGCCAGCGCGCTGCGCAAGCTCGAAATGGGCACCAAGCAGCTTCCGCTGCCCCCCGAGCCGCGTATCGAGACCGCGAGCCACATGATGATCGCAAACCCCTTCCGCCCGGGCCAGGGATTCTCGAAGATGTTCTCCACGCACCCGCCGATGGCGGAGCGCATTGCCCGCCTCGAGAAGATGGCAGGTCGCCACCAGTGAAAACCATCCTGAACGTCATATGGCTCGTCCTGAGCGGCTTCTGGCTGTTCCTCGGCTATCTGCTCGCCGGCGTGCTGCTCTGCATCACCGTCATCGGCATCCCGTTCGGGATCGCGGCCTTCCGTATCGGCATCTACGCCCTGTGGCCCTTCGGGTACACGACGGTCGAACGCCGTGACGCCGGCGCCCCCTCCTGCGTCGGCAACGTCCTGTGGCTGGTCCTGGCCGGCTGGTGGCTGGCTCTGGCCCACATCGTCACCGGTATCGCCCTGTGCGTCACGATCATCGGTATCCCGTTCGGCATCGCCAACTTCAAGCTGATCCCGGTCTCACTGCTTCCGCTGGGCCGCGAGATCGTGTCGACCGACCAGCCGTTCTCCTCGCGCTGGTAGGCCGAGCGCCAGCACGGCGCAGGTTTTCCACAGCCCGATGGTTGTCCACAGGCCCGCCCGATTGTCAGTGGCGGGCCGCATCATGAACTCATGACCGCGAACAAGCAGGTGCGGGCACAGGGGAATGCCGGGACTCGTCACGCCCGCCCGTGGGCCTGCGCTTCCCATGAATCCCATGAGTCCCATGACCACACCGGCCTTCGCCGCGCGTACATAACTTTCCAGCGGCTCACCGGGCCCACCATGTGCATACACGTGGCCTGACAGGGACTTGGCGTAAGCGGGCGTCAAGTGCTGCCTACGCACGGCGAAGTCGGCAACGGCCGTCGCCTCATCCGGCGGCGTACGCCGCTTCACCGCGCCGCCATCCACCGCCTTACGCCGTACGCCGCCACACCCAACGCCAGCACACCCGCGCCCACGGCGACCGAAACACCCGGGAGCGCGAACGCCAGCACCACGCATCCGAGGAGCCCCACCGCCGGAACCACCCGCGCTGTCGGAGCGGAACCGAGCGTCCAGGCCGAGGCATTGGCCACCGCGTAGTACGTCAGCACACCGAAGGAGGAGAACCCGATAGCGTCCCGCACATCCACCGTGGCGGCCAGGACCGCGACCACCGCGCCCACGGCCAGCTCCGCCCGGTGCGGCACCTGGAAACGCGGATGTACGGCCGCGAGCGCGCTGGGCAGATGACGGTCACGGGCCATGGCCAGTGTCGTCCGCGAGACGCCCAGAATCAGGGCGAGCAGTGAGCCCAGCGCGGCCACGGCGGCACCCACCCGCACCACCGGCACCAGCCCCGGCACGCCGGCGGCCCGCACCGCATCGGCCAGCGGCGCGCCCGCCTGACCCAACTCCTTTGCACCCAACACGGAAAGGACGGCCACCGCCACACACGCGTACACACCCAACGCGATGCCCAGAGCCAGCGGGATCGCACGCGGGATGGTGCGCGCGGGATCCCGCACCTCTTCCCCGAGGGTCGCGATCCGGGCGTACCCGGCGAACGCGAAGAACAGCAGACCGGCGGCCTGCAACACCCCACCCGGGCCACCCGAGGCCCCGCTGTCCAGCCGCCAGGCCTCGGACCTCCCGGATCCCAGGCACACGACCACCACGGAAGCGAGGACAGCAAGCACGACCACCACGATGCCCCGCGTCAGCCAGGCGGACTTCTGGACTCCGCCGTAGTTCACCGCGGTCAGCGCCACTACGGCCGCGACCGCCACGGCGTGCGCCTGCTCCGGCCAGACGTACGTGCCCACGGTGAGCGCCATCGCCGCACAGGAGGCCGTCTTCCCGACCACGAACGACCAGCCCGCCAGATAACCCCAGAACGGACCGAGCCGCTCACGCCCGTACACATATGTGCCGCCGGAGGCGGGATACAGCGCGGCCAGCCGTGCCGACGACGTGGCGTTGCAGTAGGCGACCACGGCGGCGACCGCGAGCCCGAGCAGCAGCCCGGACCCGGCCGCGCGGGCCGCGGGTGCCAGGGCCGCGAAGATGCCGGCCCCGACCATGGAGCCGAGCCCGATCACCACGGCGTCCCCCACGCCCAAGGTGCGTCGCAGCTCGGAGGGGGAGCCGGAGGGTGTCATGTGCCGCACCCTACTGATCAGTGCAACCGGCGGGTGCATCCGTGACGTCCTCTTCAGCAACACGGCACGAACAAGTGCCGTCGCCAGGCGAAGGACGCACCAGGCGCAACCCGTGAGCGCACAGCCCGCCGGGACATAAATCACAGGGCCGGGACAGTGCGGGCACAGTGCGGAAGGGCAGGTTCAGGGCATGAGCATCATCGGTTGGATCATCCTGGGGCTTCTGGCCGGGGCCATCGCCAAGTTCCTGCTGCCGGGCCGCGACCCGGGCGGCTTCATCGGTACGACCCTCATCGGCATCACGGGCGCGTTCATCGGCGGCTGGATATCGGCCCGCTGGCTGGACCACCCGGTCACCAAGAACTTCTACGACGGCACCACCTGGGCTGCTGCGATCGGCGGCTCACTCGTCCTCCTGATCGGCTACCGCATCCTGTTCGGCAACTCGCGCAACTGAGCACACCCCCGGAACCGCAGCCAGCAGGCGAGAAGGGTGGGCACCGGCCAGGTGCCCACCCTTCCTCGTACTCCCGCATGCGTCCTCACGCGACTGAATCAGGCGTCGCTCACCGGTAGTTCACGAACTGGACGGCGAAGTCGAGGTCCTTGCCCTTCAGCAGGGCGATGATGGCCTGGAGGTCGTCACGGCTCTTCGAGCTGACACGCAGCTCGTCGCCCTGGACCTGGGCCTTCACGCCCTTCGGGCCCTCGTCACGGATGATCTTCGCCACCTTCTTCGCGTTCTCCTGGGAGATGCCCTCCTCGATCGACGCGAAGATCTTGTACTCCTTGCCGGACAGCTGCGGCTCACCGGCGTCCAGCGCCTTCAGCGAGATCCCCCGCTTGATCAGCTTGGACTGGAAGACGTCGAGGACAGCGTTCACCCGGTCCTCGGAGTTCGCCTCCATGAGGATCTTCTCGCCGGACCACGAGATCGAGGCGCCCACGCCCTTGAAGTCGTAGCGCTGGGAGATCTCCTTGGCGGTCTGGTTGAGGGCGTTGTCGACCTCCTGCCGCTCGACCTTCGAGACGATGTCGAAACTGGAGTCGGCCATGTCCTGTGGCTCCTTGTATCGGGGTGCGTATCGGGTGCGTGTCGGCGTAGGTGGGGCAGCCGCCGAGCCCGGTACAGTCCCCGGGCCGCATCCGGACAAGCCTAGCCACCCCGCGCCCCCGGAGCGCTGATCAATCGGGTGGCGAAGCACCCCTCCACATCGGGTATCGTTTACGTCGTTGCCACAGAGCACCGCCGAAAGACGGTTCGAAGGGCAGCAAACCCCGGCGGTGTGCCCGAGCGGCCAAAGGGAGCAGACTGTAAATCTGCCGGCTCAGCCTTCCCAGGTTCGAATCCTGGCGCCGCCACATGAAGGTAGACCCCCTCCCGACTGCGGAAACGTGGTCGGGAGGGGGTTTCTTCGTATTCGAACGGCATTGTTCGAACGAGGGTCGAAATGTATGGCTTGCCTCACCTGGTCTTGGGTGAGTCCCGGGCCGCCTCAAGACCCGCAGCAGGGCAGCGACCGAGTGTCCGGCCCGTCGGGCGACCTTCATCGGGTCGACTCCGCTGTAGAGCCAGAATGAGACTCGGCACAGAGTGCTCCCACTCGTCGACTGCTTCGATCGTTCGACGGCGCGGAGATGTGATCGCCTCCAGCGTCTCGAAGACGCCGGGCACGTTGTCGTCCAGATGGGCGGTCGCCGCACCCGACTCCCGTGCGGTGGAGTCCCCTTGTCTGACCGGTGAGGTCTTGCCGGCCTTGTTGCCGAGGTCGCGGGCCAAGTTGGTTCGGGAAAGGCGCAGTTCACCCTCGACCCCGCCGACAGGCCACTCCACCGTGGCAGTTCGGCGGGACTTGGGGGCCTTGTCTCAGGTCGTGCACTCGGCGTACAACGCGTGGGGAATCTTGAGGTAGTTGGCCCAGTGCTGCTCGCCGTGTGCCGCGATCCCCTCGTCAGAGACCCGCGGCCACACCCAGCCGACGCTGCCGAACCCCGCCTCGTGGAGCGCCTCCTCGTACGTCTGCCGTGACCACCGGTAGGGGAGGAGGGGGAACTCGTCGAAGCCGGGCACCTTCATCACCGCTGGGGCCTCTTCGCCGTCGCGGGTGGCCGGGGAGATGGTGAAGTCGATGCCGTAGTGCGTGTACCAGCCGGGCTCGACGGCGACGTCGGGGTTGAGCGTGGCGAAGACGAACCGGCCGCCCTCCGGACGCAGGGCCCGGCGTGCGGTGCGGCAGAAGCCGGTCAGGGCCTCGCGGGTGGGCGCGTAGCAGAGCACGTAGACCGAGGAGACCAGGTCGAAGCGGCCGTCGAGTTCGGGGTCGCCCGCGGAGGGCGGGTCCGTGGCCGTACGCGCCAGGTATGTGATGTCGAGCCCCTCGGCGGCCGCTCGGCGTCGGGCGTGGTCGAGCATGCCCTCGGCGCTGTCGATCCCGGTCACGGCCGAGGCGCCGAGTCCGCGCAACCGGCGGGTGTAGAGGCCGCTGCCACAGCCCAGGTCCAGGACGGCCTTGCCCTCGACACCGCCCAGCAGCTCGAAGAGGGTGTGGGCCTCGACGTACTCGCGCAGCGGCAAAGCCGTGGCCATACGTTCGTACGCCTCGGCGAGTCCGTCGAAATCCGTGCCGTGGTCCTCGTCCATGGGGTCTCCTGCGGCTCGCGGGCGGCGGGCAGGTGGCGCAGGGGCATGTTAGTGCGGGCGCACGCTCGTTCTTCCCGCGAGAACAAGGCAGTTCCGGGTGATCTCGCCAGTGGCCGGATCCGACGTCGTCGCGCGCCCAGGGCCGAGGGTCTCGGCTGCCACCCGTCTGGCACGCACAACGCCAGGCCGCGCGGGGCACACTGATCACATGTCCAGCCGCCGTAGGAACTGCCCCGAATGCCGCCGCGAGATCGCCGTCGTCGCCGGTCGCTTCGCGCGACACGACCCACCCGGAGCCCGCGAGAACGGCGCGCTCACGTCTTGCCAGGGCTCCCGCCGCCAAGCCCAACTGGGCGCCGCCCAGCCGTCGTTGGACGGCTATGTGATCCCGGAGATCCCGGGCCAGATGCCGCTGTTCTGACGGGCGGGTGGTTCCTGTGGCCGGCCCGCCACCCCGCCGCTGCCATCGTCAGTTCCCGGCCACGGCCTTCACCGCCACCGACACCGGCGTCGATCCGCCGACCAGCTCCAGGGTCAGTCCGGCCGTCGCCGGGGTTTCCAGCAACTCGGCCACCACGGCGGCCACGTCGTCGCGTGTGACCGGACCGCGGCCTGTGCGCGCCTCAAGCCGTACGAGGCCCGTACCGGCGTCGTTCGTCAGCGCACCGGGGCGCAGGATCGTCCAGTCCAGGGCGTCGAGAGCGCGGACGTGGTCGTCGGCCTCGCCCTTGGCGCGCTGATAGACGTCGAAGATGTCGTCGCCCCGGTGGTTCGCATCGGCGCCCATCGATGACACGACGACATGACGCCGTACGCCGGCCCGGACCGCCGCGTCCGCGAACAGCACCGCCGCACCCTTGTCCACCGTGTCCTTGCGGGCCGCGCCGCTGCCCGGGCCCGCGCCCGCCGCGAAGACCGCCGCGTCCGCGCCCTGCAGATGGGCCGCGACCTCCTCGACCGAGGCCGACTCCAGATCCAGGAGCACCGGTTCGGCTCCGGCCTCCCGCAGGTCGTCGCCCTGCTCGGCCTTGCGGATGATTCCCGCGACCTCGTTCCCGCGCGCGGCGAGCAGCCGCTCCAGCCGCAGCGCGATCTGACCATGACCACCAGCGATGACAATGCGCATGCCTTCGACCGTACGCCCGGACGACCGCATTCGCCGCACGACTTGGGCCACGCCTCAGGCAACACGACGGGGCACGGCCGCGGGGGCGCACCCGCCCCACCCGCACGCCCCCAGCTCACAACAAGGCCGCACAAGGCCGCCATCACAGCCGCCCACGCCTACAGCGCAGACACGCAGTGCGCACGCCCCGCACGCACACCTTCACCCCGTGAAGGTGTGCGGGCGGGGCGTGCGCACTGCGGGTCTGCGCTGTAGGCGTGGGCGGCTGGGATGGCGGCCTTGTGGGGCCTGGTTTTGCGCGGGGGGCGTGCGGTTGGGGCGCGTGCGCCCCCGCGGCCGTGCCCCGTCGTGTTGCCGGCGGCGTGGCCCAAGTCGTTCGGCGAATGCGGTCGTCCGGGCGTACGGTCGATGGCATGCGCATTTTCATCTCTGGTGGGCATGGTCAGATCGCGCG
>NZ_JABERD010000221.1 GCF_013044505.1 Streptomyces sp. S3(2020) | reverse complement strand
CCTGGGGGAGGGCGTTGGCCACGTTGATGACGCCGAGGTCCTTGCCCCGGTCCCGGGCCTTCGGCAGTACGTCGGTCATCAGGGCGAAGTCGACCGACATGAACACCCCGAGGCCCACGCCCAGCAGCGCCGCCACGACGATCGCGCCCGGCCAGGTCTGCCACACCGACAGCAGGGCCGTGGCCGCCGCCATCAGTACCCCGGACCACCGCACGAACGGCTTGCGACGGCCCGACCGGTCCGACCAGACGCCGCCCACCACGACCGTGGCCAGCAGCGTCACGCTGTTCACCGCGGTCAGGATCAGCACGCCCTGCTCGGGGTCGTCGTGGTGCAGCCGGTCCCGCAGGTAGTAGAGGAGGTAGAGGATCACCAGCGCGTTGCTGAGGTTGATCAGGAACCGGGTCAGCCAGGCCCAGCCGAAGTCCGGGTAGCGGCGCGGACTCAGCCAGAACCCTCGCAGGAAGGCCTTCGCGGACCACGCCGGGCGGTCGGTGGGCGACAGCCGCAGATCCTCGTACCGGAGCACGTACGGCAGCACGCCCGCCAGTGTGAACACGGCACAGGCCACGTACCCCGCCGCGATCCCGCCCGCCGCGGTCGCCAGCCCCGTACCGGCGACCGCGCCGAGGATCTGCGCCGCCCCCAGCCAGCCGCCCACCGAACCGCGCTGCAACCGCGGCACCCGGTCCGGCACCGCCGCCGTCACCGCCGCGAAGGCCGCGTTGAGGGTCAGCTGGACCAGACACCAGCCGAGCATCATCAGCCACAGCCCGCCCGCGCCCGCGAGCACCAGCAGGGACAGGGCCCCGCCCGCCGCGCCCGACACGATCCACGGCGTACGGCGTCCCCACCGGGCCGTCGTCCGGTCCGACAGCGCGCCGAAGAGCGGGTTCGCGGCCAGCGACACCACCGCGCCCACGCCGGCCACCCACGCCAGCAGGGTCTCCTTCGACATCCCGGTGCCGGGCGCGAAGTCCTCCGCCTGCCGGGCCAGCAGGATCTGGAGCGGGCCGTACCAGCCCACCCAGATCGCCACGTTGGCCAGCGAGAGCGCCGTCGTCCAGCCCCGGCCGACCCTCTCGACGGGCTCCTGGAGAGCTGTCGTCATCTCTGGGCCCGGAGCAGCTCCTGGTACCAGCCGTACGAGTCCTTGGGTGTCCGCTCCTGGGTATCGAGGTCCACGTGCACGAGCCCGAACCGCTGGGCGTAGCCCTCGGCCCACTCGAAGTTGTCCATCAGCGACCACACGAAGTAGCCGCGTACGTCCACCCCCGCCTCGACCGCCCGGTGCAGTGCGCGCACGTGCCCGTCCAGGTAGTCGATCCTGGCCCGGTCGTGGACCCCCTCGTACGAGCAGCCGTTCTCGGTGATGACGACGGGCGGGAGCCGGTCGCCGTAGCGCTCACGGAAGCCGGTGAGGAGCTCCGTGAGCCCCTCGGGGACCACCGGCCAGCCGAAGTCCGTCACCGGGACGTCGTCGATCTCCTGGACGGAGAAGGGGAGTTCGGCGGGGATCGTCAGTCCGCCGAACTCGATGTCGGCGCCCTGCGGGGCGCCCACGCGGGTCGGCGCGTAGTAGTTGACTCCGTAGAAGTCGAGGGGTTCGGAGATGACCTTCAGGTCCGCCGTCACGTCTCCCGGCATCAAGTCGCCCATTCCGTCCGGGTATTCGCCCAGCAGGACCGGCTCGGCGAACAGGCGGTTCAGCAGCAGGTCGTAGAAGGCCGCCGCCTCCACGTCCGCCTGCTCCTCGGACGCCGCCCACGTGGGCCCGTGCGAGTTGGCGATGCCGATGTCCGTCGCCCCCGCCGCGCGCAGGGCCTGGACGCCCAGTCCGTGGGCCAGCAGCAGATGGTGGGCGACCGGCAGCGCGTCGAACATCAGCTGCTTGCCGGGTGCGTGGGCGCCCAACGCGTGCCCGAACAGGGTGTGTTCGGCGGGTTCGTTGATGGTGATCCACTTCTTGACGCGGTCGCCGAGCCGGTCGGCGACGAGCGAGACGTACTCCGCGTAGCGTGCCGCGGTGTCCCGCTCCAGCCAGCCGCCCCCTTCCTGCAGAGTCACCGGCAGGTCCCAGTGGAAGAGGGTCGGCACCGGTCGTACGCCCGCCGCGCACAGCTCGTCGACCAGCCGGTCGTAGAAGTCCAGGCCGCCCTCCGCGCGCACCCGCGGCCAGGAGACCGAGAAGCGGTACGCGTCCACGCCCAGGCCGGCCAGGAGCGCCACGTCCTCGCGGTAGCGGTGGTAGTGGTCGACGGCCACCGCCGCCGTCGAGCCGTCCTTCACCCGTCCCGGCTCGGCCGTGAAGGCGTCCCACACGGAGGGCTCGCGCAGTTCCGCCGCGCCCTCGATCTGATGGGCCGAGGTCGAGACGCCCCACAGGAAGCCGGCCGGGAACTGGGGTATCGGATGCTCTTGAGTCGCCATGCGCCGGATCATCCGTACCGCTGGTAACGGAAGTCAACGGGCGGGAATGAACAACCGGTTACGCCCCTTCCTTCAGGACCCGCGAGATCAGCCCGCGCTGCTCCTCGGTCAGCCGTGGGTCGGCGGCGTACACCGTCCTGCCGTCCACGCTGATCTCGTAGGCGAAACCGTCGGGCACCCCGACGGGCGGTGTGCCCCGGCCGTCGGCGAGCGCCTTCTCGGCCAGGGCGTGCCACTCGTGGGCGTCGGGCCGTCCCGAGGTGTCCACCTCGGCACGGCGCTCGATGCCCGCGAATCCACCGGTACGGCTCACTCGAATACGCATGGGACCGTGTCTAGTACGGAACTACGCCGTGCGCACCCCGACCTGCTCCCACGCCTTCAGTACGGCCTGGAACTCCTCGCCGTCCTGGTAGCGGTCCTTGGCCGCCTCCACTGTCAGCGCGGCGAAGTCCGTGAACAGGGCGTCGCTCTTGAGCCGGCCGCCGGTCAGGACGTCGTACCAGATCTGTCCGGCCCGCTCCCAGGCGTGGCCGCCGAGGGTGGTGGCGACGATGTAGAACGCGTGGTTGGGGATGCCGGAGTTGATGTGCACGCCGCCGTTGTCGCGGCCGGTGCGGACGAAGTCGTCCATGGTCGCGGGCTGCGGGTCCTTGCCGAGGACGTCGTCGTCGTAGGCCGTGCCCGGGGCCTTCATCGAACGCAGGGCCGAGCCGGTGACGCGTGGGGCGAGGAGACCCGCGCCGATGAGCCAGTCGGCCTCGGCGGCGGTCTGGCCGAGGGTGTGCTGCTTGATGAGGGAGCCGAAGACATCGGACATCGACTCGTTGAGCGCGCCGGGCTGGCCGAAGTAGGTGAGGTTGGCCGTGTACTGGGTGACGCCGTGGGTGAGTTCGTGGCCGATGACGTCGATCGGGATGGTGAAGTCGAGGAAGATCTCGCCGTCTCCGTCGCCGAACACCATCTGCTCGCCGTTCCAGAAGGCGTTGTTGTAGTTCTCCTCGTAGTGGACGGTGGCGTCCAGCGGGAGGCCGCCGCCGTCGATGGAGTCGCGTTCGTACGCTGCCAGGAAGAGCTCGAAGGTGGCTCCGAGGCCGGCGTAGGCGCGGTTGACCGTGGCGTCCTTGCCGGGCTCCGAGCCCTCGGCGCGCACCTTCTTGCCGGGCAGGTCGGTGCGGTGCCGGGCGTCGTAGATGGTGCGGTGCGGTTTGCCGGCCTCGGCGCCGGGCGGCGCGGCGACGGAGGGGGCGCCGACGACCGTGGTCAGCCGGCGGTGGGTGCGCTCGAAGGCGTCGCGTTCCAGGGTCTTGCGGGCGGGATCGGCGAGCGCGGGGTCCTCGGCCTGGGCGAGCTTGTCGAGGACGTGCGGTGGTACGACGGTGCAGAAGACGGGCTCGTAGCCCCCGTGAGTCGTCATGCCCGGCACCATTGCACTGTGTTATGTCGCTGTCACTACCCGCAACCATGATTGGTGAAATGTGGGGATAAGGAGCCCGGTAAGCCGTCTCCGAGTGGTATGGCGCACGTTTTGTCCTGTTGATCCCCCCGGTCCCGCATACTGATACAGCGCCCCGCACGGGCAGCGGCTCGGCTAACATGCTTCGCATCATGCGTTTCGGGCTGCTTCTTCTTAGCTGCCGCGGCGAGGGCCTGTAGTCCAGGTCGACTCCCTCCCCGCGGAGCTTGGCGTTGCGTCGTCGGCCGTCCTTCCGGACATCCTGAGGAGCCCCCGCATCATGGCGAACCGCCAGCAGCCCAGCACCATGCCGATCCACAAGTACGGCCAGTACGACCAGGTCGACATCGCGGACCGCACCTGGCCGAACAACCGGATCACCGCCGCCCCCCGCTGGCTCTCCACCGACCTGCGCGACGGCAACCAGGCCCTGATCGACCCGATGTCGCCCGAGCGCAAGCGCCGGATGTTCGACCAGCTGGTCAAGATGGGCTACAAGGAGGTCGAGGTCGGCTTCCCGGCCTCGGGGCAGACCGACTTCGACTTCGTACGCTCCATCGTCGAGGAGCCCGGGGCGATCCCGGACGACGTCACCATCTCCGTACTGACCCAGGCCCGCGAGGACCTGATCGAGCGCACGGTGGAGTCCCTGAAGGGCGCCAAGCGCGCCACCGTCCACCTGTACAACGCCACCGCTCCCGTCTTCCGCCGCGTGGTCTTCCGCGGCTCCAAGGACGACATCAAGCAGATCGCCGTCGACGGCACCCGCCTGGTGATGGAGTACGCCGAGAAGCTGCTGGGCCCGGAGACGGAGTTCGGCTACCAGTACTCGCCGGAGATCTTCACCGACACCGAGCTGGACTTCGCGCTGGAGGTCTGCGAGGCGGTGATGGACGTCTACCAGCCCGGTCCGGGCCGCGAGATCATCCTCAACCTGCCCGCCACCGTGGAGCGTTCGACGCCGTCCACGCACGCGGACCGCTTCGAGTGGATGAGCCGCAACATCTCCCGCCGCGAGCACGTCGTCATCTCCGTCCACCCGCACAACGACCGCGGCACCGCCGTCGCCGCCGCCGAACTGGCGCTGATGGCCGGCGCCGACCGCGTCGAGGGCTGCCTGTTCGGGCAGGGCGAGCGCACCGGCAACGTCGACCTGGTCACCCTGGGCATGAACCTGTTCTCGCAGGGCGTCGACCCGCAGATCGACTTCTCCGACATCGACGAGATCCGTCGCACGTGGGAGTACTGCAACCAGATGGAGGTCCACCCGCGCCACCCGTACGTGGGCGACCTGGTCTACACGTCCTTCTCCGGCTCCCACCAGGACGCCATCAAGAAGGGCTTCGACGCGATGGAGGCCGACGCGGCCGCTCGCGGGGTCACGGTCGACGACATCGAGTGGGCCGTCCCGTACCTGCCGATCGACCCCAAGGACGTCGGCCGCTCCTACGAGGCCGTCATCCGCGTCAACTCGCAGTCCGGCAAGGGCGGTATCGCGTACGTCCTGAAGAACGACCACAAGGTCGACCTGCCGCGCCGGATGCAGATCGAGTTCTCGAAGATCATCCAGGCCAAGACCGACGCCGAGGGCGGCGAGGTCACCGGCGGTGCCATCTGGGCGACCTTCCAGGACGAGTACCTGCCGAACCCCGGGAACCCGTGGGGTCGCGTCCAGGTCAAGAACAACCAGTCGACCACCGACACCGACGGCGTGGACACGCTCAAGGTGGAGGCCACGGTCGACGGTCAGGACACCGTGCTGACCGGGTCCGGGAACGGTCCGATCTCGGCCTTCTTCGACGCGCTGCAGTCCATCGGGATCGATGTGCGGCTGCTGGACTACCAGGAGCACACGATGAGCGAGGGCGCGTCCGCGCAGGCTGCGTCGTACATCGAATGCGCGATCGACGGCAAGATCCTGTGGGGGATCGGGATCGACGCGAACACGACTCGTGCGTCGCTGAAGGCGGTCGTCTCGGCGGTCAACAGGGCTGCGCGCTAAGAGGGTGCCGCGGGGGGCTGTGGGGCGGCTGCGGGCCGGTTGTGGCTGGTCGCGCCCACGCGGCGGTAGCCGCAGATCCACACAGCCCCGCGCCCCTGGGTGCGTTACCGTGTCCGGCGCTTTTCGGCCAATCTGCTGTGTGGGTCACGGGAAGGTCTCGTCCTGGGTGCTGACTGCGGGTGCGTGATGTGGCTAACATCACGCCAGCACGGCGATGTTGCCGTGCCGTTACGCGGAGGTGCGACGTGCTGCCAGGACGGGGACGAAACGGCCAGGCCGCCAGTGCTGCGCGCCTTCTGGGCACCCGCACCGCGTGGACGCCTGTGGGCGACGGGGAGTTCTTCTGCCCCGGCTGCGGCGGCGACCGCAACTACCAGCGGCTGACCGGCAGGCGCCGCTTCACCCTCCTCGGCATGCCCGTGCTGCCGCGCGGCGAGACCGGCCCGGTCGTGGAGTGCGCCGCCTGCAAGAGCCACTTCGGCACCGACGTCCTCGACCACCCGACCACCACCCGCTTCTCCGCGATGCTCCGCGACGCCGTCCACACCGTCGCCCTCGCGGTGCTCGCCGCGGGCGGCACCTGTTCCCGTACGGCCCTGGAGGCCGCCGCCTGCACGGTCCGCGGCGCCGGCTTCGACGACTGCACGGAGGACCAGCTCGGGGCGCTGGTCGACGCGCTGGCCGCGGACACCGGACGGGTCTTCGGCGAGCCCTGCGGGGCGGGGCTGGCCATAGAGCTCCACGAGGCGCTGGACCCGCTGGCCCCGCACCTCGCCCCCGGCGGCCGGGAGTCGATCCTCCTCCAGGGCGCGCGGATCGCCCTCGCCGACGGGCCGTACACCCCCGCGGAGCGGGACGCCCTCGCGACGGTCGGCGCCGCGCTCACCATCTGCGCGGACGACGTGACGCGACTGCTGGTGGCGGCGCGCACACCGTCGTGACCATCGCCTCCACCATCGCGTACGTCGTCGTACTCCCTCTGTTGCTTCCTCCGTTACTCCCTCCGGTACTCCCCAGGGAGTAACGGCCCCTGAAGGACGCCCTCCGCAGTAACCCCCAACTCGCCCTGCCGCCCGACGAATCGGCCTCCGGCCGCCGGGAGTCTGGAACCCGAACCAGACATCCGACGGAGGGGAGGCCCGACTCATGGGGGCCGCAAGGACAACCATCAGGGGACGGCGTGCCGTGCCCTGGCTCGTGCTCGGGCTGTGGATCGCCGTGCTGGCGCTCACCTCGCCGTTCGCGGCGAAGCTCGCGGACGTGCAGCGCGACCGGGCCGTGGACTATCTGCCGGCGAGCGCCGACTCGACCCAGGTCGCCAAGATCCAGGACCAGTTGCCCGGCGGCGAGACGACCCAGATGGTCCTCGTCTACCACCGCGACGGCGGACTGACCGCCGCGGACAGGGCCACGGCCGCCGACCAGGTCTCCGAGATCGCGAGCGCGCACCCGCTCACCGCGAAGCCGCAGGGCGTCCCGTCCGAGGACGGCACCACCCTGATGTACCCGGTGGCCAGCACCGAGCCGGGCACCGACGAGGAGAAGCGCGACCAACTCGTCGGCGAAGTACGGGACATCGCCCGCGGCGAGGACGGACTGAGCGTCGAGGTCGGCGGCGAGGGCGCCCTCGCCACCGACGCCAGCGAGGTCTACAACTCCCTCGACGGACCCCTGCTCTACACCACCGCCGGGGTCGTGGCGCTCCTGCTGATCCTCATCTACCGCAGCCCGTTCCTGTGGCTGGTGCCGCTCGCCGTCGCGGGCATCGCCGACTATCTGTCGATGGGCGTCGCCTACGGGCTGAACCAGGGGTTCGGGACCTCCGTGTCCGGTCAGAGCTCCGGCATCATGACGATCCTCGTGTTCGGCGCGGGCACCGACTACGCCCTGCTGCTGGTCTCCCGGTACCGCGAGGAGCTGCGGCGCATCGAGCGCCCCTACGACGCGATGCTCGCCGCGCTGAAGGGCTGTGGACCGGCGGTGCTGGCCTCCTCCGGGACGGTCGCCGCGGGCCTGTTCTGCCTCCTGGCCGCCGATCTCAACTCCAGCCGGGGCATGGGCCCGCTCGGCACGGTCGGCATCCTGTGCGCGCTGGCCGCCATGATGACCCTGCTGCCCGCGATCCTCGTCCTGCTCGGCCGCCGCGTCTTCTGGCCGCTGGTGCCGCGCTACGGCAGCACGCCCAAGGTCCGCCGGTCGCTGTTCGCCGCGATGGGCAGCTCCGCCGGGCGCCGGCCGCTGACCGTGCTCGCGGGCGGCGCGGTGCTGCTCGGCGCCCTGGCGCTCGGGGCGCTGAACCTTCCCGGCAGCCTCAAGCAGGAGGACTCCTTCACCAGCAGGCCCGAGGCGGTCGCCGCGATGGAGACCCTGGGGAAGGCCTATCCGGAGCGCGGTACCCAGCCGATCGTGGTGATCGCCCCCACGGACCGGGCCGCCGCGGTGCTGGCCGAGGCCGAGGACACACGAGGGGTGGCCGGTGCGGAGCGCGGCCGCAGCGGCGACGGCTGGACGGAGATCTCCGTGACCGCGTCCTCCGCACCCCAGTCCGCCGGGGAGACCGCCACCATCAAGGCGCTGCGCGACCGTCTCGACGGCTCCTACGTCGGCGGACCGAGCGCCGAGCAGCTCGACCTGAAGGACACCAACGCCCGGGACCGGCTGGTCGTCGTACCGCTCGTGCTCGCCTCCGTGCTGCTGATCCTCATCGCGCTGCTGCGGTCGGTCGTCGCGCCGCTGATCCTGGTGGCGGCCGTGGTCGCCGTGTGGGGCGCGGCGCTCGGCATCGGCGGACTGGTCTTCGGCCCGGTCTTCGGCTTCGAGGGCACGGACCCGGGGCTCGGCCTGCTGTCCTTCGTCTTCCTGGTCGCCCTGGGCGTCGACTACGGCATCTTCCTGATGCACCGCATGCGCGAGGAGTCCCTGAAGGGCACCGAACCGGCACAGGCCGCGCTGATCGCACTGCGGACGACGGGCGGGGTGATCGCCTCGGCGGGCCTGGTCCTGGCGGCGACGTTCGCGGTGCTGACCAGCATGCCGATGCTCCAGCTGGTGGAGCTGGGCTTCGTCATCGCGGTCGGGGTGCTCCTCGACACCTTCCTGGTCCGCACGTACCTGGTCACCAGCGCGAGCGTGGCGCTGCGGCGCAAGGTGTGGTGGCCGGGCGCGCTGTCGAGGCAACCGGACGCGGGCGGCGAGGAGTTGCCCGAGCCGGTGGCGGAGCCCGCGGGGGCGCGCTGAACAGCGTGTGCGCGGCCGGCCGGACCTCCGGGCTCATGCCCAGGGGGTCCGGCCCCGGGCCGGATCGGCGAGGATGGAGCACGTGGTGACCACCAAGGAGCAACTCGCCCGCCCCGGCCGCCGCCTCGTCCGGCCCGCCCTGCGGGACTGGCTGTTCGCGGTGGGGGTCGGCCTGGCGTCGGTGCCGCTGGCGTTCGTGGCGCAGGGCACCGACGCGCACACGCCGGACGTCGGCGGCTGGACGCTGTTCGGCCTCTCGGCGCTGACACTCGCCTGGCGGCGGCACTACCCGATGGGGACGCTCCTCGCGCTCATCGTCGTGGAGGGCACCTACCACTCGCTGGGCAACGCCCACTCCGGGCTGATCGCGGTGACGATGGTCGCCATCTACTCGCTCGCGGTGGCCGGACCGCGGCGCCGGACCCTGGCCGTGGTGCCGAGCCTGCTCGTCCTCAGCGTGATCATGCTGACCACCATCAACCCGGACCGGGGCATCGAGCTGATGCGTATCTCCGGCTGGATCCTGGCGTGCGCGATCACCGGTGAGGCGGTCCGCGTGCACCGCAACTACATCGGCGCCATCGTCGAACGCGCCGAACGCGCCGAACGCACCCGCGAGGAGGAGGCCCGGCGCAGGGTGGCGGAGGAACGCCTGCGGATCGCCCGGGACCTGCACGACCTGCTCGCCCACAGCATCACCCTGATCGGCGTGCAGACCTCGGTGGCCGCGCATGTGCTCGCCACGGACCCCGAACGCCTCGACCGCGAGACGGTCGCCAAGGCGTTGGAGGACATCGCGGAGACCTGCCGTTCGGCGCGCGGCGAGTTGCGTACGACGCTGGAGGTGCTGCGCGAACAGGGCGTCGTCGGGGAGGTCCGCGGCCCGCTGCCCGGACTCGACGGCCTGTCCGACCTCGTGGAGACGGCCCGGCAGACCGGGGCACGGGTCGAGCGGACGGTACGGATCCACGAGGCGCCCCCCGCCGTCGGCGCGGCGGCCTACCGCATCGTCCAGGAGGCACTGACGAACGCGGTCCGGCACGCGGGACCCGAACCGGCGATCTCCGTCGAGCTCTACGAGGAGCAGGGCGCCCTGCGGCTGTCGGTGACCGACGACGGCACGGGCCCGGTGGCCGGTTCCGAAGGGGCCGGCTTCGGGCTCGTCGGCATGCGGGAGAGGGCCCGCAGCGTGGGTGGCACACTCGACGCCGGGCCGCGGCCGCAGGGCGGGTTCGCGGTGACGGCGGTACTGCCGTTGACGACTGTGCTGGAGAGGGCCGTATGACGATCCGGGTGCTGCTTGCCGACGACCAGACCCTCGTGCGGGCCGCGTTCGCGATGCTCGTCGAGTCGGCACGGGACATGGAGGTGGTGGGGGAGGCGGGGACCGGCCGGGAGGCGGTGGACCTGGCGCGGCGCGCACGGCCCGACCTCGTCGTCATGGACATCCGGATGCCCGACCTCGACGGCATCGAGGCGACCCGGCTGATCGCGGCGGACGAGGAACTGGCCGACGTGAAGGTGCTGGTCCTGACGACGTACGACACCGACGAGTACATCGTGGAGGCGTTGCGTGCGGGCGCGTCGGGGTTCCTGGTGAAGGACACCAGACCGGCGGAGCTCCTCGACGCGATCCGTACGGTGGCGGCGGGGGAGTCACTGCTGTCGCCCGGCCCGACGGCCCGCCTGATCGCCCGCCTGCTGAGCCACGCACCGACGTCGGCCCCGGTGCTCTCGGGCGGTCCGGAGTGCCTGTCGGAGCGTGAGCGTGAGGTACTCGTGCTGGTCGGCCGGGGGCTCAACAACACCGAGATCGCCGAGGCGTTGGGGTTGAGCCCCTTGACCGCGAAGACCCATGTCAGCCGGATCATGGGCAAGTTGGGCGCCCGGGACCGGGCGCAGTTGGTGATCGTCGCCTACGAGTCGGGGATGGTCACACCGGGGACCGTGCGCGAGGGCTGAGCGCTCCGCCGGCTGAGCGGTGATGTGCCGTCGTTCGGCTGACCTCGCCCGCCCCGCTCAGCCTCGCCGGCCTACAGCAGCCCGGCCGCCGCCAGGAACTTGCCCACCTGTTCGACCTCCGCCTGCGACAACGGCACCTGGGGTTCCGCCATCACCGGAGACGCGATGACCCCCCGCAGGTGCAGCGCCGCCTTGAACGCCCCGAGCGCCGCCGAACTGCCGCCCATCCGCCCCGGATCCCCCACCCGCACCATCCCGAACAGCGCGCACAGCCGCTCCTGCTCCACCCGGGCCCGCTCCCGGTCGCCCGCCCGGAAGAGCCGCTCCAGCCGTACGTACCCCTGCGGATCGACGTTCGCGAGCCCCGGTACCGCCCCGTCCGCGCCCGCCGCGAGGGCGGCGTCCACGATCAGTTCGGAGCCGGTGAGCACGCTGAAGCCGTTGATGTCACCGCGGGTCCTGGCGCCGACGACGACTTCGCGGAAGGCGCCCAGGTCCCCGCTGGAGTCCTTGAGGCCGGCCAGTACGCCCTCGGCGGCGAGGGAGAGCACCAGCTCGGCGGGCAGCTTGGTGTGGACGGCGCCGGGGAGGTCGTAGGCGAGGACCGGTACCGGGCTCGCGGCGGCGATCAGGCGGTAGTGGCGGGCGATCTCCGCGGGGTGCGTGCTCGTGTAGAAGGGCGAGATGACGACCACCGCGTCCGCACCCGCGGCCGTCACCGCGGCCACGTGGTCCAGCACCCGGGGTGTCGTCATGTCGATCGCGCCCGCCAGCACCGGGAGTTGGCCGCCCACATGGCCGGTCACCGTCTCCACCACCGACCGGCGCTGCCGGTCCGTCAGATACGCCGCCTCCGACGACGTACCGAGCACGAACAGCCCGTGCACCCCGCCCTCCACCAGATGGTCGACGAGCCGGAGCAGCGACGGGACGTCCACCTCGCCCGACGGTGTCAGGGGGGTGCAGACGGGCGGGACGACACCGGTCAGCGGGGCGGGGATCGTCATCAGGGCTCCCTGTTCTCGTGGTTCTGGCGTACGCGTACCAGGCCGGGGGTCTGCTCACCCTCCTCCACCGGATGGTGGCAGCGGAAGCGGTGTCCGGGGGCCGGCGCCGCGCACGGGTGTGCCGCGCACCCCCTGGCGAGGGCGCGCGGCACATGGTGGTGGTCCGGCTCAGGCCGCGGCGGTCAGCTGTGCGGCGATCGACGCCCCGTCCAGCCACACGTTCTCGCGGGAGATCCTGCCGTCCTTGAACTCGAAGACGTGCAGCATGCGGAAGGTGATCCGGCGGTTGTTGCCCGGGATGCCGAGGAAGGCGCCGGTGACGACGGCGGTGATGAGGTCCTCGACGGTCGCGGCCTCGTCCGAGTAGTAGGTGTGGGTGCGCTCCGCCTTCTCCACGCGGAGGTCCTCGATCAGCTGGTGGTAGCGGTCCAGGGCGGCCTGGACGCCGTGGATCGGGTCGCCCGGGAAGCCGACGACGTCGTGCTCGACGTCCTCGGTGTAGACGGAGACCGCGCGATCAGGGTCCCCCTGTTCCTCGGCCAGCATGTGTGTCCCGATCAGTACTTCCATGTCGGCGGGTGTCATGGTGCCCAAGGGGCACCCCCTCTCGTCATGCCGCGCACCGGGTCAGGGTCGCGGCCCCCGTTGGTGAGACGGTGATACCGTAATGAGAATAGTTTCTCACGACAAGAGGAAATTCTCATGAGCGAAGGGCGCACCGGAAGCACGAGCGGCGCACCGGCCGCCGACGGGCGCCGCAACCAGAAGCTGCGCACCCGCCGCGCGCTCGTCGACGCCGCCGTCGCCCTGGTCCGCGAGGGCCGGCAGGTCACGATCGCCGACGCCGCCGAGGGCGCCCGGGTGTCGGTGGCCACGGCCTACCGCTACTTCTCCCACCCGGGCGAACTGCTCCAGGAGACCCAGAGCGTCGCCCGCGGCTTCGAGGCCGTCGCCGACCTGCCCGCGGACCCGGCCGAGCGGCTCGATCTGACCGTGTCCCGGGTCGCCGACCTCCAGCTCGACGACGAGGCGGTGTGGCGGGCGGTGTTGCGCGCCTCGCTGGAGCGCTGGACGGAACCGTCCGACAAGGACGCGAGCGACATCCCCACCCGCAACCGTCTGCGCATGGACATCACCCGCACCGCCCTCGAACCCCTCGCCGACACGCTCCCGCCCGACCTCCACCGCCGCCTGACCATGGCCGTCACGCTCGTCTACGGCGCGGAGGCCCTCATCACCACCCGCGACGTCTGCGAACTCGACCGCGACGAGGCGAAGGACGTCATGCGCTGGGCGGCGGGCGCCCTCCTGGAGACGGCGCTGCGCGAGGCGGAGTCCGGCACACAAGGGTGAGCGGGGCGTGGTCGAATGGGCCCGTGGAGCAATGGGACGAGAACACCGAGGGAGTACTGCGACTCCCGTCCGGCAGGCTGGTGCGGGGCCGGGGCCTTCGGTACCCGCTCGCCGCGGGGCCGCCGACCCCTTCGTACGCCCTCTACCTCCTCGGTCACCAACCACCCGCGGTCCCCTGGGAGTTCCACTGGATCCGCTGGCCCGACTTCCGCCTCCCGACGGACCGGCCGGCCGCTCGCGCGGCGCTGGGCGAGGCCTGGGAGCGGGCCGCGGGGGAACGCGTCGAGGTCGCCTGCGGGGGCGGACGCGGGCGTACGGGGACGGCGCTGGCCTGTCTCGCGGTCCTGGACGGCGTACCGGCGGACGAGGCCGTCGGGTATGTGCGGGCGCACTACCACCGGCGGGCGGTGGAGACGCCGTGGCAGCGGCGGTACGTGCGGCGGTTCTCGGAGGCGGCGGGCGCGGAAGCGTAGGCTCCCCGACTTCCGGTGGACATCCACGGCCATCTCGTCCGAACGGACCTCGCACCGCAGGCCCGTTCGCGCGCGGAGGCGGTGCCGCTCGACGAGCTGCGCCCGGTGCCGGTGACCAGTGTCGCGGTTCCCCCGCCCCGTGATCCGCGCGCCCTGGCCGTGGCGCGGGCGCTTACGGCCGACCCGGCGGACGCGCGGACCCTGGTCGACCGGGGGACCCAAGTCGGCGCCGGCGCACGGACGTCGGCCCGTCTCCTCGGCGCCGAGACGGGCCTCCCGGTCGAACCGGTGGCGCACCGCGTCGGCTGTGCCACGGCCGGCTCCTTCACCGCCGCCCTCCACCGGGTGGTGGGGGTCACGCCGAGGCAGTGCTTCCCCGTCAACTCAGCGCGTCGGCCAGCAGCTCGGCCGTGTCCCGGACCAGCTCGTCGTCGCGGGCGGCGGACTGCTCCGGCTTCGTCGTCAGGACGGCCAGCACGAGCGGGGTGCCCTGCGGTGTCCAGGCGATGCCCACGTTGTTGTTGGTGCCGTAGGAACCACCGCCCGTCTTGTCGGCGACCGTCCATGTCCTCGGCAGCCCGGCGCGCAGCCGGGTCCCGCTCGTGGTGTTGTTCAGCAGCCAGTGCGTGAGGAGCTCACGGTCGCGGCGGTCCAGGGCGTCACCGAGGACCAGCCGGCCATAGGTCCGGCCGATCGCGTACGGGCTCGTCGTGTCCGTGATCCGCCAGGGCTCCGCCGAGTTGAGCTCGGTCTCCCAGCGGTCCAGGCGGGTCACCGGGTCGCCGAGGGAGCGGGCGAAGCGGGTGACGGCGGTCGGGCCGCCGAGCTCACGCAGCAGGAGGTTGCCGGCCCCGTTGTCGCTGAAGGTGATGGCGACCTCGGCGAGTTCGGCGACCGTCATGCCGTCGGCCAGATGCTCCCGGGTCTTGTCCGAGCCCTCCTTCGGCAGATCGGCGTCCGTGTAGTGGATCCGACGGGACAGGAACTCCCCGTCACGGTCCAGATCGCGCAGCACGGCCGCGGACGCCAGGGTCTTGAACAGCGAGCACATCGGGAACAGTTCGCCGCCGCGGTACCGGACGGTGCGGCCGGTGCCGAGGTCGCGGGCGAACACGCCCAGGCGGGCGCCATGTCGGGCCTCCAGTTCACGAAGGCGCCGTGAGACGTCGTCGGCGGCATGTGCCGGGGCGGCTGCCACGAGGGTGGCGGCCGAGGCGGTGAGAAGGGTACGTCGGGCTAAGATCGCGCTCTCCTTCGTTCGACGGACAGGGAAGATCCCCTCAGTAGATCGACGCCGGATGTCATTCCTTGGTTGCCGGGCCGTAGACCATCGGCCGACAGCCGTCCGGGCTCGCGCTCGCCACAGTGGCCCTATGGAGAAGACCAAGGGGATCAGTCGGGCGCGGTTCCTGGCCGGGGCGGCGGCGGTCGGGGTGGCGGGGGCGGTGCTGCC
>NZ_JABERD010000220.1 GCF_013044505.1 Streptomyces sp. S3(2020) | reverse complement strand
GTAAAAGAGCCCGCCCCCCGCGCGCCCGGCCCCCCGGAGGGGGCCCACGCTGGACGAGGCCTACGCGGCGAACCGTGCCAACGCCGCGGAGGCGTCCCGTATGGCCGCGGCGCACGGCGACGACGAGAGGGCTGCCGCCGACCGAGCGCTGGCGTCCCCCTCCCGCCACTTCCTCCACTTCGACGGCCGAGGCTCCGGCCAGGCCACCGAGGTCTTCGGCGACCTCGCCCACGCGGACCACATCGCCGTGCTCGTCCCCGGTTCCGACACCTCCCTCGACACCTACGGCCGTTTCCACAGGGCCGCGGCCGCCCTCCACAAGCAGCTGACCCGCACCGACCCGCGCACCGCGGTCATCGCCTGGCTCGGCTACGAAACCCCGGCCACGATCAGCCCGACCGTCACCACCACCGACCGAGCCGACCAAGCCGCCCCCCACCTGCGCGAGTTCGTACGCCAACTGCACGGCATAGCCGGCCGACAGGCCACCGTCTCCCTGCTCTGCCACAGCTACGGCTCGGTTGTTTGCGCCCGAGCCGCCACCGACCTGGACGTGAGCGATCTGGTCCTCCTCGGCAGCCCCGGCACCGGCGCCGAGGACGCCGCGGCCCTGCACACCCGCGCCCGCGTCTGGGCGGCGCGCGGCGGCGACGACTGGGTGGCCGAGGTCCCGCACGTCAGGACCAACCTGTTCGGCATCACCGTCGGCTTCGGCACCGACCCCATGTCCCCGGCCTTCGGCGCGCAGGTGTTCGCCGCGGGCGACGGCGGCCACAGCGACTACTTCACCCCGGGCTCGCTCTCCCTGGCCAACCTGGCCCGGATCGTCCTGGGACAGACCTCGGAGGTGACCCGTGCGTGACACGACCTGGGGCTCCACAAGGCAGGGCACAAGGCAGGGCACAAGGCAGGGCACAAGGCAGGGCACAAGGCAGGGCACAAGGCAGGGTTGGGCAGCCGTACGACAGGTCCGGGAATCCATACGCCGGGGCGCCGCCCGCGTCGACGAGGCCACGCCCGCCGGCCGCGACCGTGCCGTGGACGCCCTGCGCGCCTTCGCGATCCTCGGCGTGGTCCTCGGCCACTGGCTGGTGACCGCCCTGGTCGCCGACGGCCGCGCCCTGCGCACCGGGAGCCCGCTCCAGCACATGCCCTGGCTCGCCCCGATCTCCTGGGCCTTCCAGACCCTCGCGGTGTTCTTCCTGGTCGGCGGCCATGTGGCGACCAAGAGCTACGCCTCGGCACAGGCGCGTGGCACCACGTACGGCGAGTGGCTGACCGCCCGGCTGTCCCGGCTGTTCAAGCCGGTCGCCGCCGTCCTCACCCTGTGGACGGTGATCGCCGCGGGCCTGCTGCTCACGGGCGCGGAGTACGGCACGGTCCGCACCCTGGTGAAGCTGGCGCTGTCGCCCCTGTGGTTCCTCGTCGTGTTCGCCGCGTTGACGGCGGCGACCCCCCTGCTGACCCGGATGAACCCCTTGTGGCCGCTGGCTGTCGTCCTCCATGTCGACCTGCTCCGCTTCGGCCTCGGCGGTCCGTCCTGGCTCGGCTGGGTCAATGTGGCGGCCGGCTGGCTCGTGCCGTACACCCTCGGCGCGGCCTGGACCCGCGGGGAGCTGGACCGCCGACGCTCCGGCTGGATCCTGCTGACCGGCGGTACGGCGGTGACCGCGGCCCTGGTCGTCTGGGCCGGCTACCCGGCGTCGATGGTCGGCGTCCCCGGCGCCCCGGTCTCCAATCTGAACCCGCCGACGCTGGCCGCGGTCACCTTCGGACTGGCCCAGTGCGGCCTGTCCCTGCTGCTGCGCGACCGGCTGCGTCGAGCGATGCGCCGCCCGTCGGCCTGGGCGGCGGTCGCCCTGGTGAACCTCTCCGCGATGACGATCTTCCTCTGGCACCAGACGGCCCTGATGGCGACCACGGCCACCGGCCTCCTCGCCGGCCGTCTGCCCGGACTGCACACCGTCCCGGACGGCCTCGGCTGGGTCGCCGCCCGGCTGGCCTGGCTCCCGGTGTTCGTGCTCGTGCTCGCCGTCTGCTGGACCGCGTTCCGCTCCTACGAACAGGGCGGCCGCCGGGGCGGGGTCTCGCGGGTCGTCCGGGGGCATCGGCCGGCCGGAAGGACGAGGCCGGTGGAGGTGACCCGTGTCTAGGGTGGGGCCCGTGACGGAAACGGGGATCCAGCACGTGGTCGTGGGCCGGCTGCTGCGCTGGTCGCGCTCGCTGCGCGAGGACCTGTGGACCACCCGCGCGGATCCGCTGCCCCCGTCGGTGTGGCTGCGCTGGTTGCCGCACGGTCTGCTCTGCCTGGCCGCGTTCGGGATCACGGTCGGTGGGCTGCCCCAGCTCCAGGACAACGGCGGGTTGTCCTTCGGGTGGGCGTTCGTCATCGCGGTCGCCCAGGGCGGCGCGGTCCTCCTCGCGATGTGGCGGCCGATCCCGGCCTGGTGGCTGTCGCTGGCGGTCACCGTGCTCCAGGCCGTCCTCCTGCACGGGCTGCTCGGCGGCCCGGCGCGGGAGTTCACCTGGCCGTGGTCCACGGCGGGGACGATCGCTCACCTCCTCGTGCTCCTGCTGCTCACCCTGCGCGTCCCCACCCGGGTCTCCCTGGAGGTGCTGGCCCTGACCGGGCTGACCACCTACGCCCTTCAGGGCCTGTGGGGCGCCGCGCACTACGAGTCCACCGGCGTGATCGCCGTCGCTCTCTCCGCGATCTCCGTGGTCCTCGGCATCGCCCTGCGCGGCCGCCGGGAGGCCCGTCAGGAACTCGTCGAGCAGACCAGCCTCACCACCGAGGAGCGCGCCCGGCGCACCCTGCTGGAGGAGCGCAGCCGGATCGCCCGCGAGCTGCACGACGTGGTCGCCCACCACATGTCGGTGATCTCCATCCAGGCCCAGGTCGCCCCACATCTGGTCGAGAACCCGTCGGAGGAACTCAAGGAGAACCTCGACGGCATCCGGCAGAACGCGCTGGAGGCGCTCATCGAACTCCGCCGTGTCCTGGGCGTCCTGCGCTCCGAGCACCCCGAATCCCCGGACCCCGTGGAGCCCGGCACCGGCACCCGCACCGCCCCGCACACCCCGCAGCCCACCCTCGACCGGCTCGACGCGCTGGTGGAGAACACCCGGGCGGCCGGACTGCGGGTCGAGCTCGACGTGCGGGGCGAGCGCCGCCCGCTGCCGCCCGGCCTGGAGCTGTCGGCGTACCGGATCGTGCAGGAGGCGCTGAGCAACGTGCTGCGTCACGCACCGGGCGCGATCGCCCATGTCGAACTCCGGCACACTGCCTTCGGGTTGATCGTGGAGGTCGTCAACTCGGCGCCGACACGGTCCGCCCCGCCGTCACCCGGTGCCGGGCACGGACTGCTCGGGATGCGGGAACGGGTCGGGATGCTCGACGGTTCCATGACGGCACACCCTCTTCCGGACGGCGGCTACAAGGTGTTCGCGTTCCTCCCGGCCCGCCCGGGCACCGAAGCCTCCGACCCGGCCGGCGATCTCAAGGACGGCACCGTATGACGAGCAGCCCCATCCGCGTACTCATCGCCGACGACCAGCAGATGGTCCGGCAGGGCTTCACCGTGCTGCTCAACACCCAGCCGGACATCGAGGTGATCGGGCAGGCGGTCGACGGGCTGGACGCCGTGGCGAAGGTCGCCGAACTCGCCCCGGACGTCGTGCTGATGGACATCCGCATGCCGGAGCTCGGCGGTATCGAGGCCACCCGCCGCATCACCGAGGCGACCCCCGGGATCAGGGTGCTCGTGCTGACCACGTTCGACCTCGACGAGTACGTGTACGAGGCACTGCGCGCGGGTGCCTCGGGCTTCCTCCTGAAGGACGCCTCCGCGGACCAGCTGGCCGAGGCGGTCCGGGTGGTGGCGGCCGGCGACGCCCTCCTCGCCCCCGGCATCACCCGGCGTCTGATCACCGAGTTCTCCCGCCTCGGCGACCGCCCCCGCAGCCCGCTCAAGGAACGCGTCGGCGACCTCACCGAACGCGAGACCGAGGTCCTCGCCCTGATCGCCCAAGGCCTGTCCAACGCGGAGATCGCCACGCGCCTGGTGGTGGCCGAACAGACCGTGAAGACCCACGTGGGCCGCATCCTGGTGAAGCTGGGCCTGCGGGACCGCACCCAGGCGGCGGTGTTCGCCTACGAGTCGGGCCTGGTGAGGCCGTCGGGCTACTGACCCGACGGCCGGCCGTCCCCGCCGCTACCCGTAGTACCTGAGACGGACCCCGAAGGACCCCTCTCACTGGTGACGACCGCGACCCCTTCCTCCGCCTACGGTTCTGAATGTGACCGAGACGACCGAGACGCACACCACGCCCCCGCAAGGCGGTGGGTACGACACCTACAAGCCGCGCAGCCCGGAGGTGCGGGCCGCCCTGGAGGCCCTGCGCGGTCTGCGCCAGGATCTGATCCACGACGCCTTCGCGTACCGTCCGCTGCCCCGCATGGCGGTCGACGGCCCGCTGACCCGCCGGCTCCCCGCCCGGCTGCGGGAGTACGCGGTCTGGACCCCGCACGCGGTGGTGACGGCGTTCGGATTGATGGCCGTGTTCGGCACCGGGGTGACCGGCCAGGGCGATGTGACGCAGCTGCTGTCCGGCTTTCTCGTCCTGGCGCCGGTCCTGCTCTCGATGGTCCGGCCGGGCGGCGCGTTCTGGCTGTCCCTCGGCTCGACCACCGCCGTCGCCGTGCTGGGCACGTCCTGGGGCAACTGGCCCTGGCTGCCCGGCAGTTTCATCTCCCACCTGACCGTGCTGACGGTCGTGGCGATACGCACCCGGCCGCGCACAGCGGCATGGATGTGGCTGCTGACCGCGCTGTACGGCTTCTTCGCCGAGACGTTCTTCGGCTGGGGCCACTACAGCACCAACACCGGCCCCATGCTGGTCGTCTCCGCGCTCCTCCTCCTCGTCGTCGCGGTCTGGCACATCCGCCGCACCGCCGAGCGGGAGGTGACCGCGCAACAGACGGTGACCATGCACGAGCGTTCCAAGCGCACCCTGCTGGAGGAGCGCACCACCATCGCCCGCGAGCTGCACGACGTGGTCGCCCACCACATGTCGGTCGTCGCCATCCAGGCCGAGGCCGCGCCCTACCGGGTGGAGAACCCGCCGCCGGAGCTGGAGCGGGCCTTCGCGACGATCCGGGAGAACGCGGTGGCGGCCCTCACCGAGCTCCGCCGTGTCCTGGGCGTGGTCCGTGCCGAGGACTACGAGGCCCCGGACGCCCCGCAGCCCACCCTCGCCGACCTCGACGTCCTGCTCGCCAATGTGCGGGACACCGGGCTGAGCGTGGACAAGACGGTGACCGGTGCGGTGCGTGAACTGCCGCAGGGCGTGGAGCTTTCGGCATACCGCATAGTCCAGGAGGCCCTGAGCAACACCTTGCGCCACGCGCCCGGCGCGAGCGCCCGCGTGGAGATCGGCTATGTCCTGGGCGGTCTGGGCCTGCGCATCGTCAACGACCCGGCGCCCGCGAAGGCGCTGCTGAAGCCCTCGCCCGGCGCCGGGCACGGCATCACGGGCATGCGGGAGCGGGTGTCGATGCTGAACGGCGAGATGACGGCGGCCCCGACGGACGACGGAGGTTACGAGGTGACGGTGTTCCTTCCCGTCTCCCTGGCGAGCGACGGTGAGGCATGACGAGGGGCACCATCCGCGTGCTCATCGCGGACGACCAGATGATGGTGCGCGAGGGCTTCTCCGTGCTGCTCAACGCGATGCCGGACATCGAGGTCGTCGGTGAGGCGGTCAACGGCCGCGAGGCGGTGGACCGGGTCCGTGAACTCGCCCCGGACGTCGTGCTGATGGACATCCGGATGCCCGAGCTGAACGGCATCGAGGCGACGAGGGAGATCGTCGCGGCGGACGGTGCGGCGAAGGTGCTGGTGCTGACCACGTTCGACCTGGACGAGTACGTGTACCAGGCGCTTCGGGCGGGCGCCTCGGGCTTCCTGCTGAAGGACGCCTCGGCCCGTCAACTGGCGGAGGGAGTGAGGGTGGTGGCCTCCGGTGAGGCCCTGCTGGCACCCTCGGTCACCAAGCGCCTGATCACGGAGTTCTCGAAGCTCTCCGACTCCCCCCGGCTGATGTCCTCCGCACAGGCGGCGTACGGCGAACTGACCGAGCGCGAGACGGAGGTCCTGGTCCTGATCGCCCAGGGCCTGTCGAACGTGGAGATCGCCGAGCGCCTGGTGGTCGCGGAGTCCACGATCAAGACCCACGTCAGCCGCATCCTGGTGAAGCTGGGCCTGAGGGACCGCACCCAGGCGGCGGTCTTCGCCTACGAGGCCCGCCTGGTGACCCCGGGCTGACCCGGAGGAACTAGATCGTCACGCACCGCCACGGGCGGGCCAACCAGCAGTGCCTGAGCATCCAGAACCGCGGGGACCAGAGCGAGCACGCGGGGATCAACGTCCGCGACTGCGGCAGCAACACCTGGCAGTGGTGGAGCCTGCCCGACCCGTCGCGCCGGTGATCCGCTGAGACACCCCTGGTCAGGAGGGGGGCCGTCGGTCTAACGTCCGTTCATGGCAGCCTTCGACCCGTGGGACCCGGCGTTTCTCGCCGACCCGTACCCCTCTTATGCCGACCTGCGCGCCAAGGGCCGCGTGCACTTCTACGAGCCCACGCGGCAGTGGCTCGTGCCGCACCACGCCGATGTGTCGGCGCTGCTGCGCGAGCGGCGGCTGGGGCGGACGTATCAGCACCGGTTCTCGCACGAGGACTTCGGGCGGACGGCGCCTCCCGCCGCGCACGAGCCGTTCCACACGCTCAACGACCACGGGATGCTCGACCTGGAGCCGCCGGACCACACCCGGATCCGGCGGCTGGTGTCCAAGGCGTTCACGCCGCGGACGGTGGAGCAGCTCAAGCCGTATGTGGCCCGGCTGGCCGGTGAGCTGGTGGACGAGCTGGTCGAGAAGGGCGGCGGTGACCTGCTCACCGATGTCGCCGAGCCGCTGCCCGTCGCCGTCATCGCCGAGATGCTGGGCATCCCGGAGGCCGACCGCGCTCCGTTGCGGCCCTGGTCGGCGGACATCTGCGGGATGTACGAGCTGAAACCGGCGGAGGACGTGGCGGCGAGGGCGGTGCGGGCCTCGGTGGAGTTCTCCGAGTATCTGCGGGAGCTGATCGCCGAGCGGCGCGAGAACCCCGGCGACGATCTGATCTCCGGGCTCATCGCCGCTCATGACGAGGGTGACCGGCTCACCGAGCAGGAGATGATCTCGACCTGCGTCCTGCTGCTCAACGCGGGGCACGAGGCCACGGTCAACGCCACCGTCAACGGCTGGTACGCGCTCTTCCGCAACCCCGACCAGCTCGCCGCCCTCCGCGCCGACCACGCGCTGGTCCCGTCCGCGATCGAAGAGCTCATGCGCCACGACACCCCGCTCCAGCTCTTCGAGCGCTGGGTGCTGGACGACATCGAGATCGACGGGACCACGATCCCCAGGGGCGCGGAGGTCGCGATGCTCTTCGGCTCCGCGAACCACGACCCGGCCGTCTTCCAGGCCCCCGAGAAGCTCGACCTCACCCGCAAGGACAACCCGCACATCTCCTTCAGCGCCGGTATCCACTACTGCATCGGTGCCCCGCTGGCCCGTATCGAGCTGGCGGCCTCGATGACGGCGTTGCTGGAGAAGGCGCCGGCCCTCGCCCTCGCCGCCGAGCCGGAGCGGAAGCCGAACTTCGTGATCAGGGGGCTGGAAGGGCTAGCCGTGGGGGTCTGACCGCCGGCCCACCAGGTACGCGATCACGAGGGAGACGAGCGCCGGCAGGAGCGCTCCGGCGAGGGCGACGAGGGGGAGTTCGACGAGGGCGGCGCCGACGTCGGTGCCCTCGCCCTCGAAGCCGCCGCCCATGTGTCGTCCGGTGCGGGGCGAGCCGGCCCACACGAGGGTCGCCACCAGCGCCCCCACCGCCGACAGCATGCAGCCACTGCACGTCACGGCGTTGCGTCGATCCCGGGGGTCCGGCCGGTCTTCCATGCCCGGATGGACGCACCGCGCGCCTCCCGCGGTTCTCGCCCGGTCATCTCCGCCCCGTCACGTCGTCATGTCCCGCCTCCGCAACCCCGCCAGCCCACCGGCCACCAGCACCACCGCCAGCCCGACCAGCACCAGCACCGGCCCCCAACTCATCTCCCCGCCGGGCAGCTTCGGCAGATGCCCGAACGGCGACACGTCCAGCACCGCCCGCGGAGCGTCCAGCGCCGGTCCTACCCAGCCGATCAGCAGGACCGCGCCCGCGACGCCCCACGCCGCCGGTGCCAGGCGCGGCAGCAGCCCGTACAGCGCGACCGCGAGGCCGCCGATCACCCACACCGCGGCCACCTGGACCAGGCAGGCCCCGAGGATGGGCCCGACTTGTCCGCCGTAGCCCACGGCGAAGCCCAGGCCGGTGAGGAGCATGAGCAGGACGACCCCGCCGAAGGCCACGGCAAGATGGCCGGCGGCCCAGCGAACGCGGCCCACCGCGTTCGCCAGCACCGGCTCCGCGCGGCCCGAGGTCTCCTCGGCGTGCAGCCGCAGCACCGAACCGACCACGTACAGGGCCGCGACGAGGCCCATCATGGCGACCATCGACGCCAGGAACGCGTCCGTCAGATCGTTCTGACCGCCCATCCGCTCGAAGATCTCGCGGGCGCGGGCGTTGTCGCCGACCAGGTCGGCCACGCCGTCCGTCAGACCGCCGTAGACGATGCCGACGACGAAGAAGGCGAGGCTCCAGCCGTAGACGCTGCCCCGCTGCAAGCGCCAGGCCAGCGCGCCCGCACTGTTCAGGCGGCCCGCGGCCGGTCCCGGCCGGGTCGGCAGGAAGCTCATGCCCACGTCCCGGCGGCCCGCCAGCCCGTAGGCCACCGACGCCTGCACGGCGACCGCTGCCGCGAACAGCAACAGGACCCACCAGCGTTCGTCGGCGTACGGGCGCAGGTTCTCCAGCCAGCCCAGCGGGGAGAGCCAGGTCAGGGCCGAACTTCCGTCGTCCCTCGCCGAGTCGCCCGCCGCGCGCAGGACGAAGGCCGCACCCAGCACCCCGGCCGTCAGCCCGCGCGCCAGCCGCGCGCTCTCCGTCAGCTGCGCGACGATCGCGGCCATCGTGGCGAAGACCATGCCGACGCCCGCGATCCCGAGACCGAGGGCCAGCGCCCCGGTGAGGCCCTGTCCGGCCAGGCCCGCCGTCACCAGCAGTGCCAGTACGGCGTTCGCGACCCCCGCCGCCAGCAGCGCCGCCGTCAGTGACGCCCTGCGGCCCACCATCCCGGACGCCACCAGCTCCTGGCGGCCGCTCTCCTCCTCGTCCCGGGTGTGCCGTACGACGATCAGCAGGCTCATCGCGGCCGCGACCAGCCCCGCGTACGCACCGACGCGCCAGGCCGTCAGCGCGCCCAGCGAGGTGTCGAAGACCGGTCCGATCAGGGCGCGGAAGGAGGCGTTGGCGGACACCTGGTGGATCAGGTCGGCGCGTTCGGCCGGGGTGCCGTACAGGTTCTTCAGGCTGCTCGGCATGGAGAGCACCATCAGCGCGTTCACCGCGACCCAGACCGGGACCGTCAGCCGGTCGCGGCGCAGGGAGAAGCGCAGCAGCACGCCCGTGCCCGCGAGGGTGCTCATCGGGCCGTCGCCTCTTCCTCCTGGTAGTGGCGCAGGAACAGCTCCTCCAGCGTGGGCGGGGTGGAGGTCAGGGAGCGCACGCCGGACTCGCTCAACGACCGCAGTACGGCGTCGAGTTTGTCGGTGTCCACCTGGAACCGGACGCGGTGCCCCTGGACGTCGAGGCCGTGCACGCCCGGCAGCCGCGCCAACCCGTTGGGCGGGCCCGCGAGTTCGGCCGTCACGCTGGTCCGGGTCAGATGGCGCAGGTCGGCGAGCGAACCGCTCTCGACGGTACGGCCCTGGCGGATGATGCTGACCCGGTCGCAGAGCTCCTCGACCTCGCTCAGGATGTGCGAGGACAGCAGGACCGTACGGCCTCTGTCCCGCTCCTCCTCCACGCACCGCTGGAAGACCTCCTCCATCAGCGGGTCCAGGCCCGACGTCGGCTCGTCCAGGATCAGCAGGTCGACGTCCGAGGCGAACGCGGCGACGAGGGCGACCTTCTGGCGGTTGCCCTTGGAGTAGGTGCGGCCCTTCTTGGTGGGGTCCAGCTCGAAGCGTTCGATCAGTTCGGCGCGGCGGCGGGCGTCGAGGCCGCCCCGGAGCCTGCCGTAGAGGTCGATGACCTCGCCGCCGGACAGGTTGCGCCAGAGGGTGACGTCGCCCGGGACGTACGCGATCCTGCCGTGCACCTCGACGGCGTCCGCCCACGGGTCGCGGCCGAGCACCTGCGCGGCGCCGGAGTCGGCGCGCAGCAGGCCGAGCAGGACGCGGATGGTGGTGGACTTGCCGGCGCCGTTCGGGCCGAGGAAGCCGTGGACCTCGCCGGTCTCCACCTCCAGGTCGAGTCCGTCGAGTGCGTGCGTCCCGCCGAAGGACTTGTGGAGTCCGGCGACGCTGATGGCCTTCGTCATGCTTCCGAACGTACGCTTCTTTCAGAAATTTGTGAAGTTAAGGAAGCGTATGAAGCCCGGATAGGATGAGGCCATGACGGAAGCAGCTGGTGAGCGGGACGCGGAGGCCGTCTCGAAGTTCGTCGAGTCCTTCGCGGCGCAGCTCGTCGAGGCGGGGATGCAGCGCATGGCGGCGCGGGTCTTCGCCGCGCTGCTCTCCTCCGATGAGGGCGTCATGACCTCCGCCGAGCTGGGCGAACAGCTCAGGATCAGCCCCGCGGCCGTCTCCGGGGCGGTGCGGTATCTGGCCCAGACGCACATGGTGTCCCGTGAGCGGGAGCCCGGTTCACGCCGGGAGCGTTACCGGGTGCACGGGGACCAGTGGTACGAGGCCCTGACCAACCGCGAGGCGGTCCTCAAACGCTGGGAAGGCGCCCTCCGCGAGGGCGTCAGCAGCCTCGGCGCCGACACACCCGCGGGCCGCCGCATGGCCGAGACACTCGCCTTCTTCGAGTTCGTCGAGGGCGAGGTCGCGACCATGATGGAGCGGTGGCGGGTGCATCGGGCGCAGAGGTTCGGGGACTAGGCCACCTCGAACCTTTCAGGTTCCGCGGGCGGCGCGGCCGTATGAGGCTTCTCCCGTATCGCTACGGAGAGGTGGAGAGATGTCCCGGGTTTTGCGCGCGATGGCTGTCGGTCTCCTGTCGGCCTGTGGTTTGTCGGGGGTGACACCGGCGCCGGCGTCCGCGGCGGATTACCCGAAGGACGCGTTCGAGGTGTTCAGGTTCGACCCGGACGGCCAGGGCCACGCTTATACCGGTGGCTCCATCACCTGGTACAACCGCACCGCCAACGTCCAGGGCACCGTGGTGGACACCGCCAACAACATCGGTCACGTCACGGCCTACTTCGAGGCATACGCGGGGTCGACGAAGATCGAGTCCGTCACCCGGACGGCCAATGCCGAAAGCGACCTTGGCTCTCCGCGAGACTTCAACTTCACCATCGGCGACACGGACCTGGTCGGCGGCATCGACCGGATCAAGGTCACGCTCTGCCGTTGGGACGGTGCGTCCAAGGACTGCGCGGGCGCCGAGAACTACTCCAAGCTCTGAGGCACGGCTACCGCTCCTTCGTCTCCTCCAGGACCGTCCGGCCCAGCAGCAGGTACCGGTCCGGGGACCGGCGCTTCAGGTACTGCGCGTAGCCGATTCCGGTCGCTGCCACCAGGGCCACCAGCCACGGTGTCGCCTTCAGGACCAGGGAGCCGGACTCGCTGCCGGCCGCCGCGCTCATGTTGGAGACCAGCAGTGCGACCACCGCGAGCATCGCGACGCCGCCGAGGAGCGGGGCGGTGAGGGTCCGGAACCAGTGGCGGCTCTCGGGGTGGTGCTTGCGGAAGTAGACCAGGACCGCGAAGGAGCAGACGGCCTGCACGACGAGGATCGCCATGGTGCCGAGGATGGCGAGCAGGACATAGGTACCGGTGTACGGGTCCTTGCCCGCCACCCAGAACGCGATCAGCAGCAGGGCGGTCACCACGGTCTGGACCAGGCCCGCGATGTGCGGGGAGCCGTGCCGGGCGTGGGTGCGGCCGAGGGTGTTCTTCAGTGAGGGGAGGACGCCCTCGCGGCCCAGCGCGTACATGTAGCGGGCGGCGCAGTTGTGGAAGGCCATGCCGCAGGCGAGCGAGCCGGTGATCATCAGCCACTGCATGACGACGACCGCCCAGTGGCCGACGTACTGCTCGGTGGGGTTGAAGAACAGGGCGAGGGGGTTGGCCGTGGCGACCTCCACCGCCTTCGACTCGCCGGTGCCGGTGATGGCCATCCAGGAGACGAAGACGTAGAAGATGCCGACGCCGAGGACCGAGATCATCGTCGCCTTGGGGATGATCTTCTTCGGGTTGCGGGACTCCTCGCCGTACATCGCCGTCGACTCGAAGCCGACCCACGACCAGAAGGCGAAGAAGAGTCCGAGTCCGGCGCTGGTGCCGTGGAAGGCGTTGACCGGGTTGACCGGGTCGAGGCTGAAGCCGTCCGGGCCGCCGCCGTGCAGCGCGACCGAGATCGCCATGGCCGCCAGGATCGTCACCTCGGTCGCGAGGAGGACGACGAGCAGCTTCTCGGCGACCGAGACGCCGAACCAGGTGCCGGTCGCGTTGATCGCGAGCATCAGCACCGCGAACGCCCACCAGGGGACGTCGACGCCCGTCTGGTCCTTCAGCGTCTCCGTCGCGAAGGTCGAGAAGATGCCGATCAGCGCCGGCTCGAAGACGACGTACGCGAAGGTCGCGAGCAGGCCCGAGGCGAGGCCGATCGTGCGGCCGAGGCCGTAGGAGATGAAGCCGTAGAAGGCTCCGGTGGAGGTGATGTGCTTCGCCATCGAGGTGAAGCCGACGGAAAAGATTGCCAGTACGACCATTGCGACGAGGTAGCTCGCCGGGGCGCCGATGCCGTTGCCCGCCGACACCATGAAGGGCACGTTGCCGGTCATCGCGGTGATCGGCGCGGCGGTCGCGACGGCCATGAAGACCACGCCGAGCAGGCCGATGGCGTTGGGCTTCAGCCGGTGGACGGTGCCGCCCTCATCTGTCGTCGCCGCCGGGGCGACTCCCTCATCCACTGCCATCGGGGTGGCCCCTCTCCTGCTGGTGTGCTGGTGTACTGGACCGGAACTCTGTAGGCGAAATAAGTCGGCCAAGGGTCTCGGTGCGTTAAATGTTTGTCAACCAGACCTTTAGAATCCCGAGGAAATCTGCCGCAATCTCCTCGCAACACGCGGCTCGTACGGTCCCCGGCATGAGCTACACGTCCACCCTCGGCGGCGAACGCCACCGCTTCGACTCCCTCGCCCGCCTCCTCGCCGCCGCGAGCCCGGAGCGCTCCGGCGATCATCTCGCCGGGCTCGCCGCGACGAGCGCACGGCAACGGGTCGCGGCCCGCTGGGCGTTGGCCGAGGTACCGCTCACGGCGTTCCTGACCGAGCCGCTGATCCCGTACGAGACCGACGACGTGACCCGGCTGATCCTCGACACGCACGACACGGCGGCCTTCGCACCGGTGGCCGGGCTGACGGTGGGTGAGTTCAGGGAGTGGCTGTTGACGGCCGGCCCGCCCGCGCTCACGGCCGTGGCTCCCGGGCTCACACCGGAGATGGTGGCGGCCGTCTCCAAGCTCATGGGGAACGCCGATCTGGTGGCGGTGGCGCGCAAGGTGCGGGTCGTGACGGGCTTCCGGTCGACGATCGGTCTGCCCGGGCGGCTCGCGACCCGGCTCCAGCCCAACCACCCGACCGACGACCCGGCGGGCGTGGCGGCGGCCCTGCTGGACGGGCTGCTGCTGGGCTCGGGGGACGCCGTCATCGGCATCAACCCCGCGACGGACAGCCCGAAGGCGGTACGGGACCTGCTGGACCTCCTCGACGGGGTGATCCAGCGGTACGCGATCCCCACCCAGTCCTGCGTGCTGTGCCACGTCACGACGAGCGTGGACCTGATGGAGCGCGGCGCCCCGGTGGACCTGGTCTTCCAGTCGATCGCGGGCACCCAGGCGGCCAACGCCTCCTTCGGCGTGACGCTCGGTCTGCTCGACGAGGCGTACGAGGCCGCCCTGAAGCTGGAGCGCGGCACGGTCGGCCGCAACGTCATGTACTTCGAGACCGGACAGGGCGCCGCGCTCTCCGCCGACGCGCACCACGGAGTGGACCAGCAGACGGTGGAGGCGCGGGCCTACGCGGTCGCGCGGCGCTACGACCCCCTGCTCGTGAACACGGTCGTCGGCTTCATCGGCCCGGAGTACCTCTACGACGGCCGCCAGATCCTCCGCGCCGCCCTGGAGGACCACTTCTGCGGCAAGCTGCTCGGTCTGCCGATGGGCCTGGACATCTGCTACACCAACCACGCGGACGCCGATGACGACGACGTGGCGACCATGCTGACCATGCTCGGTGTCGCGGGCGCCTCCTTCGTGATCTGCACGCCGGGCGGCGACGACATCATGCTCAACTACCAATCGGCCTCCTACCACGACGCGTTGTACCTCCGTGAGGTCCTCGGCCTGCGCCCGGCACCGGAGTTCGAGGCGTGGCTGGAGTCGATGGGGCTGCTGGACGAACGCGGCGGCATCCGCGAGGTCGGCTCCCACGCACTGACGGCCATCGGAAGGGAGCTCGCGGCATGAGCGGTACGAGTGAACTGGCCCTGGACGACGACGAGTTGTGGATCTCCCTGCGCCGCCACACCCAGGCCCGCATCGGCCTGGGCCGCTCCGGCTCCGCGCTGCCGACCCGGCACCGCCTGGAGCTCCAGACCGCGCACGCGGCGGCCCGGGACGCGGTGCACTCGCCGTTCGATCCGGACGCGGTCGCGGCGGGACTGCCGGGGATGCCGACGGTACGGGTCCGCAGCGCGGCCGGCGACCGGCTGACGTATCTCCAACGCCCCGACCTGGGGCGGCGGTTGGACGCCACCGACCGGGCCCATCTGCCGGTGGGCGAGTGGGACGTGGTGTTCGTCGTCGCGGACGGGCTGTCCAGCCGGGCGGTGCACGAGCACGCGGCGGCGGTGGTGCGGGCGACGGCGGCGCGGCTGGCCGGGTGGCGGATCGCCCCGGTCGTGCTGGCCGAGCAGGCCCGGGTCGCGCTGGGGGACGACGTCGGGGCGGCGATGGGCGCCGAGCTGGTGGTCGTGCTGGTGGGGGAGCGGCCCGGGATGTCGGCGGCGGACTCGCTGGGGGCGTATCTGACCTACCGGCCGGTGCCGGGGGTGACGACGGACGCCGACCGGAACTGCCTGTCCAACATCAGACCGCCGTCGGGGCTGTCGTACGACTGTCCCTTATCACCATCTTACCCCCCCTTCCCCAAGGATAGGGTAGGTCACGGTGGTCGACGGACCATTCAAAAAAAAAACACACATGAA
>NZ_JABERD010000219.1 GCF_013044505.1 Streptomyces sp. S3(2020) | reverse complement strand
CTACGGGCGGGTGGGGGATCGGGATGGCAACCCCTGGTCGCAGGGGTCAGGGCAAGCCCGCTGACAGGGCCACCAGGAGTGGTACGACGCGGGTGCCCGGGACCTCGTAGCGGCCGCGTTCCCTGGTGTGGAGCCAGCCCGCGGTGGTGAGTTGGCGCAGGTGGTGGTAGATCTGGCCGGTCGTGCCGAGTTCGTCGAGCTCGGCGAGTTCGGCGACGGTGCGGCGGCCGCCGTAGATCTCCTTGAGGAGCCGTAGCCGGACCGGGTGGCCGAGCGCGGCGAACGAATCGGCGGCCGGTGCCCAGTCGCGGTCCAGCAACTCCTCGGCCAGGGCACCCTGTTGCCAGACGTACCGCTCACCGGCGGCCATCCGGACGGAGCCGGTGAACAGCACCCCGCCGGCCTCGGCGCCCAGCGCGGCCAGCTGCTCCTTGAGGGTCTCCAGCGCCCAGAAGTCACCCTCGCCGAGGCGGGGCGCGGAGGCCTCGGTGGCCGCGGTCCCTTCGAGGGTGGCGACGCGGCGCTCCAACTCGGCTACACGCTCGTCGAGTTCCATACCGTCGAGAGTACGGAACTACGTAACTACGTCAACCCGTCCGCTCTCTGCGGGAGTTCACTTCCTGCGCGCGTATCCCCCGAGCCCCTGTTCCACCAACGCGAAGGCCTTCTCGGCCCGTTCGGCGGCATCGGCGGCGACCTCGTCCACGGACTCGCCGGCGTCGATGCGCAGATGGTGTTCCTCGACCAGGGCCTGGCGGGCGGCGGTGAGAGTGGCGGCGGCGATCAGGGCCAGGGTGCGGTCGCCGGTCTCCCCGGTGAGGAGGTCGGCCAGTTCGCGGGCGCCCTTCTCGGAGGAGAGGTAGGCGCGTTCCCGCAGGACCGGCGTCGCCATGATGACCGTGCGGATCCGGCGGGCGAAGGGTTCGCTGTGCAGGCCGATCGAGGGGTCGCGGCTTGCGACCATCTCCAGGAACTGCCGGCGCACGGCCTCCACCGCCGACTCGCCCGGCGCCCGCTCGCGCACGGCACGGGCCGGGTCGGAGAAGTGCTCCTCCATGGGCTTGAAGACCAAGTCCTCTTTCGTACCGAAGTAGTTGAAGACGGTCATCTTGGAGACGTCCGAGGCATCCGCGACCTCCTGTACGGAGACGGCGTCGAAGCCCTTCTCCACGAACAGCTCGACAGCGGTCCGGTAGATCCGCAGCGCCGTCTGGAGCTTCTTGCGCTCGCGCAGCCCCATCCCCTCAGCAAAAGCCATGACATCACTGTACCAAGATGAATTTTAGGTCTAGATTAAAGATTGACTCAGTACATAAATCTCGGGCATGGTGCTGCCCATGACCGAGACCCTCATGTCCGAGACCCAACGGAAAATCGGCTTCCTCGTCTGCCTCGTCACGATCGTCCTCGCCGTCCTGGACACGCAGATCGTGTCCGCCGCCACCGTCCCGATCGTCCGGGACCTCGACCCCGCGCACGGCATCGACAAGATCCCGTGGCTGGTCAGCGCCTTCTCGCTGGCCTCGGCCGCGGCGCTGCCGCTCTACGGCAGGCTCTGCGACGTCCTCGGCGCCAAGCACGTGTTCCTCGGAGCCGTCGGCACCTTCCTCCTCGGCTCGGCACTGTGCGGCGCGGCCGGGTCGATCGGCCAGCTCATAGCGGCCCGGGCCGTCCAGGGCATCGGGGCCGGCGGGCTGATGAGCGTGACGATGGTCGTGATCGCCCAGCTCAGGGGGCCCGGCGAGCGGGACGCCAGGGGCGCGGGGATGGGCGGGATCCTCGCCGGCGGGGGCATGGCGATCGGCCCGTGGATCGGCGGGGTGCTCTCCGACCACGCGAGCTGGCGGTGGATCTTCTACGTCAACCTGCCGCTCGGCGCCGCCGTCCTGGTCCTCGGCGCGCTCGTCCTGAAGCTCCCCCGGCACGGCGGCGGTCACCGCATCGACTTCCCGGGCGCCGCCCTCGCCGCCGCCTTCTCCACCGCGCTCCTGCTGGTCACCGAGTGGGGCGGCCGGCAGTACGCCTGGTCGTCACCGCAGGTCACCGGCCTCGCGCTGACCTCCGCCGCGGCCCTCGCGCTGTTCCTGCGCCGCCAGGTCACCGCGGACGAACCGATCCTGCCGTTGTCCATGTTCCGTGTCCGGGAGCTGCGCTGGGGCTTCGCGATCCAGGCACTGGTCGGCGCGGGCATGGTCGGCGCGATCTACTACGTGATGGTCTATCTCCAGGTCGCCCGGGGCATGGACAGCGCCTCGGCCGGACTGTTCCTCATCCCCATGGCGCTCGGCATGACGGCTGTCGGCATCGTCGCGGGCCGGCTCGCCGAACGCGGCCGCCCCGAGCGGACGTTCGTGATCACCGGCTCGGCCGTCACCGCCGTCGCCTTCCTCCTGCTGGCCACCACCGGCACCCACACCTCCCTGTGGTGGCTGCGCGCCGAACTCCTCCTCCTCGGCATCGGCTTCGGCCAGCTCATCGGCCAGCTCATCCAGCTCGTCCAGGAGGCGGCCCCGCGCCACCAGCTCGGCGTCGCCACGACCGCCGTCCGCTTCTTCCAGACCCTGGGCACCGCCCTGGGCGCCGCCGCCTTCGGCACCCTGCTGACCCGGCTGGACGACGGGACGGGCACGGCGTCCTACGTCTCCGCCATGGACGCGGTGTTCCTGTGCGGGGCCGGGCTGATGGCCCTGTGCGTGCTGCTGGCGCTGCGGCTGCCCAAGGCGGGTACGGCGGGTACCGCGGTGCCCGCGCCGGCCCCGGTCAGGACGTGAAGTCCGACGGGAACCTCACTCCGGTGCAGCCGCGGCGGGCGGCGACATCGTCGACGTAGGCCGTGAAGAGGGCCCGCAGTCTCGGCCGGACGTACTTCTCGTAGGGGTACTCCACGCTCAGGGTGTGGATCGCCGGTTCGCCGGCGCAGGTGGAGGAGGCCCACCAGACGTTGGCGGTGCCGTCGAAGCCGGCCGTGCCGGGGTCGAGGGGTGTCTGGTCGCTGCCCAGGCCCTCCGCCTCGACCTCGCCGGCCTCGTCGCCGAAGAACGACTCGGTCCGCAGCCACCAGGGGGTGCCCTGGGTGTCGCGGTCCCCGGTCTCCTTGTCGCCGAGGCCGGACCAGATGCGGTCCACCTCCTCGTCGCCCACCGCGAGCAGGCAGCTCTCCTCCCAGGCGCGGGCGCCGGCCGGGGTGGCGAGGGCGCGGTCCGGGAGGCGGCCGCGGCCCTCGTCCTCGATGTACACGGCGTACCAGGCGCAGGTGCCCCTCGCCGCCGCCGCTGCCGTCAACCGCTTGCTCGGCGTGGGGAGTTCGGCCGGGAGGGCGGGGAGCTCGGTCGTGCAGCCCGTCCTGGCCGCGAGGCGTTCGGCGGCGGTGTGGGCCAGCGCGGCGAGGGTCCGGCGGTCGGCGTCCGTGACCTCGGTGTCCTCGGAGTAGTGGGCGATGGTCATGGCGTTGAGCGAGGTCACGTCGTCCGGCTCGTTCGCGCAGACGGCCTTCACGGCGACGGCGTTGTCGTAGTACACGCCGAGCCGCCCGTCGCCCAGCGGGTACTCGACCGAGTCTGCGGCCTCCCGCGTGCTGTCCGGCTCACGCGTCCACTGCTCGAACGGGTCGTCCCAGCCGTCGACGATCTGCGCGTACTCCTCGGACGGGGTCTGCCAGACGGACAGCTGGAAGTGGTTGTACGAGGTCCCCGGCTCCCCCACCCGGTAGATCACGCACTTCTGAGGGAGCGTGGCGAGGGCGTCGGCATCATCGGGACCGTCGGCGTCATCGAGGCCGTCGAGGCCGGACATCACGTCGTCCTCGTCGCTGCCCGGACGCGCCCGGTCGGTGCCGCCGTCGAGACCGAGGACCGGGTCCGGGTCGACCAGGCCGTCGCAGGCCCGCGTGATCCTCTCCCGGCTGGCGGCGCGATCGAGATGCTCCTCGGTCTCCAGCCACAGCCCCCAGCCACCCGCCCCGATGCCGAGCACCGCGGTGATCACCACGAGCCGGTTGAGCCGGTCACTGAGCCGGCCGCCCCGGCCGGGTATCCGCAGGAACTCCACCGGTCCTCATCCCCCGCGCAGATCGATGACCGGCAGAAGTTAACACGCGTGAAGGCCCCGGCCGTTGGACGGTCGGGGCCTTCAACTCCGTATGCGCGAAGGGCTTTACGCCAGCAGCGCCGGGATCGTCTCCTCGTGGGCCGTGCGCAGCTCCTCCAGGGACAGCTCGAACTCGCCCTGGAGCTCGACCGTCTCCCCGTCCACGACACCGATGCGGGTGACCGGCAGGCCGCGCGCACCGCACATGTCGTTGAAGCGGAGCTCCTCGGAGCGCGGCACGGCGACGACCGCGCGTCCCGCCGACTCGGAGAAGAGGAGGGTGAAGGCGTCCAGCCCGTCCGGTACGACCAGACGCGCGCCCTTGCCGCCGAGCAGCGCCGACTCCACGACCGCCTGGATCAGGCCGCCGTCGGAGAGGTCGTGCGCGGAGTCGATCATGCCGTCGCGGGAGGCGGAGATCAGGATCTCAGCCAGCAGGCGCTCGCGCTCCAGGTCGACCTTGGGCGGCAGACCGCCGAGGTGGTCGTGCACGACCTGCGACCAGGCCGAACCGCCGAACTCCTCGCGGGTGTCGCCGAGGAGGTACAGCAGCTGGCCCTCCTCCTGGAAGGCGACCGGCGTACGGCGGGCGACGTCGTCGATGACACCCAGGACCGCGACCACCGGGGTCGGGTGGATGGCCACCTCGCCCGTCTGGTTGTAGAGCGACACATTGCCGCCGGTCACCGGGGTGCCCAACTGCTGGCAGGCGTCGGCGAGTCCACGGATGGCCTCCGCGAACTGCCACATGACGGCCGGGTCCTCGGGCGAGCCGAAGTTCAGGCAGTCGGAGACCGCGAGGGGCTTGGCACCGGTGGTGGCGACATTGCGGTACGCCTCCGACAGCGCCAGCTGGGCGCCCGCGTACGGGTCCAGCTTCGCGTAGCGGCCGTTGCCGTCCGTCGCGATGGCGACGCCGAGGCCGGTCTCCTCGTCGATGCGGATCATGCCCGAGTCCTCGGGCTGCGCCAGCACGGTGTTGCCCTGCACGAAGTGGTCGTACTGGGACGTGATCCACTTCTTGGAGGCCTGGTTGGGGGAGCCGACCAGCTGGAGCACCTGCTGCTTGAGCTCTTCCGAAGTGCCCGGCCGGGGCAGCCTGCCCGCGTCGTCGGCCTGGAGCTCGTCCTGCCAGGACGGGCGGGCGTAGGGGCGCTCGTAGACCGGGCCGTCGTGCGCGACCGTGCGCGGGTCGACGTCGACGATCTTGCCGCCGTGCCAGTAGATCTCCAGGCGGTCGCCGTCGGTCACCTCACCGATGACGGTGGCGATGACGTCCCACTTGTCGCAGATCTCCAGGAAGCGGTCGACCTTCGCCGGCTCCACGACCGCGCACATGCGTTCCTGCGACTCGCTCATGAGGATTTCCTCGGGCGAGAGCGTGGAGTCACGCAGCGGTACGTCGTCCAGCGTGACGCGCATGCCGCCGGAGCCGTTGGAGGCCAGCTCGCTGGTGGCACAGGAGAGACCGGCGGCACCGAGGTCCTGGATACCGACGACCAGCTTCTCCTGGAAGGCCTCCAGGGTGCACTCGATGAGGAGCTTCTCCTGGAAGGGGTCGCCGACCTGGACGGCGGGGCGCTTCGACGGCTTGGCGTCGTCGAAGGTCTCGGAGGCCAGGATCGAGGCGCCGCCGATGCCGTCGCCGCCGGTGCGGGCCCCGTACAGGATGACCTTGTTGCCAGAGCCGGACGCCTTCGCGAGGTGGATGTCCTCGTGCCGCATGACGCCGATGGCACCGGCGTTGACCAGCGGGTTGCCCTGGTAGCAGGAGTCGAAGACGACCTCGCCGCCGATGTTGGGCAGGCCCAGGCAGTTGCCGTAGCCGCCGATGCCCGCCACCACACCGGGGAGCACCCGCTTGGTGTCGGGGTGGTCGGCCGCGCCGAAGCGCAGCGGGTCCACGACCGCGACCGGGCGCGCGCCCATCGCGATGATGTCGCGGACGATGCCGCCGACGCCCGTGGCCGCGCCCTGGTAGGGCTCGACGTAGGACGGGTGGTTGTGCGACTCGACCTTGAAGGTGACCGCATAGCCCTGGCCGACGTCCACGACGCCCGCGTTCTCGCCGATGCCCACGAGCAGCGCGTCGGACTGGGGGGCCTTCTCGCCGAACTGGCGCAGGTGGACCTTGGAGGACTTGTAGGAGCAGTGCTCGGACCACATGACCGAGTACATGGCGAGCTCGGCACCGGTGGGCCGGCGGCCGAGGATCTCCACGACCCGCTCGTACTCGTCCTTCTTCAGACCGAGTTCGGCCCAGGGCAGCTCGACGTCGGGGGTCGCGGCCGCGTGCTCGACCGTGTCCAGAGGCGTCCGGCTCATGCGTTGACCAGCTTCTTGAGGATCGAGGTGAAGAAGGGGAGGCCGTCGGTGCGGCCGGAGCCGATGAGCGGCTCGACGGCGTGCTCCGGGTGCGGCATGAGGCCTACGACGTTCCCGGCCTCGTTGGTGATGCCGGCGATGTCGTTCAGCGAACCGTTGGGGTTGAAGTCGAGGTAGCGGAAGGCGACCCGCCCCTCGGCCTCCAGCTTGTCCAGCGTGTACTGGTCGGCGACGTAGCGGCCGTCCATGTTCTTCAGCGGGATGTGGATCTCCTGGCCCGCGCTGTAGTCGACCGTCCAGGCGCTGGAGGTGTTCTCCACCCGCAGCTTCTGGTCGCGGCAGATGAAGTGCAGGTGGTCGTTGCCGAGCATCCCGCCGGGCAGCAGGTGCGCCTCGGTGAGGACCTGGAAGCCGTTGCAGATACCGAGGACCGGGAGGCCCGCCTTGGCCTGCTCGATGACCGTCTCCATCACGGGCGAGAAGCGGGAGATGGCGCCGGCCCGCAGATAGTCGCCGTAGGAGAAACCGCCGGGCAGCACCACGGCGTTGACCTGGTGGAGGTCCTTGTCCTTGTGCCAGAGGGCGACCGGTTCGGCACCCGCGAGGCGGATCGCGCGCTGGGTGTCCCGGTCGTCGAGACTCCCCGGGAAAGTGACGACGCCAATACGAGCGGTCACTTCGCGGCCTCCGCGACTTCTTCGACCTTCACGGTGAAGTCCTCGATCACGGTGTTGGCGAGGAAGGATTCCGCAAGATCGTGGATGCGGGCGAGCGCGGCCTCGTCGACCGGTCCGTCAACTTCCAGTTCGAATCGCTTTCCCTGACGTACGTCGGAGATGCCTTCGAAACCCAGACGCGGCAGTGCGCGCTGCACCGCCTGGCCCTGGGGGTCGAGGATCTCCGGCTTGAGCATGACGTCGACTACGACGCGTGCCACTGGCACTCCCGGTGTGTGGTGCTGAGCAAGGTTGCTGAAGGTGTCGATCCAACAGTGTCTTCAGACTACCCGCACAAAATTTCTACGCGCGTCGACTTGTAGGAAACTACGTGACTGCCGTCACGATCCGGTATCGACGGCCGTGTTCACGAAAATTTCCAGGAAAGATCCGCGATCGACACCCGATACCTATTGCGCTCAGACACGCGGAAGGATTTAGTCGGGCTTCCCATTGCATTGTCGGGCACTGTACAAATGAATTGGCAAGTGCCGTATGAAGGGACCGATATTCGTGGCGCAGAAGGTCGTGGTCACTCTCTTTGACGACATCGACGGCTCGGAAGCGGCGGAAACGATCGCCTTCGGACTCGATGGCAAGTCGTACGAGATCGACCTGAATCAAGCGAATGCCAAGAAACTGCGTAAGGCGCTCGAGCCCTACGTGGACGCCGGCCGCAAGCGGTCGAAGTCCGGCAAGGCCTACCGGCAGACGGAGGTCGCCCCCGACCCGGCGGCCGTCCGCGCCTGGGCCCAGGCGAACAAGATGGACGTGCCCGCGCGCGGCCGCATCCCCAAGAAGGTCTACGAGGCGTTCGCCGCGGCACAGTGACGACGCACAGGTTGCCCTCAGGGTCCGTCAGCGGACCCTGAGGGCAACCGACTTGCGTTGCACCCCACCTGGTCGGCTAGAGTCTGGAGCACGCCGAGGGGCGGGGACGGAAAAGCCCAGCCCACGGAGTACATGCGGGTGTAGTTCAGTAGCAGAACATCCCCCTTCCAGGGGGAAGGCGCAGTGTGCAATTCCTGTCACCCGCTCTGCATCGCCGGTCTGGTCCCACTTGTGGATCAGGTAGGATGGTGCTCGCGCCGATCAGTGAGAGCTGGTCGGAGGCAATGCGAACGTAGCTCAGTTGGTAGAGCGCAACCTTGCCAAGGTTGAGGTCGCGAGTTCGAACCTCGTCGTTCGCTCTTGATTCGAAGAGCCCCCCGGCTTCCACCGGGGGGCTTTTTCGTGCTTGGCGTACCCCTGACATTTGTCATGTCGAGTGATGACAGCGCGCACTCCTTCCGGGCCCGGAACGCCCGGATGCTTGGACCATGAACACGAACGTGATTGAGGTCACCGACCTGCGACGCGTCTACGGGGGCGGGTTCGAAGCGGTCCGCGGGATCAGCTTCTCCGTGGACAGGGGCGAGGTCTTCGCGCTGCTCGGCACCAACGGGGCCGGCAAGACGTCGACGGTGGAACTGCTGGAGGGACTCGCGCGTCCGGCCGGCGGCCGGGTGCGGGTGCTCGGGCACGATCCCCACGAGGAGCGGGCCGTCGTCAGGCCGCGGACCGGCGTGATGCTCCAGGAGGGCGGGTTCCCGTCCGAGCTCACCGTCATCGAGACCGCCCGGATGTGGGCGGGGTGTGTGAGCGGGGCGCGGCCGCCGCTGGAGGCGCTGGAACTCGTCGGGCTCGCACGGCGGGCCGACGTACGCGTGAAGCAGCTGTCCGGGGGTGAGCGGCGGCGCCTGGACCTGTCGCTCGCGCTGCTCGGGAACCCGGAGGTGCTGTTCCTGGACGAGCCGACGACCGGGCTCGACGCCGAAGGGCGCCGGGACACCTGGGAGTTGGTGCGGGCGCTGCGCGACGGCGGTACGACCGTGCTGCTGACCACGCACTACCTGGAGGAGGCCGAGAGCCTCGCCGACCGGCTCGCCATCCTGCACGAGGGGCGGATCGCGGTCACCGGGACACCGGCCGAGGTGACGGCCGGGCAGCCCTCGCGGATCTCCTTCGAGCTGCCCGAGGGGTACTTCGTCGGCGACCTGCCGCCGCTCGGGGAGCTGGGGGTGCTGTCCCACGAGGTCGACGGCCGGGTCGTACGGCTGCGGACGCGGGAGCTGCAACGGGCGGCGACCGGGGTGCTGGTGTGGGCCTCGGGGGCCGGGGTCGAGCTGCGGGGGCTCGATGTGCGGTCGGCTTCGCTGGAGGAGGCGTTCCTCGGGATCGCCGAGAAGGCGCAGACGAAGGAGCGGGTGGCATGAGCGGCACGACTATCGGGACCACGCCGGCCGGGCGGATCTCGGCGCTCGGCCGGGCCGAGCTGACACTGTTCCTGCGGAGCAGGGGCATGGTCTTCTCCGCGGTGTTCCTGCCGCTGATCCTGCCGTTCAGCGTGAAGGCGGCCATCCAGGACATGGATCTCGGGGAGTCGGGGCTCACCGTGGGGCTGGTGCTGCTGCCCGCCGCCATCGGGTTCTCGCTGCTCTTCGCGGTCTACACGGCGCTCGTGGGCGTCTTCGTGGGGCGGCGCGAGGAACTCGTCCTCAAGCGGCTGCGCACCGGGGAGCCGCGGGACGCGGAGATCCTCACCGGGGCCGCGCTGCCGGCCGTCGTCACGAGCATCCTCCAGTCGGTCCTCCTGGTGGCCGGCTGCACGGTCCTGCTCGACATGGCGGCACCGAAGGCCGTGGCGCTCGCCGTCCTGGGCCTCCTTCTCGGCCTGGTGATCTGCGCGTCCCTGGCCGCCCTCACCGCGAGCTTCACCCGCACCGTGGAGAGCGCACAGGTCACCGGCCTGCCGCTGATGCTGGTCTCGATGATCGGCTCCGGAATCACCGTGCCGCTGGAGGTGCTGCCCGAGCGGATGGCCTCGGTGTGCGAACTGCTGCCGCTCACCCCGGTGATCACGCTGGTGCGCGGCGGCTGGACCGGAGACCTCTCGGCCTACGAAGCGCTCGGCGCCGCAGTGACGGCACTGGCCTGGGCCACGCTGGGCGTGTTTGCTGTACGACGGTGGTTCCGGTGGGAGCCGCGGCGTTGAGCACGGGAGCGGGGAGATGAGCGGTTCGGGGGACTGGTGGCGGCGCAAGAGCACGCCGGCCAAGGTGGAGACGTACACACGATGGTCGTTCCACTTCTTCGCGGTGGTCGAGGTCATCGCGCTGGGGCTGCCGCTCTTCGGTGAGATGGTGCCCTGGCTCGCGGCCTCGCTGGCGCTCGTGGTGGCCGTGCACGCCGTGATCTGTGCCGTGACCGCGGCGCGGGCACTGGACTGGACGCTCGGCCGCCGTGAGCAGCCCGTCCACATGCTGTGGACGCTCGGCGCGCTCACCGCGGCGATCGCCGTCATGGCGATCGTGGTCGCGGAGCACGGACCGGACGGGGACGGCGTCGACACCGCGACGGGCTCGGTCTTCGGCGTCGTACTGATCTTCGGGGCGGGCACCCTCTCGCTCGGTGTCCGCAGCCGTCGGCGCATGTACTCCGTCGTCACGGGCTTCGCCGTCGGGGCCGGGCTCGTGGCGTTCGCGGGCAGGCCCGGTCCCGAGGCCCTGATCAGTGTGCTGGTGGTGTTCCTCGGCGGCGGGTTCCTCGCCTTCACCTCCGCCTTCTCCGTCTGGCTGCTCAACGCCGTCTACGAGCTCGACGAGGCCCGCGAGACCCGGGCCCGGCTCGCCGTCGCCGAGGAGCGGCTGCGGTTCGGGCGCGATCTGCACGACGTCATGGGGCGGAACCTCGCGGTGATCGCCCTCAAGAGCGAGCTCGCCGTGCAGCTGGCGCGGCGCGGGCGGCCGGAGGCCGAGGAGCAGATGGTCGAGGTGCAGCGCATCGCGCAGGAGTCGCAGCGCGAGGTGCGGGATGTCGTACGGGGATACCGGGAGGCCGATCTCGGGGTCGAACTCACCGGTGCGCAGGGAGTGCTGGAGGCGGCGGGGATCCGCTGCGAGGTGTCCGGGGAGGCGGCCGGACTGCCGGTGGACGTGCAGTCGGCACTCGGGTGGGTCGTGCGGGAGGCGACGACCAATGTGCTGCGGCACGGGGATGCCGGGCGGTGTGCGGTGGACGTGCGGGTGACTCGCGAGTGTGTGGTGCTGACGGTGGAGAACGACGGGGTGGCCGCGCCTTCCGGCCCGGGCGGCTCCGGGCTGGCCGGACTGCGGGAACGGCTGGCGGCGGTGGACGGCACATTGGAGGCGGGGCCGGTGGGCGACGGCGTGTTCCGAGTGGTGGCCTCGGTGCCGCTGCGGGTGAGTGAGGTCGTGGCATGACGGTGCGGCTGCGGATGAACGAGGTCACGGGATGACGGTGCGGCTGCTGCTCGCCGATGACGAGCATCTGATCCGGGGTGCGCTCGCGGCGCTGCTCGCGCTGGAGGACGACCTCGTGATCGTCGCCGAGGCCGCGTCCGGCCCCGAGGCGCTGGCGATGGCGAAGGCACACGCTCCCGACGTCGCCGTACTGGATCTCCAGATGCCCGGCGCGGACGGTGTGAAGGTCGCCACATCCCTGCGCACCGAACTGCCCGACTGCAAGGTGCTGATCGTGACCAGCCATGGGCGGCCCGGGCATCTCAAGCGGGCCCTTGGGGCCGGTGTGCGCGGGTTCGTCCCGAAGACGGTCAGTGCGCAGCGGCTCGCCGAGATCATCCGCACGGTGCATGCCGGAAACCGCTACGTCGACCCGGAGTTGGCCGCCGACGCGATCTCCGCCGGGGACTCACCGCTGACCGTGCGCGAGGCCGAGGTGCTGGAACTCGCCGCCGACGGGGCGCCCGTCGCGGAGATCGCCGAGCGGGCCGCGCTGTCGCAGGGGACCGTGCGGAACTATCTGTCGTCGGCGGTGTCGAAGCTCGGGGCGGAGAACCGCCATGCGGCGGTACGGCTCGCGCGGGAACGAGGTTGGGTATAGTGGTTCTCGCGCCACGGCGCATGCGAACGTAGCTCAGTTGGTAGAGCGCAACCTTGCCAAGGTTGAGGTCGCGAGTTCGAACCTCGTCGTTCGCTCCATGTGAAAGCCCCCGGTCTCCCGGGGGCTTTTCGCGTTACGACCAGCTGGTGCCGGTCAGTCGCTCGTACGCCTCGACGTACTTGGCCCGGGTCCGGTCCACGACCTCCTGCGGCAGCGGCGGCGGGGGCTGCTCGCTCTTGCGGTCCCAGCCGGACTCCGCCGAGGTCAGCCAGTCGCGCACGAACTGCTTGTCGTACGACGGCTGCGCGCGGCCCGGCTCCCACTGGTCGACCGGCCAGAAGCGGGACGAGTCCGGGGTGAGGACCTCGTCACCGATGACGAGGGTGTCCCCGTCGAAGCCGAACTCGAACTTGGTGTCCGCGAGGATGATGCCCCGGTCGCGGGCGATGTCCCTGCCGCGGGCGTAAACGGCGAGGGTGGCCTGGCGCAGCCGGGCGGCGGTGTCGGCGCCGACCTGGCGGGCGACCTCCTCGTAGGAGACGTTCTCGTCGTGCTCGCCGACCGCGGCCTTGGTGGCCGGGGTGAAGATCGGGGCGGGGAGTTCGCTGCCGTCGGTCAGGCCCTCGGGGAGGGCGAGGCCGCAGACCGTACGGGACTCGTTGTACTCGGTGAGGCCCGAGCCGGTGAGGTAGCCGCGGGCGACGGCCTCCACCGGGACCATCTGGAGCGACTTGCAGACCAGGGTGCGGCCCGCCCAGTCGGCCGGGGCGCCCGCGGGGAGTTCGGTGCTCAGGACGTGGTTGGGGACCAGGTCCGCGAGCTGGTCGAACCACCACAGGGAGAGCTGGGTGAGGATGCTGCCCTTGTCGGGGATCTCGGTCGGCAGCACCCAGTCGAAGGCGGAGATACGGTCACTGGCGACCATCACGAGGTCGCCCGCCTCGTTCTGGTACAGCTCACGCACCTTGCCGGTGTGGAGGTGCACCAGGCCCGGAACCTGAAGCGGCTCGGGCTTTTCTACGAATCCGGACACGGTTCCTCCCCGTGGTTCTGTCCCAGTGGCTCGATTGTCCCGTATGGGGCGGCCGGTCCTGGACAGGGGGTCTGTGGCCTGTGGTTTCCCGGTCCTGCGGGGTCAGTCGCGCTTGCAGATGTGGTCCAGCAGATTGGCGGTGGCGCGCTGGACGCGGGGGTCCACATGTCCGGGGCGGTCCAGGGACGGGGACCACGCGAAGGTGCCGGACGCGAAGACCAGGGCGCCCGAGGGGGCGCGGTAGAGGGAGGTCTCCTGGTGGCGGAGGGTGCCCTCGGTGTCGGCGTACGGGGAGTGGGCGAGCAGGATGCGGTCGTCGTGCTCGGGGAGGGGGGTGCGCGGGAAGTAGCGGTCGGCCTCGCCCGCGACCAGGCCCTCGATCTCGTCGCCCTCATGGGCGCCGGTGGCCTCCCAGAGCCAGTGGTCGGCATTGCGCACGATCAGCGGGTGGGGGTCGGGGACCCGGCCCGCGTACTGGATGCCGACCACCTGCTGCTCGGGGCGGTCCACCTCGCGCCACAGCACCGGGCGGCCCGGGCCCCGGCGCTTGCGGCAGGTCAGCAGACGGTCGGGGACACCGGACGGGGACGGACCCAACTCCACCTGCCAGTACATGGTGTTGGCGGAGAGGAAGACCAGCGAGGTGCCGTGGTCGCGGGCGCGCTCCACGGTGCGGCGCATGTTCGCCGACCAGTACTCGTCGTGGCCGGGGAAGACCAGGCCCCGGTAGCGGGTGGGGTCGACCCGGCCGGAGTGCAGGTCGCGGGCGTCGGCGTAGGCGAGGTCGTAGCCGTAGCGCTCGGCGAAGCGGATGAAGTCGTAGGCGTGGCCCACGTGCAGCGGGAGGCCCGCGCCGGCGTACGGGCGGTCGAAGGAGACGGTCGTGGCCGCGTGGGACTCGCCCAGCAGACAGCCCTCCTCGTCCCAGGCGTGGTAGAGGCTGGCGCCCGTGCGGCCGTCCTCCGGGTAGAGGTTGTACGCCTGCCAGGTGACGTCGGGCAGGAGGAGCAGCAGGTCCGCCGGGTGGTCGTGGCGGACGGTGAACGGGATGTGGGAGCGGTAGCCGTCGGCGGTGGTCAGGACGGCCACGTACGCCCCGATGCTCCAGAAGGAGGGGATCTGAAGGCGCCAGCTCAGCCACCAGTGGTGGCAGGAGACCGTGCGGTCCGCGGTGAGCGGCGGGGGCTGGACGATGCCGGAGAGGCGGGGGCTGGTGGTGATCTTTGCGGCGCCGTCACCGCCGTAGTGGCCGATGCGGTACACATCCACGCCGAACTCCTGGGGCGGGTCGACCGTGATGTGGAAGTCGATGGCCTCGCCGGGGGCGACCGCGCTGACCGAGGTGAAGCCCTTGATCTGACGGCGTACGTCGTCCGCGGCGCGGGGGCCGACGGCGGTGCGGGGGCCACCGGCCGTGCGGAGGCCGCCGACGGTGCGTGGGGCCGGGATGCGGGGGGTGTCGGCGCGGCCGTCGGCGGAGGTCGGCTGCTGGGATCCGTCCACGTACCAGGGGACCACCTGGCCGGTGTCGTCGAAGTACGTCTCGTCGCCGCGGGGCCAGGGGACGGGGCCCTGGCCGAAGGGGTCCGTCACCGCGTGCGCCAGCGCTCCCGACTCCCAACGGCGGATCTGCTCCGACCCCATGGCTGCTCCCCTCCCTCGTGCCCCCGTGTGTGTGCGGTCACCGGTCACCCGTTCGTGCCTGTGACGTCTGTCTTATGTCGTAAGCCCTTGCCATGTGCGCGATCGGTCCCAGCACATCACATTACGCACGCACGCGGTCACTATTCGTTGCGAATTGGCCGAAAGTGGAATGCGGGCTTCCGGTAAGGGAGTTGTGCGGCGGCCTCTGGCCGGCGGGCTCGCTCAGACGAGGCGGACCGGCTTCTCCGGGCGTATGCCGGACTCCAGGAGCCAGGAGCGCAGGGGGACCGGGTCGCCGTCCACGACGAGGCGGAGGACGACGGGGGTGAGGTCGGCCGCGCGGTCGCCGTTGATGAGGAGGGTCGGGCCGTCGAGCCAGTCGAGGCCGGGGGTGGCGCCCGCGGTGTCCATCGCGGCGCAGCAGACCATGGCTGTGACGTGGTCGGTGAGGAGTTCGCGGGACGTGCGGGGCGGTTGGGGCGGGAAGAGGGGGAGCGCGGAGGGGGAGGTAGTGGAGGGCCGGGAGGCCGCCAACGGGGACGCGAGGCGGTGCGGGGATGGTCTGGGCAAGGAGGAGGAGGTGCCGGGGGGGGCGGAAGGACCGGGGGTGCCGGGGGGGCCGTCACGGCTTCCCGGCGCCGGTCGTCACCGTCCGCTGCGCCGAGAATCCGCCCCAGGTCCCGTCCGGCAGCTTGGCCCGGATCCGCACCCGATGGGTGACCCCGGCATCCCGGCCCACATAGAA
>NZ_JABERD010000218.1 GCF_013044505.1 Streptomyces sp. S3(2020) | reverse complement strand
CCCCCGAGTCCTCGAAGACGACACAGTCCTCCGGCGCCAGCCCCAGCTCCGCGGCCCCCTTGAGGAAACCCTCCGGATCCGGCTTGCTCGCGCCCACGGACTCAGCGGTGATCCGGATGTCCGGCAGCAGCAGACCGGCCGCCGCCATCCGCGCCGTGGACAGCGCGACATCCGCCGAGGTCACCAGCGCGTGCGGCACACCACGCAGGGACGCCAGGAACTCCGACGCCCCCGCTATCGCCACCACGCCGTCCATGTCGGCGGTCTCCTCGGCCAGCATCCGCGCGTTGTCCGCGTGGTTCTGCTCCATCGGCCGATCCGGCAGCAGCAACGCCATCGACGCGTACCCCTGCCGCCCGTGGACGACCTTCATGACCTCGTCGCCGTCCAGCCCGTGCCGCGACGCCCACCGCCGCCAGCAGCGCTCGACGACGGCATCGGAGTTCACGAGGGTGCCGTCCATGTCGAGCAGGAGGGCACGGGCGGTGAGCACGGTGGGCACGGCGGTGGCCGTCATCGGCAGCTCCAAGGCGCGGGGACCGGGGGTGACCCGGAGGGACAAGGCGGCCCCCGCCCGCCGGTCAGGGAGAACGGGCGGGGAGCCACTTTGTTCCTCTACGATACAAAACAAGGTCCGCTTTGCGCCAGCGCATCCCGGAACTGTTCACCGGCCGTTCAGCTCACCCCGCGACCGCCTCCCACAGGCTCCACACCCCGAGCCCCAGCATCAGCAGCGCCGCCACCTTCGTGATCAAACGCAACGGCACCCGCTTCATCAGCGCCTTTCCACCGACGATGCCCAGCCCGGCCACCGCCCAGAGCGCGAGCACCGCACCGAGACCGACGGAGAGCGGATCGTCGTAGCGGGCGGCGAGATTCGCCGTCATGATCTGGGTGAGGTCACCGAACTCGGCGACGAGGATGAGCATGAAGCCGGCGCCCGCCACCTTCCAGAAGGACTGGTTCTCCGGGCGCCGGATCTCTTCGTCGTCCTCGTCCTTCTTCAGGAGCAACATCGCCGCGCCGCCGAGGAAGAGGACGCCGGTGAGCGCGTGGACGATCTGCTGCGGCAGGAGGGTCAGCACGCTGCCCGCCGCGACGGCGAGTGCCACATGGAGGGCGAAGGCGGCCGCCACGCCGGCGAAGACGTACGACGCCCGATAGCGGGTGCCGAGGACGAGGCCCGCCAGTGCGGTCTTGTCCGGCAGCTCTGCGAGGAAGACGACGCCGAAGACCACGGCCGTCACGGTGAAGCTGATCAAGGGTCCTCAATCGGTCGGGGCTGCCCCACCGAGAGTGCTGGTCCTGCGAAACGACACACCTCGGCACGGCAGCACACAGTCAGTGCACTACTGGCCGAAGGTCTCGCTGGCCGGTCACGGATGACCTGCCTCCGGGCGCCGGCTCAGACGAGCTGAGCAGTATGTCGACGGTCCGGCGAAGAGCTACTCCCCTTCAACTCCGTCAATCATACGAGATCGTTTCGCCATAAACCTTGTCGTGTCATGTACGCGTCATTAACTTCTTACCCAACGCACACCTCCCGGCAACACGAAGCCGCGAGCATTCCATCGCTCGCGCTCCAACACCCCCACCCCTCAAAGGGAGTTCGCATGGCGAAGTTCTACGCGCGTCGACGACTCAGCATACTCGCCGCGCTCACCGGACTCATAGCCTCGGTCGGACTTTTCAACGGTCCGACCGCCTCCGCCGCGCTGCCCACCCCGGTCAGCGCCGCCACCGCCCGCACCTACCTCGCCTCCCTCACCGTGGCGACGGAGGACCGCACCGGGTACGACCGCGACCTGTTCAACCACTGGATCACCATCTCCGGCACCTGCAACACCCGTGAGACGGTCCTGAAGCGGGACGGTACGAACGTCGTCACCAGCTCCGCCTGCGCCGCCACCAGCGGCACCTGGTACTCCCCCTACGACGGCGCCACCTGGACCGCCGCCTCCGACCTGGACATCGACCACCTCGTGCCGCTGGCCGAGGCCTGGGACTCCGGCGCCGACAGCTGGACCTCCACCCAGCGCCAGAACTTCGCCAACGACCTGACCCGCCCGCAGCTCATCGCCGTCACGGACAACGTGAACCAGTCCAAGAGCGACCAGGACCCGGCCGAGTGGATGCCGTCGGTCACCTCGTACCGCTGCACCTACGTCCGCGCCTGGGTCCAGGTGAAGTACTACTACGACCTGTCCGTGGACTCCGCGGAGAAGAGCGCGCTCACCAGCTACCTGGCCAGCTGCTGACGATTCGGTGACGGAACCTCCCCGCCGGCCTCCGTCGTTCCGTACCGTACGGGGCGACGGAGGAGGATCACGTGGCCGAACTTCGGTTGGGACCGCTGCTCAGGTACGCCGACGGCTCGTCCGCGACCGTATGGGTCGAGGCGAGCCGTCCGTGCGTCGCCGAGGTGCGCTGCGCGGGCGGGGCGGGGGGCGAGACCCGTACTTTCCAGGTCTCGGGGCATCACTACGCGCTGGTTCCGGTCACCGGTCTGACACCGGGGACCTCGTCGTCGTACGAGGTCCTGCTCGACGGGGTACGCGTGTGGCCCCTGCCCGACTCCCCGTTCCCGGAGTCCGTCATCCGCACGCCGGCCGAGGACGACACCGTCCGCGTCGCCTTCGGGTCCTGCCGCTGGGCCGCGCCGCCCGGCGGTGAGCCGGACCCCGTCGGGCCGGACGCCCTGGACACCCTGGCGTCCCGGATCGCGACCGACCCGGACCGTGAACGGCCCGACGTGCTGCTGCTGTTGGGCGATCAGGTCTACGCCGACGAGACCTCGCCCGCGACCCGGCGGTGGCTCGCGACGCGACGGGATCTGAGGGATCCGCCCGGCAGCGAGGTCGCGGACTACGAGGAGTACACCCACCTCTACTACGAGTCCTGGCTCGATCCCGAGATCCGCTGGCTGCTGTCCACCGTGCCCAGTTGCATGATCTTCGACGACCATGACGTCATAGACGACTGGAACACCTCCGCCGCCTGGGTCGAGGACATGCGGGCCACCCCGTGGTGGCGGGAGCGGCTGCTGAGCGGGCTGATGTCGTACTGGGTGCACCAGCACCTGGGGAACCTGTCCCCGGCGGAGCTCGATTCCGATTCGCTCTACGCCGCCGTACGCGAAACCCCGGACGGCACCGACGAGTTGCGGGCCTTCGCCTGCAAGGCGGATGCCGATCCGGCGTCCGTGCGCTGGAGTTACCGGCGCGACTTCGGGCGGGTGCGGCTCGTGATGGTCGACAGCCGGGCGGCGCGGGTCCTGGACGAGGAGAGCCGCGCGATGCTCGACCCCGGTGAGGCGCGGTGGGTGCGCGAGCAGGTGCTGGACGGACCGGGGTCGTACGACCATCTCCTGATCGGGACCTCGCTGCCCTGGCTGCTGCCGCATCTGGTGCACGACGCCGAGGCGTGGAACGCGGCACTGTGCCGGGGTGAACGCGGGGCGCGCTGGGCGCGGTTCGGGGAGGATCTGCGGCGGCGGGCGGACCTGGAGCACTGGGCGGCGTTCCCGGCGTCCTTCGAGGCGCTGGTGGAGCTCATCGCGGAGGCGGGGTCGGGGCCGGACGCGCCGGCGACGGTGTGCGTGCTGTCGGGCGACGTGCATCACGCGTACGTCGCCGAGCCGACGTGGCCGGAGGGGAGCGGGCCCGATGCGCGGGTGCTCCAGTTGACCTGCTCTCCCGTCCACAACTCCATACCGCTGTCGATACGCCTCGGCTTCCGCTTCGGGTGGAGCGCGGTGGGCCGTTTCCTGGGGCGCCGGTTCGCCGGGCACGGCGCCTGTCCGCAGCCGTCGGTGGACTGGCGGCGGACGGGCGGCCCGTGGTTCGGCAACCAGCTCATGACGCTGACGCTGCGCGGGCGTTCGGCACGACTGCGGCTGGAGCAGGCGCGGGCCGTGCGCGGCGGCAAGGCCCGGCTGGCCGTGGTGTCGGAGTCGGTGCTGAGCGAGAAGTGACCGCACTGTGCACAAGTGAGCCCTGGGACATGCGAGTTGGGCACATTTGAATCTTCAGCGAACCCGCGTCCGCGCATACGCTCCTCGGCACTTGAGCCTCACCGACGGCTCAACTGCCCTGAGGACACGCCTTGTTGAAGAAGATCAGCATCTCGCTCGCCGCCGCCGGCGCGGGCATCGCCCTGATGGCCGCACCGGCGCACGCCGGCACCTGGTACCCGACCGGCTGGCCGCAGCACGCCTACACCTCCGACAACGCCGGCGAGGGCGCCTTCCAGGCCGAGGGCGACTGGATCATGGCGAACGACATCGCCCCCGACAGCAAGAGCGTCGTCACCCGCTGGGAGACCAACTACGGCCGCGACGGCGAGTGCAAGGCCACCGGCGGCGCGTTCACCGGCCGCGAGCAGTGCAACTACAACTTCGACGAGGACTACAAGGTCCGGATCAAGGTGTGTCTGCGGGACTACTCCGACGACATCGGCTGGGAGAACTGTTCGACCTGGACCCCCTGGCTCTCGATCGCCACCGGCGAAGCGTGATCCGGGGTACCTGCCGCCCGGCCGGCGCACGGCAGGCATGATGAGGCGGACCGTCCGCTTCCGGTGGGCGGTCTGCTGCCAAGCGCCCCCACACGCCCGGGAGTCCCCGTTTTGTCCGCACCGACCACGGCCTGCGTGCCCGTCTCCGTCGCCGTGGTCGGCGCCGGGCCGCGCGGCACCAGCGTCCTGGAACGCCTCTGCGCCTCCGCGCCGGAACTGCTCCCGCCCGGCGCCCGGCTCACCGTCCACGTGGTCGACCCGGCACCGCCCGGCGCCGGCCGCGTCTGGCGCACCGCGCAGCCGGCGGACCTGCTGATGAACACCGTGGCCTGTCAGGTGACCCTGTTCACCGACGAGAGCGTCGACTGTTCCGGCCCCGTCCGCCCCGGCCCCAGCCTGCACGAGTGGGCGGCCGGCGAACTGGGCCCGGACGAGTATCCGAGCCGCGCCCACTACGGCCGTTATCTGGAGTGGGTGTTCGCCCGTACGGTGCGCGAGGCACCGCCCGGCGTCCGGGTACGGACCCACCCGGCCCGCGCGCTACGGCTCGACGACGCCCCCGACGGCCGCCAGGTCCTCACCCTCGACGACGGCCGTGAACTGACCGGCCTGTCCGCCGTCGTCCTCGCCCAGGGCCATCTGCCGACCGTCCCCGACGCGGCGCGACGGACCCTCTCGTCGTACGCCGGGTCCCACGGCCTGCTCCACATCCCGCCCGCCAACCCGGCCGACGTCGACCTCTCCCCCGTCCTGCCGGGCGAGCCGGTCCTGTTGCGCGGCCTCGGCCTCAACTTCTTCGACCACACGGCCCTGTTGACGACAGGCCGCGGCGGCCGCTTCGTGGCCGGTCGGCGCGGGCTGCGGTACGTCCCCTCCGGCCGCGAGCCCCGGCTGTACGCCGGCTCCCGGCGCGGTGTCCCCTACCAGGCACGCGGAGACAACGCGAAGGGTCCGTACGGCCGTCACACCCCGCGTGTCCTGACGCCGGAGGTCATAGCGGGCTTCCGCAAGCGCGCCGACTCGGGCGAGGCACCCGACTTCCTCGCCGAGATATGGCCGCTGGTGGCGAAGGAGGTGGAGACGGTCTACTACGAACTCCTCCTGAAGGACGTGAAGGACGTGAAGGGCGTGAAGGACGGGGACTTCGCGGACCGCTTCCTCGCCGTCCCGCACGGTCACCCCGAAGAGGCGCTGCTCCTCGACGAGTTCGGCGTCCCGGACGCCGGCCGCTGGAGCTGGGACCGGATCTCCCGGCCGTACGCCGGGCACGGCTTCAGCCGGCCCGGGCAGTGGCGCGAGTGGCTGCTGGCGCATCTGCGCGAGGACGCCGCGCAGGCCGCCCTGGGCAACACGAACGGCCCCCTCAAGGCCGCCCTCGACGTGCTGCGCGACCTGCGCAACGAGCTCCGGCTGACCGTCGACCACGGCGGCATCGCCGGCGCCTCCCGCCGGGACCACCTCGACCGCTGGTACACCCCGCTCAACGCCTTCCTGTCCATCGGCCCGCCCCGCCGCCGGATCGAGGAGCTGGTGGCGCTGGTGGAGGCGGGCGTGGTGGAGGTGCTGGGACCGCGCCTGGAGGTCCGGGCCCAGGACGGGGCCTGGGTGGCGCGCTCGCCCGACGTCCCGGGGTCCGGCGTACGCGTGACGACGCTCATAGAGGCACGGCTTCCGGAACCGGATCTGCGGCACACCGCCGACGGACTCCTCGCCCGGCTGCTGAGGACCGGACAGTGCCGGCCGCACTCGGTCGACGGCTACGAGACCGGCGGACTGGACGTGACGCCCCGGCCGTATCACCTGATCGACCGTCAAGGGCGGGCGCACAGCAGGCGGTTCGCGTTCGGGGTGCCGACGGAGGGCGTGCACTGGGTGACCGCGGCGGGCGCCCGCCCGGGTGTGGATTCGGTCACGCTTTCGGACGCCGACGCGGTCGCGAGATCGGCTCTACGTGCGGCTACGACGGGAACGGAACCTCAAGTGGAAGCAAAGCCGTGGCCAAATGTTGAACTTGCAAGCATTGATTAGCCCCACCTAACGTGGGGTGCTCGCTCGGTTCTGTCCCCGACCGGCCCTCCCCACGGACCGGTCCGACCGTAGGAGTACCCCCCACATGACCGGACGCCTCAACAGCGCCCAGCCGTACGTCCTCGGCCTGTTCCGCATCGTCGTCGGCCTGCTCTTCACCAGCCACGGCGCCGTCGCGCTCTTCGGCGTGCTCGGCGGCGCGGACGGCAAGGGCGGCACCGTCGAGCTGGGCACCTGGCCCGGCTGGTACGCGGCCGCGATCGAGCTCGTCGGCGGCTCGCTCATCCTGATCGGCCTGGGCACCCGCTTCGCCGCCTTCATCGCCTCGGGCGCGATGGCCTACGCCTACTTCAAGGTGCACCAGCCGAACGCCCTGTGGCCGATCGAGAACAGCGGCGAGGGCGCGGCGATGTTCTGCTGGGCCTTCCTGCTGCTGGTCTTCACCGGCTCCGGCGCCTTCGGGCTCGACCGGCTGTTCCAGAAGCGCTCGACGGCCGCCGAACGGCCCGCCTCGGACCAGGCACCCGTGGCCGCCTGAGCCACACCCGCACCCGCACCCGACGGCGCCCGTCCCCACCTGGGGGCGGGCGCCGTTTCCGCCTCCCCGCCACCTGCCGCGCCCCGGCACGTGTCGGCCGGGTGAACATGCTGTGCCGAACACACGCGCCCCCCATGAATCTCCTGTCACACCTCGGGCGTACGCTGTAGGGCTGTTACGGGGGAAAACGGGGAGTGACGGTGTTCGAGAGTCTCGGGAGTACGGGCGTGCTGACCGGCAGCCCAGGAATCATCTACGCGATGGTGGCCGCGTCGGTGCTGCTCGACGTGTTCCTGCCGGTCCTGCCGAGCGGCGTCCTGGTGATCACCGCCGCCACGGCCGCGGCGGCGGGCACGGGTGCGGCCACCGGCAAGGTCCCGGGCGAGGTCCCCGACCTCATGCTGCTCACCCTCGTCGCCGCGACGGCCTCGGTGCTCGGCGATCTGGTCGCCTACCGGCTGGCCTGGCGCGGCGGCGCCCGCCTGGACCGGGCCATCGCCCGCTCCCGCCGCCTCACCACGGCGCAGGAACGTCTCGGCTCGGCCCTGGCCCGCGGCGGCGGCCCCCTGGTCGTCCTCGCCCGCTTCGCCCCGGCCGGCCGCTCGGTCGTCTCCCTCGTCGCGGGCGCCGCCCACCGCCGGGTCCGGGAGTTCCTGCCCTGGTCCGCCCTGGCAGGCCTGGCCTGGGCGGCCTACAGCGTCGCCCTCGGCTACTACGGCGCCCAGTGGCTGGGCACGACCTGGCTGGCGACGGGCGTCTCGGTCCTGGCCCTGTTCGGCGCGGGCGCCGGAGCGGCGTACGTGATGCGCCGCCAGCCGGCGTAGCGGGGCGCCTCCGCCCGCCGGCGGCCCACCGGCCCGGCTAACCGGCGCGTTGTGCCGCCGCGCCCCGGACCTCCAGGTCGGCCAGTAGCTCCGCGGTGGCCTCGGCCACCGCGGCCACCGCCCGCTCGAAGACCTCCTTGTTGTGCGCGGCCGGCGCCCGGAAGCCGGACACCTTCCGCACGTACTGGAGGGCGGCGGCCCGGATCTCGTCCTCCGTCGCCTCCTCGGGCAACGCGGGCGGGCGAAGGGTCTTGATGCTGCGGCACATACCCCCAGTCTCACCCCGGCCGGAGCTTGGCGCCGGGTGTCCACGGAATTGTGCGGAGTACGACGACGCTGGGAGTCCGTGCGGCTCCGGCGTCTGCGATGATCCGTTCCGAGGCGGCCACCATTCAAGGGGCCGACCGACGAAGGGACTTCGTGTGATGACGCACGACGAGAAACCGACCGTGGCCGTGCTGGGCCCGGGCGGCATCGGCGGCCTGCTCGCCGGACTGCTGTCGCGGGCCGGGCACCGGGTGATCTGCCTGGCCGGGGACGGGACGGCCGCGGCTCTGCGGGCGTCCGGGATCAGGGTCCGCAGTGGCCTGTTCGGGGATTTCACGGCCGCGGTGGAGACGGACACCGAGCTGCGGGTGCCGGTGGACGTCTGCCTGGTGGCGGTGAAGCAGACGGCGCTGGAGGCCGCCCTGGACCGCGTTCCACCGGCGGCGCTGGGCGATGCGCTCCTGGTGCCGTTCCTGAACGGCGTGGAGCATCCGGCGACGCTACGGGCCCGCTATCGCGAGGACGTGGTGGCCCCGGCGGTGATCCGCGTGGAGTCGACGCGGGTGGCGCCGGGAGAGATCGTGCACGGCAGCCCGTTCGCCGAGATCGACCTGACCGGGGACGGGGTGGCGAAGGAGCGTCTGGAGGCACTGGCGGACGCGCTGGGGTCGGCCGGTCCGACCACCCGGGTGCTGCCCGACGAGACGGCGGCGCTGTGGGCCAAGATGTCGTTCCTGGCCCCGCTCGCCCTCCTGACCACGCGCTACGCCCTCCCCCTGGGCGACGTCCGCACCCGCCACCGCGAGGAGCTGACGGCCCTGGTCGAGGAGACGGCCGCGGTGAGCCGCGCGTCGGGCGCCCCGGCAGACCCGGCCCAGGCCCTGGCCCGCTACGACGCGTTCCCCGCCACGACCAGGTCCTCCATGCAGCGCGACGCCGAGGCGGGCCGCCCCCTCGAACTGGACGCGATCGGCGACGCGTTGCTCCGCGCCGCGGCGCGACACGGAGTACCGGTGCCGGTGGCGACCCGCCTGGTCCGGGAACTGAGGAACGCCGGCCACTGAGCCGGACCCGCCGAGACCAACGGCCCGCGCCGCCTCCACGGCAGCGCGGGCCGCTTGCGTCCTCGACATGACCGAGCGCGCCTGATGACCGAGCGCGCCTGAGCGGGTCGGGCGGAGCGCTCAGCCGTCGTCGGAGTTGGACGAGTTCCCGCCGCTCCTCTTCCCCGAGCTCCGTACCACCCTGCCCAGGCCCAAGGTCACGGCCGCCACGGCGCGGACCCAGGCCGGCCCGCCGCGGTCCGCCCAGACCACGCACACGCACCCGAATACGGCGAGCGCCAGAACGACCAACAGCACCAGAACGGTCATGTCCCCTACCCCTGCGTTCGTACGGTTCCGGTGATCCTCTCAGATCCCCCTCACTCGAACACACGAACTACCCCTGGAAACTCGCACCCCTAAATCGAACAGGCGTAGCATTGCGCCGTGGCTACGACCTATGACTTTCCGAGTGACCTCCTCGCCGGCCAGGAGGAGCTGCATCAGGTCCGGGCGGAGCTGTCGGCCCTGCTCAAGCGACTGCCCTGGTCGGTCGAGCCACTGGACGGCTTCAGCGACACCGCGGGCTGGCGCAAGGTGGAACGCCCCGCCTCCCCCGGCTGGACACCCGACGAACAGGCCGAGGTCGAGAAGCTCAGACAGCGCGAACACGAACTCGCCGTCTTCATCACCGGCCACCGCTTCTGGACGGAGGTCACGGGCGGCGAACGCGTGGACGCCCGCATGAAGCTGAAGCATGCGGATGCGGATGCGGATGCGGATGCCGATGTGGATTCCTAGTGGACTCCGAGCACGGAGACGGCCCCCCGGAGATCGCTCCGAGGGGCCGTACACATGGTGGGCGCGGACGGTTTCGAACCGCCGACATCCTGCTTGTAAGGCAGGCGCTCTACCCCTGAGCTACGCACCCGGGTCCCGAACATCCGCGCTGCATCCGCGCTCAGGACGAGTCGACAGACTACCTTGCCCGGTGCCCTGTCCTGCAAACGCGTATCGCGGGAGCCGGACGGAGCCGGATCTCAGGCCGGGTCTCAGGGTAGATCCGGGGGTTTTCCCCACCCCGGATCCGGGAGCGTCCCGGATCCCGTGGCAGCTCCCCGCTCCGTACGGTCGAAGAGCCTCATCATTCTGGCTCAGGGGGAGATCCCAATGGCTCGTACCGCCACCGCTCGCATGGTCCTCGCCGCCGGCGCCGTCGTCCTCATCGCGGGCGTCAGCGCCTGTGGTGCCTCCGCCGGGGACGACAAGGACCCGGATCAGCGGTCGTTCACGCTGGAGGGCAAGACGCTGACCATCGACTCCGACGACTCGGCGCTGGAGATCGTCGCCGCCGACGGCAACAAGGAGGGCCAGGTCGAGGTCACCCGCTGGTTCAAGGGCACGGTCGCCCTCGGCAAGGACCCGAAGGTCACCTGGTCGATGAAGGACGACACGCTGAAGCTGCGGATGACGTGCACCGGCGTGGTCGCCGACTGCGCGGCCAAGCACCGGATCGAGGTCCCGCGCGGGGTCGCCGTGAAGGTCGAGGACGGGGACGGGAGCGTGCGGGCCAGGGGGTTCGAGGACGCGCTGAGCATTCGTACGGGAGATGGATCGGTGCATGTCACCGACTCCAGCGGCCCGCTCGTCCTGAAGACCGGCGACGGCTCCGTGCGCGCCGACGTCACCTCGCGCGACGTGCGCTCCGAGACCGGCGACGGCTCGGTCCACCTCGAACTGGGCGTCGTACCGGACCGCGTGGAGTCCAGGAGCGGCGACGGTTCCGTGACCATCGACGTCCCCGAGGCCACGTACAAGGTGACGACCCAGACCGGTGACGGCGGGGTGGATGTTTCCGTGCCGCGGGCCGACTCCAGCACGCATGTCATCACCGCCCGCACCGGCGACGGCAAAGTCACGGTCCGGACCGCGAACTAACGGGCCCGTGTGTTCGTCCTTAACCGGTGGGAGAATGACACCGGGCCAGGACGGACACAGCACGGGAGAGGGATGTGACGGCGACACCAGCGCAGCCGTACTCGCCGTCGGAGTCGCGCGCACAACACGCGCTGCGCGACACACTCACCCTCATCGCGTTGCCCCTGGTCGCCGCCCTCGCGCTGCCCGTGGCGTTCGCCGGCGGCGGCACCCGGCGCTGGTTCGGCGGGCGCTCCGAGAGCCAGCGGGCCGAGGCGCAGGCCGCGAAGGACGCCGCCGCGGCCGCCTTCTACGAGCTGGACACCGCCCAGCGCGATCTGCGGATCTCGATAGAGACGATCACCGCGGTCGACGACTCCCCCGCCGCCCGGCGCGCGGTCGCCGACTTCGAGGCGGTCAGCAGACGGATCGACGAGGCCAGCCACCAGTACATCGAGGCCGTCGACGCGCACGACCTCGACCGGGACGACCTGGAGGCCTCGGTCGCCGTACGCGCGCGTACCGAGCTCACCAAGGCCAAGGACGAGCTCGCCAATGTCAAGCGGGAGCTGGACCGCTTCGGCGACAGCCTCGGTCCGCTCCTCGGCAAGGCCGAGACCCAGCTGGCCCGCCTCGCTCCCGCGGTCGAACGGGCCCGGCAGGGGCTCCTGGCCGCCTCCAACGCCCTGGACGCCGTACGCGAGTCGGGGCTGAAGGCCGACGACCTCGCCGCCCGGCTCGCCGCCCTCGGCCCCGAGCTGACCAAGCTGAACCAGGGCGCCGGACAGCATGGCGTCCCGGACACCCTGGAGCGTGCCGAGCGCGTCGCCCGGGAGGCCGAGACGGTCCGGGTCGAGTCCGAGCGGCTGCCCGAGAAGGCTGCCGAGATCGACCACCGGCTCGTCTCCCTGCGCACCCGCGCCCAGGCCCTCACCACCCGCGCGGGCCAGGTCGACCCGGTCCTGAGCGAGCTGCGCCGCCGCTTCACGGCCGCCTGCTGGCAGGACCTCCAGCACGTCCCGGACCAGGCCGCGGAGAACGTACGCCAGGCCGAGCAGAAGCTCACACAGGCCCGCGCCGCCCGCGACGAGCAGCGCTGGCCGGACGCGACCGCCCTGCTGTCGACCGTACGGGCCCTGCTGAACACCACCGACGAGTCCGTCTCCGCGGCGGGCGACCGGCTGCGGCGGCTGAACGCCGTACAGAAGGACCCCCAGCAGGAGATCGACCGGACCCGGTTCGCCATCCGGGACGCGCAGCGGCTGGCCATGACGGGCCGGAACACCCCCGACCCGCGGCACGCGCGCCCCCTGGACGACTCCGTGGCCCGCCTGGAGCGGGCGATCGGCACGCTGGAGGGCCGCCACCCCGACTACTGGCACTTCCTCACGGAGACGGAGGCGGTGCGGCAGACGGTGACGCGCGTGGTGGCGCAGATCCGGGAGGAGCGCGGCGCCGCCCACTGAGGCGCGGTTAACCTGTGCGCATGCCTCGTTACGAGTACCGGTGCCGGACCTGCGGCGACACGTTCGAACTGAGCCGTCCGATGGCGGAGTCGTCCGCCCCCGCGGACTGCCCGGCCGGCCACGGTGACACGGTGAAGCTGCTGTCGACGGTGGCCGTCGGCGGCTCGGCCTCCGCACCGGCCCAGGCCCCCCGCTCCGGAGGCGGCGGAGGCGGAGGCGGTGGCGGTTGCTGCGGCGGAGGCTGCTGCGGCTGACGGGCACCAGCTAACGGACGACGGCTTCAGGAAACCTTCAGCTGCGGTTTCCTACCGTGAGCGGCATGACAGCCGCACCGCAGTGGATCAACGGACTCATGGACACGCTCGGCGCGCCCGGCGCCGGCCTGGCCATCGCCCTGGAGAACCTCTTCCCTCCGCTGCCGAGCGAGGTCATCCTGCCGCTCGCGGGGTTCGCGGCGAGCACCGGCCAAATGAGCCTGTGGGCGGCGCTGCTGTGGACGACCGCCGGTTCGGTGATCGGCGCGCTCGCCCTCTACGGTGTCGGCGCGCTGCTCGGCCGTGAGCGCACGGTGGCGATCGCGGCGCGGCTGCCGCTGGTGAAGGTCTCGGACATCGAGAAGACCGAGGCGTGGTTCCTGCGGCACGGCACCAAGGCGGTGTTCTTCGGCCGGATGATCCCGATCTTCCGCAGCCTGATCTCGGTGCCGGCCGGCGTCGAACGCATGCCCCTGCCGGTGTTCCTCGGTCTGACCACGCTGGGCAGCGCGCTGTGGAACACCGCGTTCGTGATGGCGGGCTATCTGCTGGGTGACAACTGGACCCGGGTCACGGACATCGTGTCCGCGTACTCGAAGGTCGTCCTCGTGGGGGCCGCGCTGGCGGTGCTGGCGTTCGTCGTCGTACGACTGCTGCGGCGACCGGGATCCGGCCGCCGCAGGCGCACCCGGGACGTGCGCGTCGAGTCCTAGCTCAGATCCCCCGCGTCCCCTTCAGGAACTCCCGCAGGATCCGCTCCCCCGCCAGCACGCCCCGTTCCGGCAGCGCGGTGAGCGTCGGAGCGGCGAAGCCCTCGTCGGCGAGCTCCCCGTGGCCCGGCCGCCAGGCCTTGTCCGCGGCGAGCAGCAGATCGGCGTCGAGGAGGGAGTCACCGGCGGCCAGCGTGAGCTCCGCGCCGGTGCGGCGGGCGACCTCGCGCATGGCGGCGCTCTTGGTCAGCGGCTTGGGGACGGCGTAGATCTTGCGGCCCTGGAGGGAGACCGTCCAGCCGCGGTTCTCCGCCCACACCGCGAGCTCCTTCACCCAGTCCTCGGGCAGCAGTTCGCGCTCGACGACGAGGTAGGCGAAGAGGTCCTCGGCGACCCGGTGCTTGCGCACCCACAGGGGGTCGGCCGTCCGCAGCAGGTGCTCGCGGACCTCGTCCAGGGGCGCGCACTCGTCGGCCAGCCGGGCCTGCACGCGCGCGTGCCAGTCGGCGTCCGTCACTCCGTCCACCAGCAGATGCCCGCCGTTGGCGCAGATCGCGTACTTCGGGGGCGGGCCCGGCAGGTTGATGCGCTGGTACTGCTTACGGGTCCGGGTGGTCGTCGGCACGAACACCGCCGCGTCGCCGAGGTCGGCCAGCAGTGCGGCGGCCGTCTCCGTCATGAACGACAGCGGTCTGCTCTCGTGCACCTCGACGCAGAGCAGCCGGGGCGCCCGCGCGTCCGGCATGGTCAGCGCGAGGGCCGCGGAGGAGTAGATGAGCGTACGGTCGAGGTCACTAGCCACCAGCACCGGCATCAGACGGTCACCGCCTTGCCGTCGGCGCCCGTCGCGCCCCGCGTGTACTTGGGGTGGATCAACCCCACGCAGGTGTACGGGAGTTCGTCGACCTCTTCCACCGGGACACCTCTCTGTTCGGCCAACAGGCGCACATGGTCCAGGTCGGCGCCCGCGCCGGCCCGCGCCAGGATCTTCCAGGGCACCCGGCGCAGCAGCACCCGGGTGGTCTCGCCGACACCGGGCTTGACGAGGTTCACGTCGTGGATGCCGTACTCCTCGCTGATCCGCTCGACGGCCGCCCAGCCCTCCCAGGTGGGGGCGCGGTCGCCGGACAGCAGCTCCTTGACCTGGGTCCCGACCGCCTCCGCGACCTCCGGGAAGGCGGCGACGACGGCGTCGACGAAGTCCACGGAGACGTCGGCGCCGGCGAGTTCGCGGTAGAACTTCGCGCCGTGGAAGTCGTTCGGGCCGACGAGGTCGGTGCGCAGCACGGTGCGTGAGATCAGGCCGGACACCGTGGAGTTGAGGCAGGCGGAGGGGATGAGGAAGTCCTCACGGGTGCCGTAGGTCCGTACGCACGAGCCCGGGTCGGCCAGTACGGCGATCTCCGGGTCGAAGCCGGTGATGCCGTCGGAGGCCTCGAACTCCTTGATGGCGTCGGCCAGTTCGCGGGTGATGGCGCCCTTGCCGGTCCAGCCGTCGACGAACACGACGTCGGCCGGGTCGTGGTGGGCGGCCAGCCAGCGCAGTGCGTTGGCGTCGATGCCGCGGCCGCGCACGATGGAGACGGCGTAGTGCGGGAGGTCCAGGCCGTGCCGGAACTGCGCCCAGCGGCGCATCAGGACCCCGACGGGGGTGCCGGCGCGGGCGAGCGAGACGAGGACCGGGCGGGGCGAGCGCTCGGTGAGCACGATCTCGGTGACCGCGCCGACCGCCTGCGCGAGCCGCGGCGCGGACCCGTCGAGCGCGGTGTGGAAGAGCTGCTGGTACTGGTCGCTGGGCTGGTACTCCACCGGCAGCGACTCCGCGTAGTGCGCGCCGCCGCTCTGGATGGCTTCCTCGCGTTCCTCGGTCGGTGCCTCCAGCGTCACGTCCGAGAGGTCCTGGAGCAGCCAGCCGACGTCTTCCGGGGCGTACGAGGAGAAGGCGGGGCCGCGGAGGGGGTCGGGCAGCATGGGGGGCCTTTCGGGGACGGACAGGGGCGCGGGGGTGG
>NZ_JABERD010000217.1 GCF_013044505.1 Streptomyces sp. S3(2020) | reverse complement strand
GGCCCCAGAGATCTCCAGTATGCTGTTCGTCGGGAGCGTAGAGGGGGGAGAGGGGACAGGGCCCCGAACATGTCGCCTACGGCATGCGGGCCTCGTACGGGCTCCCCTACGTGACCCCGGACCTCGTCATCGCGTGGGAACGGGGCATGACGAACCCCACCAGCCCCGAACTCACCGCTCTCGCGGGCGTGTTGTGGTGTTCCGCCGGCGAACTCATCGGCAAGCCCCGCACCCTGCGCGAGCACCGCATCAGCAGGAGCCTCGCGCCTGAGGACGTCGCCCACGCACTCGGGCTCGAACTCCTCGCCTACCTGCGCATGGAGGAGAACAACGACTGGCGCGGCAACGACCGGCAGTCCGCCGCGCTCGCCGAGGTGCTCGACCTGGCCCTACCGGCCTTCGTCACCGTCACCGGGCGGGAGGCGCGCCTTGCCGAACATCTCCGCAGCGCCGTCACCACCCGCTGGCAGGCCTACACCCGCCCCATCACCAAACTCGTACCCCTGGACCGGCGGCTGCTGGAGGACGTCCTCCAAAAGCTGCACCAGGGGTACCAGGGGCAGATGGTCGCCACGCTGAGCTGGGGAGAAGGCAGCGCGGCCGGTGATTCGAGCCATTCCGGCCGGGATTTCCTCGACCGGATCGTCGATCACTTCTGGACGAACGTCCAGCAATTCACCGGCTGAAAGCCCCCGAAGAGCCCCTCAAAGACCAGCCCTGACCAACCCCTAGAAAACCGACTCCGCCTCGTCCATCCGATCCTTCGGCACCGTCTTCAACTCGGTCACCGCCTCCGCCAACGGCACCATCACCACATCCGTCCCCCGCAGCGCCGTCATCCGCCCGAACTCACCCCGGTGCGCGGCCTCCACCGCGTGCCATCCGAAGCGGGTGGCCAGCACGCGGTCGTACGCCGTCGGAACGCCGCCTCGCTGGACATGCCCCAGGATGACCGGCTTGGCCTCCTTGCCGAGGCGTCGCTCCAGCTCGTACGCCAGCGCCGTACCGATGCCCTGGAAGCGCTCGTGGCCGAACTGGTCGATGTCGCCCTTGCCGTAGTCCATGGAGCCCTCGGCGGGGTGGGCGCCCTCGGCGACGCAGATCACCGCGAACTTCTTGCCGCGGGAGAAGCGCTCCTCGACCATCTTGATCAGGTCGGCCGGGTCGAAGGGACGCTCCGGCAGGCAGATCCCGTGCGCGCCCGCCGCCATGCCCGACTCCAGCGCGATCCAGCCCGCGTGCCGGCCCATGACCTCGACCACCATCACGCGCTGGTGGGACTCGGCCGTCGTCTTCAGGCGGTCCATCGCTTCCGTCGCGACACCGACCGCCGTGTCGAAACCAAAAGTCCGATCGGTCGACGAGATGTCGTTGTCGATCGTCTTCGGGACCCCGACCACCGGCAGCCCCGCGTCCGACAGCATCCGCGCCGCCGTCAGCGTGCCCTCGCCGCCGATCGGGATCAGCGCGTCGATGCCGAAGTCGCGGGCGATGTCGAGGGCGTTCTCGCAGGCCTCGCGCAGGCGGTCGCGCTCCAGCCGGGAGGAGCCGAGGATCGTGCCGCCGCGGGCGAGGATGCCGCTCACCGCGTCCAGGTCGAGGCTGCGGTAGTGGCCGTCCAGGAGACCCGCATAGCCGTCCTCGAAGCCGATCACCTCGTCGCCGTACTGCGCGACGGCTCGGTGCACGACCGACCGGATCACTGCGTTCAGGCCGGGGCAGTCGCCGCCTGCGGTGAGAACTCCGATACGCATCGTGCTGTGTCTCCTGCTCGCTGTTGATACCGGTGAGCCAGTCCGATTGTTTCACGTCCCACACCGGGCCGCCGCCTCCACTCCTGACGGGCGCCTTAACCATCGCGAGAGGTACTGTCAAGAGGGTTCTGCTCACCTCGGTGGGCGATTTTTATGCCACATGCGCCCCACCCCATGTGCCCCCTCTTTCGAACGGAGAGCACGCGTGACCCGCAGCGTGTACGTGACCGGAATCGACCGCGGCGACGGCCGCCAGGTCGTCGAGCTGGGGGTCATGGAACTCCTGACCCGGCAGGTCGACCGGGTGGGCGTGTTCCGGCCCCTCGTCCACCACAGTCCCGATCGTCTGTTCGAGTTGCTGCGCGCCCGCTACCGCCTCTCCCAGGACCCCAAGACGGTCTACGGCATGGACTACCACGAGGCGTCCACGCTCCAGGCCGAACGGGGGACGGACGAGCTGGTCTCGACGCTCGTCGACCGGTTCCATCTCGTCGCGCGGGACTACGACGTCGTCCTGGTCCTGGGGACGGACTTCGCCGACACCCAGGTCCCGGACGAGCTCAACCTCAACGCCCGGCTCGCCAACGAGTTCGGGGCGTCCGTCATCCCCGTCGTCGGCGGCCGCAAGCAGCCCGCCGAGTCGGTGCTCGCCGAGACCCGGAACGCGTACCGCGCCTACGACGGCCTGGGCTGCGACGTCCTCGCCATGGTCACCAACCGGGTCGCCCGCGAGGACCGGGACCTCATCGCCGAGCGGCTCGGCTCCTCCCGGCTGCCGGTGCCCTGCTACGTCGTGCCCGACGAGCCCGCCCTGTCCGCGCCGACCGTCTCGCAGATCGGCCAGTCCCTCGGCGCCAGGGTGCTGCTCGGCGACGACTCGGGGCTCGCCCGGGACGCGCTCGGCTTCGTCTTCGGCGGCGCGATGCTGCCGAACTTCCTCGGCGCCCTGACCCCGGGCTGTCTCGTCGTGACCCCCGGCGACCGCGCCGACCTGGTCGTCGGCTCGCTCGCCGCGCACAGCGCCGGCACCCCGCCGATAGCCGGCGTGCTGCTCACCCTGGGCGAGGTGCCGAACGACGACGTCCTCACCCTCGCCGCCCGACTCGCCCCCGGCACCCCGGTGCTCTCGGTGCCCGGCAACAGCTTCCTGACGGCCGAACAACTCTTCTCCCTGGAAGGGAAGTTGAACGCGGCCACACCGCGCAAGGCGGAGACCGCGCTCGGCCTCTTCGAGCGGTACATCGACAGCGGCGACCTGCTCAAGCGGGTCTCGGCCCCGAGCAGCGACCGCGTCACGCCGATGATGTTCGAGCACAAGCTCCTGGAGCAGGCCCGCTCCGACAAGCGCCGCGTCGTCCTGCCCGAGGGCACCGAGCCGCGTGTCCTGCACGCAGCCGAGGTGCTGCTGCGCCGCGGGGTCTGCGAACTCACCCTCCTCGGCCCCGTCGACCAGATCCGCAAGAAGGCCGCCGACCTCGGCATCGACCTCGGCCACGCCCAGCTGATCGACCCGGCCACCAGCGAGCTGCGCGACTCCTTCGCCGAGAAGTACGCGACCCTGCGCGCCCACAAGGGCGTGACCGTGGAGCTGGCGTACGACGTCGTCTCCGATGTGAACTACTTCGGGACGCTGATGGTGCAGGAGGGGCTCGCCGACGGCATGGTCTCCGGCTCCGTGCACTCCACCGCCGCGACCATCCGGCCCGCCTTCGAGATCATCAAGACCAAGCCGGACGCCGACATCGTCTCCTCGGTCTTCTTCATGTGCCTCGCCGACAAGGTGCTGGTGTACGGCGACTGTGCCGTGAACCCCGACCCGAACGCCGAGCAGCTGGCCGACATCGCCATCCAGGCGGCCGCGACCGCCGGGCAGTTCGGGGTGGACCCGCGGATCGCGATGCTGTCGTACTCGACGGGCACGTCGGGGTCGGGCGCCGATGTCGACAAGGTGCGCGAGGCGACCGAGCTGGTACGGCTGCGGCGGCCGGATCTGCGGATCGAGGGGCCGATCCAGTACGACGCCGCCGTCGAGCCGACCGTCGCGGCGACCAAGCTTCCGGAGTCCGAGGTGGCCGGGCAGGCGACGGTTCTGATCTTTCCCGACCTCAACACAGGCAACAACACCTACAAGGCCGTGCAGCGTTCGGCCGGCGCGATCGCCGTCGGCCCGGTCCTCCAGGGTCTGCGCAAGCCGGTCAACGACCTGTCCCGGGGCGCGCTCGTCCAGGACATCGTCAACACCGTCGCCATCACGGCGATCCAGGCCCAGTCCCCGATCGAGAAGGCAACCGCCCAGTGAGCCCGTCCCGCGTCCTCGTCCTCAACTCCGGCTCCTCGTCGGTGAAGTACCAGCTGCTCGACATGAGCGACAGCAGCCGGCTCGCGGTGGGCCTCGTCGAGCGCATCGGCGAGGAGACCTCACGGCTCAGGCACACGCCCCTCACGACAGGCGCCACCCGTGAGTGGACCGGGCCGATCCCCGACCACGAGGCCGCCCTCAAAGCCGTAGCAGAAGAGCTGGCCAGGGACGGGCTCGGGCTCGACTCCCCCGAGCTGGCCGCCATCGGCCACCGGGTCGTGCACGGCGGACAGACCTTCACCGAGCCGACCGTCGTCGACGACGCCGTGCTCGCCGAGATCGAGCGGCTGATCCCGGTCGCCCCGCTGCACAACCCGGCCAACCTCACCGGTATCCGCACCGCCCAGGCGCTGCGCCCCGACCTGCCCCAGGTCGCCGTCTTCGACACCGCCTTCCACACGACGATGCCGGAGTCGGCCGCCCGGTACGCGATCGACGTCGCCACCGCCGACGAGCACCGCATCCGGCGCTACGGCTTCCACGGCACCTCGCACGCGTACGTCGCCCGGGCCACCGCGAAGCTGCTGGGCAGGGCGCCGGAGGAGGTCAACGTCATCGTGCTGCACCTGGGCAACGGGGCCTCCGCCTCCGCCGTCGAGAACGGCCGGTGCGTGGACACCTCCATGGGGCTGACGCCTCTGGAGGGGCTCGTGATGGGTACGCGCTCCGGAGACATGGATCCGGCCGTCATCTTCCATTTGATGCGTGTTGGCAAAATGTCCACGGACGAGATCGACACTCTTCTCAACAAGAAGAGCGGCTTGATCGGGCTGTGCGGGGACAACGACATGCGGGAGATCCGCCGCCGCGTGGACGAGGGTGACGAACAGGCGCGACTCGCCTTCGACATCTACATTCACCGTTTGAAGAAGTACATAGGCGCCTATTACGCGGTGCTCGGCCACGTGGACGCGGTCGCCTTCACAGCGGGAGTCGGGGAGAACGCGAGCCCGGTGCGGGAGGCTGCGGTGGCGGGCCTGGAGGGACTGGGCCTCACGGTGGACAGCGAGCTCAACGCCGTACGGAGCGACGAGCCGCGGCTGATCTCCCCGGAGCACGCGCGCGTGGCCGTGGCCGTCGTGCCCACCGACGAAGAACTGGAGATCGCCACTCAGACCTACGCGCTGGTCGGAAGTAATACACGTCGGTAACACGCCTGAGCAGATAGCCGCCCATTTGTATCTTCCACCAGACGGAATATTCCGTAGCGAAACAAACCGATAGGATCGCCCCATGCGCCGTTCGAAAATCGTCTGTACTCTCGGCCCCGCGGTCGACTCCCACGAAATGCTCGTGTCCCTGATCGAAGCCGGCATGAACGTGGCCCGCTTCAACTTCAGCCACGGCACGCACGCCGAACACCAGGGGCGGTACGACCGCGTCCGTGCCGCCGCCAAGGAGACCGGCCGGGCCATCGGTGTCCTCGCCGACCTCCAGGGCCCCAAGATCCGGCTGGAGACCTTCGCCGAGGGCCCCGTCGAGCTGGAGCGCGGTGACGAGTTCGTCATCACCGTCGAGGACGTCCCGGGTGACAAGACCGTCTGCGGGACGACCTACAAGGGCCTGCCGGGCGATGTCTCGCGCGGCGACCAGATCCTGATCAACGACGGCAACGTCGAGCTGAAGGTCCTGGACGTCGAGGGTCCGCGGGTCAAGACGATCGTCATCGAGGGCGGTGTCGTCTCCGACCACAAGGGCATCAACCTGCCCGGCGCGGCCGTGAACGTGCCGGCGCTGTCCGAGAAGGACATCGAGGACCTGCGGTTCGCGCTGCGCATGGGCTGCGACATGGTCGCGCTGTCCTTCGTGCGGGACGCCAAGGACGTGGCCGACGTGCACCGGGTGATGGACGAGGAGGGCCGCCGGGTCCCCGTCATCGCCAAGGTGGAGAAGCCGCAGGCGGTGGAGAACATGGAGGACGTCGTGCTGGCGTTCGACGCCGTGATGGTCGCCCGTGGTGACCTCGCCGTCGAGTACCCGCTCGAAAAGGTCCCCATGGTGCAGAAGCGCCTCATCGAGCTGTGCCGCCGCAACGCCAAGCCGGTGATCGTGGCGACCCAGATGATGGAGTCGATGATCACCAACTCCCGCCCCACGCGCGCCGAGGCCTCGGACGTGGCCAACGCGATCCTGGACGGCGCGGACGCGGTCATGCTGTCCGCCGAGTCGAGCGTGGGCGCGTACCCGATCGAGACCGTCAAGACGATGTCGAAGATCGTCACCGCGGCCGAGCAGGAGCTGCTCAGCAAGGGCCTCCAGCCGCTCGTGCCCGGCAAGAAGCCGCGCACCCAGGGCGGTTCGATCGCCCGCGCCGCCTGCGAGATCGCCGACTTCCTGGGCGGCCGGGGCCTGGTGGCCTTCACGCAGTCCGGTGACACGGCCCGCCGGCTCTCGCGCTACCGCGCGTCCCAGCCGATCATCGCCTTCACCACCGACGAGAACACCCGCAACCAGCTGGCCCTCAGCTGGGGCGTCGAGTCGCACGTCGTGCCGTTCGTGAACAGCACCGACGAGATGGTCGACCTGGTGGACCAGGAGATCATCAAGCTCAACCGCTTCAACCCGGGCGAGATCGTCATCATCACGGCCGGCTCGCCCCCCGGCGTCCCCGGCACCACCAACATGGTCCGCGTCCACCACCTGGGCGTCGAGAAGTAGGACCCCGGGGCCCCTCCGGGGGCCCCGACGGCCGGGAAGGCCTGTGTACGGCGCTGAGGGCGCCCCCTGGATCAGGGGGCGCCCTCAGGCGTGTTGCGGCTCCCGAACGGGCCTGTGGCGGCGCTCAGTCGGTCTGGTAGCTGTGCAGCCCCGGCACGTGCAGGGTGCCGCCGAACTGGCCGGCCTGCACGACCGTCACCTTGGTGAAGTAGATCAGCGGGATGTTCAGCGGCGGCGGGCTCTCCGGGCTGAACGTGACCGGGATCAGCCCCAGCAGGTTGCCGGAGATGCTCTCCGTGTACATCACGGTGTCGCCGTCGCGGATCGTGGAGGTCGAGCCCTTGGCCGCCTGCACGTGGTAGGTCTTGCCGGACTGCTCGTCCTTCACCGTCTGGTGCAGGTCGCCGATGTCGGTGCCGTCGGAGATGACGTACTTCAGCACCTCCTTGACGGTGCCGTCGGCCGTGCGCACCTTGACGATGCCCTTGTAGTCGGCGCCCTTCAGCAGCAGCGAGCTGGCGTTCAGGTACCAGGGGTCGGCCGGCAGCGGCACGGCGTTGTCCACGCCGCCCTCCGCGTCGGTGGCGACCGGGCAGTCGTCGACGTCCGTGCTCGCGCTCGGCGACGGGCTGGCGGTGGCCGCGTCGGCCGCCTTCTCGACGGCCTCGGTGGTGTCCTCGGCAGCCTCTGACGCCGCGTCGGTCGTGTCCTTCACCGTGTCGCCGACCGTGTCGGTGACCTTGTCCGTGGTGTCCTTGACGGCGTCGGACGCGTCGTCGTCCCCGCTGTCGTCGGAGGCGCTCTCCGAGGCGGTGGCCGACGGCGTCGGGCTGGCGCTCGCGGACGGCGAGGCGCTCTCACCGCCCGTGAAGATGTCCTCGATGGCGTCGCCGATCTCCTCCAGCACGTTCCCGCTGCTCTCGGAGGCCGAGGGCGAGGGCGTGGCGGTGGCACCGGACTGGGCCTCGTTGGAGCTCTCCGACGAACTGGCGGACGCCGACGGCGTGGGCTCGGCCTCGTCGTCGGAACCTGAATCCGACGAGGAGTCGTTGCCCGAGTCCGTGTCCGAAGCGGACGCGGACGCCGAAGGGGTCGCCTCGGTCTCGTCGTCCTCGGAGTCACTGGCGCTCGCGGACGGCGAGGCGGACGCCGAGGCGTCGTCCTCCAGGGCCGCGACACAGTCCTTGTACTCGTCGGCCGTGAGGCTCTTGGAGGTGGGCTGGTCCTCGGCGTTGGCGAGCGTCGGCGTGAACCCCATCCCCATGAGGACCGCGGTCGGCATCGCCGCCAGGGCTATCGCCTTGCCGGCAGGCATGTGGAAGCGGGTGAACAGCGGCTTCTTGGGCGCCGCATGCCGCGGCCCGGTTCTCGCACGGGACTCCTCCACATCAGTCCCGTGGGTCACCTCGTCAGCCGGCACTGTGCCTCCCGTTCGCCCCGTTCGCCGGGCTCGTTCCTGACAGATCGTTCGGCTCACCGGCGTCGTACGCGTCCTTGGTAAGCGTGGGGACCGCACCCTCGGGGGCGTCGCCCTCACCCGCGGTGTCCTCCTGGACCGGCTCCTGCACCGGCGGCTCGCCCGGTACCCACGCCACGGCCATCGCTCCGCCGATGAGGGCGAAGAGGAAGCCGATGAGGAAACCGCCGAGGTTGGACACGGGGATGGACACCAGGGCCAGCAGGATCGCCGCGACGCCCGCGAACGTGCGGACGTGCTTCTGGAACCAGAGGCTGACGCCGAGGACACCCAGCAGCACACCGATGATCAGCGACCCGGCGCCCGCGGTGGTGGCCATCGCGAGGGTCAGGTGCCCGATCTGGAGGTGTGCGTAGGGGAAGTACGCGATGGGGATTCCGCCCAGAAGGACGAACAGCCCGGCCCAGAACGGCCGGTCGCCCCGCCAGGCGCGGAACTTCCGCTTGATGACCCGGATGTAGTGCTCATCATGGCCGGGTGCGGCAGGAGTCTCGGCGCTCATGGAAAACAGCTCCCTGGTGCGGCGTTGCTGTGGTGGTGAGTTGTACGGCGCGTGAAGAACCGCGCTTCACAGTGGACGGGCGGGGGCGCCACCGGCCCCCCCGCCCGTCAGAGAGTGCTTAGTAGCACTCCTTGACACCTGTCGACAGCGACATCTTCAGGCCGCTGAGCTTGAAGGTTCCGGCGGTGGTGGCCCACGCCGTCTGCTTCACGTCGGTCAGCGTGGCCTTCTCGGCCTGCTGGGCGAAGCCGAAGGGGTTGGCCTGCTCGCTGCCGCCCTTCATGCCCGGACCCTTGCTGGCGTCCTTGGCCGCAACACCGATGTCGATGTTGGTGAACGTCGCGTCGGCCTCGAGTTCCTCGATGTCGACGTACAAGTTCTCGGCCGAGACCGGCGTACCGCCCCCGCCCGCCTTCAGCGTCAGGCTGACGGAACCGAGCAGCGGGATGTTCGGCGTGACCACCGACTGGCACATGTTGGTGAGTTCCGCGCTCTTGAACGCGGAGACCGCGACGGGGTGAGCCGTCTTCTTGCCGTCGAGGGTGTAACCCGAGTCAAGCGCACCGTACTGGGAGAAGCCCGTACCGACGAGCTTGTCCGCGGTGACCTTGAACGACTGGCCCGACACGCTGAACGACGCTGCGAGAGCACCCTGCGCGAGGGCGACACCTATCGCAGCCGTAGCGGCGACGCTGGGCACCATGACCACAGCGAAGCGCTTCCATCTGGTCCCGCCACGCACCTGGGACTCCATATTTCCTCCTTCTCGGACGTACATCTCCTGACCCTGACTGCCCCTGTCGAACATGACGGCTCAGCCGGGCAGGGATGGGAGAAGTGCTACGTCCTCGGGAAGGGGAGCGCCCGTACTCGGAGGCGCGAACCGCGCACCGATCACCGGCGATCACCCCCGAGCGACAACCACTGGTCGCGCCTGAAGCACATCACGCACAACCTTGCTGGACAGGCTCCGCCGGAAGGCGAAGACCCCCCTGTCCAAGAGCGGGCACCACTGCTGCCCGCTCTGCTCGGTGGGGACCCAGGAGATCCCGCGGCCCGACCGGCTGTCGGGGTACGGGTAATGGACCGAGCGTCGCCGATCGTGGTGCATTCTCGCCGCCCGCACAAGGGGCTTCGTTACTCGGTAGTAACGGCCGGATAACCGAACAACGACCCGCTGGTCTCGGCCGACGACTCTGGGTGGCACGCAGTGGCCGGACAAAGTTGTTGATGGTCGGACAGAATCCGACAGATCAACGCCTGAAACTTACTGGAAGTAACAGCGGCCGCGATTACCAAGATTTGGTAAAGCGCGGCCGCTCTGGCACCTCTTTGGCAAAGATTTCACTCCGGCACCACACGCCCGGGTGTTTAGGGACTGGTCAGAACGGGGCTCCCGCCCCGCTCGGTACCCCTCCCCTAGAACAGGGCCCGCGCCAGCGCCCGTCGCGCCGCGACCACCCGCGGATCATCGGCCCCGACGACCTCGAAGAGCTCCAACAGCCGTACACGTACGGCGTCCCGGTCGTCACCGAACGTGCGCCGGACGGTGTCGATGAGCCGCCCGAAGGCGTCCTCCACATGACCGCCCACCAGATCCAGGTCGGCCGCGGCGATCTGCGCCGGCACATCGGCCGGCTTCTCGGCGGCGTCCCCGCGGACCCGCTGCGGGTCCAGACCCTGCACCCGCTGGAGCAACTCGGCCTGGGCGAGACCGAGTTTGGCCTCGGTGTTGCCCGGGTCGTCGCTCAGCACGTTCTTGTACGCCTGCACCGCACCGCCGAAGTCCCCCGCATCCAGGGCCTGTACGGCGGCCTCCAGCAGCGCGTCATGGGGTCCGGCCGGCATCTCGGGCGCGGCGGTGGGCGCGGCACCCGGCTCGGCGTCCGGGTCCACCACGATGCCGGTGAGCCCGAAGCGCTGCTCGGCGACCTGCACCAGCTGGTCCAGGGTCTGCTGGATCTGCTCCTTGCCGGCGGCCCCCTGGAAGAGCGGCAGGGCCTGTCCGGCCACCACCGCGAAGACGGCGGGGATCCCCTGGACCCCGAACTGCTGCATCAGCATCTGGTTGGCGTCGACGTCGATCTTGGCGAGGAGCAGGCGCCCGTTGTACTCGACGACGAGCTGTTCGAGGACCGGGCTCAGCTGCTTGCAGGGCTCGCACCACTCGGCCCAGAAGTCGATGACGACGGGCACCTCGGTGGAGCGCTGAAGGACGTCCCGCTCGAACCCGGCCTCGTCGACGTCGATGACGAGGTCCGCCGGCGAGACGGCACCGGTGCCGCCGCCCTGGCGGGCCGCTGCGGCGCGCGCCTGCTCCGCCTTCTCCTTGGCCTCCTGGGCCGCCTTCACCGCGGCGAGGTCGACGACTCCGCTCATGGACATGTTCCGTGGCTGCATGCGTCTATCCTCCCCCGTCGGCGCGTGCCATGTGAAAATCGTCGTGAAAGCCGGTCCGGCTTCCCGCTGTTGTTCATGCCGTTCTTCAGTGCCGCGTACTGCTCGGCGCCGGGTCCCCACCCGCGCCCGTGGTTTCGCTACGAGTCGTAGCGTAATGGCACCGGGTGCCTCGGGGGTACCCGGACCCGGTGATCTCCCTCACGCTCACGGCCGCACAGGAACCGCCGGTTATGGTCGGGGGATGCAGAGCCGCACTCCCGCCCCACGGGCCACAGGACGCCCCCGCAGCGCCGCCGCGGACGCGGCGATCCTCGGGGCGACCCGGGAGGCCCTGGTGGAGCTGGGCTGGTCCAAGCTCACGCTGGGAGACGTGGCGGCGCGGGCGGGGGTCGCCAAGACGACGCTCTACCGCCGCTGGGCGGGCAAGAACGAACTGGTCGTCGACGCGGTCGCGGAGCTCTTCGACGAGCTGGAGCTCCCCGACCGCGGCACGCTCGCCGCCGACATCGAGGGCGTGGTCCTCCAGTTCGCGCGGATCCTGGCCCGCCCGGAGGCGAAGAGCGGGCTGATGGCGGTGATCGCCGAGTCCACCCGCGACGACGTCCTGCGCGAGCGCATCCGCGAGTCGATCGTCGAACGCCAGAAACGCCTGGTCCTGGAGGGCCGCTCGCGCGCCGAGCGACGCGGAGAACTTCCCCCGGAGCCGGATCCGGAGGAGGCCGCGCGCACGGTGGACCTCATCTTCGACGTCGTCGCGGGCGCGGTGGTCCACCGCACCCTGGTGAGCGCGGGCGCGGCGGACGAGGAGTGGGTGCGGAGCTTCACGAGGGTGCTGCTCCTGGGCCTGACCTCCGCTCAGAACCCCGCCGGTTCCGTGTAGACACCCCACTCGTCCCGCAGCACCCCGCAGATCTCACCAAGGGTGGCCTCCGCCCGTACGGCGTCCAGCATCGGCCCGATCATGTTCGAGCCGTCCCGGGCGGCCGCGAGCATCGCGTCGAGCGCGGTTCGTACCGCGCTCTCGTCCCGCGCGCCCTTGCGGGCACCCAGCGCGCGCACCTGCTCCCGCTCCACCTCGTGGCTGACCCGCAGGATCTCCAGGTCGCCGGTGACGGAGCCGTGGTGGACGTTGACGCCCACGACCCTCTTGTCGCCCTTCTCCAGGGACCGTTGGTACTGGAACGCGGACTCGGCGATCTCGCCGGTGAACCAGCCGTCCTCGATGCCGCGCAGGATGCCGGAGGTGATGGGCCCGATGGGATGCCGTCCGTCGGGGTGGGCCCGCAGGCCCCGCTCCCTGATCTGCTCGAAGATCTTCTCGGCGTCGGCCTCGATACGGTCGGTCAGTTGCTCCACGTACCACGAACCGCCCAGCGGATCCGCCACGTTGGCGACGCCGGTCTCCTCCATGAGCACCTGCTGGGTCCTGAGCGCGATCTCGGCGGCCTGCTCGGAAGGCAGCGCCAGGGTCTCGTCGAGGGCGTTGGTGTGCAGGGAGTTGGTGCCGCCGAGCACGGCCGCGAGCGCCTCGACGGCCGTCCGTACGACGTTGTTGTAGGGCTGCTGCGCGGTCAGCGAGACACCGGCGGTCTGGGTGTGGAACCGCAGCCACTGCGCCTTCTCGCTCCGGGCGCCGTACACGTCCCGCATCCACCGCGCCCAGATCCTGCGCGCCGCGCGGAACTTGGCGATCTCCTCGAAGAAGTCGACGTGGGCGTCGAAGAAGAAGGAGAGCCCCGGCGCGAAGACCTCCACATCGAGCCCGCGGCTGAGCCCCAGCTCGACGTATCCGAACCCGTCGGCGAGCGTGTAGGCGAGTTCCTGGGCGGCCGTGGATCCGGCCTCCCGGATGTGGTAGCCGGAGACGGAGAGCGGCTTGTACGCGGGGATACCGGCCGCGCAGTACTCCATCAGGTCCCCGATGAGCCGCAGATGGGGCTCGGGCTGGAAGAGCCACTCCTTCTGGGCGATGTACTCCTTGAAGATGTCGGTCTGGAGGGTCCCGTTGAGAACACCGGGATCGACACCCTGCCGCTCGGCGGCGACGAGATACATGCAGAAAACGGGAACGGCCGGCCCGCTGATGGTCATGGAGGTGGTGACGTCCCCGAGCGGGATGTCCTTGAACAGCACCTCCATGTCGGCGGCGGAGTCGATGGCCACCCCGCAGTGCCCGACCTCCCCGAGCGAGCGGGGGTCGTCGGAGTCCCGCCCCATGAGGGTCGGCATGTCGAAGGCGACGGACAGCCCCCCGCCCCCATTGGCGAGGATCATCTTGTACCGCTCATTGGTCTGCTCGGCGTTCCCGAACCCGGCGAACTGCCGGATGGTCCAGGTCCGCCCCCGATACCCGGTCGCGTAGAGCCCCCGGGTGTACGGATACTCCCCCGGCCACCCGATCCGCTCGAACCCCTCGTACCGGTCCCCCACCCGTGGCCCGTACACCGGCTCCACGGCATCCCCGGACAACGTACTGAAGTCCGCCTCCCGCTTACGCGAGGCGTCGTACCGGGCCTGCCACCGTCGGCGGCCCTCTTCGATGGCGTCAGCGTCCATGCTTCAAATTTACTAGGACGTCCTAGTAAATGTCGACGGTAGGCCACCCGTTACTCTCGACGGCATGAAGAAGAGCGTCCTGACCCGCTACCGGGTGATGGCCTACGTCACCGCCGTCCTGCTCGTCCTGCTCACGATCGGCGTGATCGGGAAGCGGCTGCTGGGCCTGGACGGGTTCGACGGCTTCGTCTCGGTGGTCGGTATCGCCCATGGCTGGCTGTACGTCCTCTACCTGATCTTCGCCTTCGACCTGGGCACCAAGGCGAAGATGCCGCTGGGCCGCCTCGCCTGGGTGCTCCTCGCCGGCACGGTCCCGACCGCCGCCTTCTTCGTCGAGCGCAAGGTGACCCGGGAGGTCACGCCGCTCGTGATCGACGACCCCGCCCCCAAGGCCGCCGCGGCCTGACGCTCACCGCGTGATGAAGTGGCACTGCGTGGCCCGCAGCTTGCCGTTCACGTAGAACCTCGCGCAGGCCTTGCCGTACGTCGACAACGTCTGCGCGGAGTTACGCCGCAGCGGATCGCGCCGACACTCGTTGTGCGTCCTGCCCCGGGCGGTCTTGTACGTCCGGTTGCTGGTGTCCGCGTAGGTGAAGTCGATCCTCCAGTTGCAGAACTTGGAGAAGGTCGCCGCGAGCCCCATGCAGTCCACGCCCGCCAACTGGCTGGTGATGCGCTTGCCCGAGCCATCGATGGAGTGCGTCAGGAAGCACCCCACGGGAACCTTCACCCCAGCCCCACGCAGGTCGTAGTCGAACGTCCCGATCGCGGTGGTCCCGGTGGCACTGGCCTGCGCCACTCCCCCGGCACCCAGCGTCACGGCAGCGAAGACCGCGACGGCGCTCCCGGCGGTCAGTAAGCGGCGAGTGGCGGTACGAAGCTTCGACACGGCGGATTCCCCTACTCGGGTTGGGCCCGGACTCCGATCGTCCGGACGGTGACCGCCCAACAAGATCGCAGGGAAAACAGCGGGCCTGAGCCGCCGTATCGATCATGCACGGGGGAAATCGCCCGCAGGCGTGAGCCACCCGCGCGTATTGACCGCCGCCGTCAGTCCTCGTCGAAGTCGTGCGCCGCCACCCGTAGGGGCCGGAGCATCGCGAAGAGTTCGGCGCATTCCTCCGCGTCGTAGACGCCGAGTCCGAAGTCCATGGCCATGAGGTCGCGGGTGGCGGATTCGACGACCTCGCGGCCCTTCTCGGTGATGGCGGCGAGCGTGCCGCGCCCGTCGTTGGGGTTGGGCTTCTTGTCGACGAGGCCGGATTTCACGAGGCGGTCGACCGTGTTGGTGACCGACGTGGGGTGGACCATCAGACGCTCGCCGATCTTGGACATGGTCAGCTCGCCGGCCTTGGAGAAGGTGAGCAGGACCAGGGCCTCGTAGCGCGCGAAGGTCAGTCCGTAGGGCTTGACGACCGCGTCGACCTCGGCGAGGAGGATCTGGTGGGCGCGCATGATCGAGGTGATCGCGGCCATGGACGGCACGTTTCCCCAGCGCCGCTTCCAGAGTTCGTCGGCGCGGGCGATGGGATCGAAGGGAAGACTGAGGGGCTTCGGCACGCCACCAGACCTTACCGGCCGGTCACATGCTGGTCAGCCCCGTCTTGGCATTCGGTCCGGCGGGCCGCCACGGCCAGCAGCACACAGCACGCCGTCCCCAGCACACCCGCCCCGGCCACCGTACGCTGCCGCACCCAGCCGCCGCGGCCCCGCGCCGCACTGCGGCACCGTCCCCCCAGCGCCTACCCGGCGCGGCCCGCCCGGCCCGGCGCGGCCCCTCACCCCCCGCCCCGCACCCGACCACCCCCCCCGCGGGCCCCGCCCCCCCCCCCCACCCCCCCCGCCCGCCCCCCCCCCCCCCCCCCCC
>NZ_JABERD010000216.1 GCF_013044505.1 Streptomyces sp. S3(2020) | reverse complement strand
ACCCCGAAGGCCCCGTTCACCGCGTCCACCTCCCCGGCAGTGGTGACGCCTGGCTGGTCGAGGGGTGGGAGGTTGCGCGGGAGGCGCTCGCCGATGCCCGGTTGTGCAATGACATCCGGTACTCGACGTCCTGGGAGAGCGACGGTGGGCATGCGCTCGGGCGGAACATGTTGCAGAGTGATCCGCCGCGGCACACCCGGTTGCGGCGGCTGGTCGCGGGGCGGTTCAGCGGTGGGCGGATCGACGCGCTGAGGCCTCGGGTCGAGGAGATCGCCGGGGAGCTGGTCGCCGCACTGCCACGGCAGGGGACCGCGGACATCGTCGGGCGGTACGCGCTGCCGTTGCCCGTCACCGTGATCTGCGAGCTGCTGGGGGTTCCGGCCGAGGAGCGGGACGGCTTCCACGTCTGGTCGAACGAGCTCGTCATGCCCACCTCGCCGGAGTCGGCGGCCGCGGCGGGGACCGCGCTGACCACATGTCTGACCGAGCTGACCGGACGTGGCGGGACCCTGCTCGGCGACCTGGCGGAGGAGCTCGACGGCGAGGAGCTCCTCGGGATGGCCTTCCTGCTCCTGGTCGCCGGTCATGAGACGACCGTCCATCTGATCTCGGCCACCCTCCACGGGCTGCTGTCCCATCAGGACCAGCTCGCGCTCCTGCGCGCCGATCCCGGCCTGACCGAGGCCGCCGTCGAGGAGGCGCTGCGCCACAGCTCCCCCGTGCACACCACCGCGTTCCGGTTCGCCGCCGAGCCCCTGGAGCTCGCGGGCGTCCAAATAGCCGCCGGTGACGCGGTGCTCGTCTCGCTCGCCGCGGCCTCCCGTGACCCGCTCCGCTTCCCCGACCCCGACCGCTTCGACATCACCCGGCGCACGACGGGCCACCTCGGCTTCGGGCACGGGCTGCATCACTGTCTCGGCGCCCCGCTGGCCCGTATGGAGGCCTCCGTCGCCGTACGGCTGCTGCTGCGGGACCGGCCGGAGCTCGCCTTCGCGACCGACCCGGCGGAACTCACCTGGCGCACCGGCACACTGCTGCGGGGGCTGGCCGAACTGCCGCTGCGGATCGGCTGATCAGCGCTCGAACCGCCATGTGAGGTGGGTGTCCGTCGCCCGGACCACCGTCACCGGGATGTCGAGTGTCGTGCCGTCGACGCGGCGGCCCGTGCAGGTGAGGGTCGCCCCGGTCTGGGCCTTCAGACCCTCGGGGCAGGAGACGTGGACCTTCACGCCGACCCAGGGGAGCGGGTGGTAGAGGCTCTCGGTGCGGCCGGCGACGATGTTCGGGGCGAGGGCCTTGTGGCCGTCGACCGTGACGGTGTCGTACGCGTCCAGCCGGGTCGTCGACTCGGTGTTCGAGAGCAGGTGGGTGCCGATCCCGCCGAGGGCGAGCACCGCGGCGGCACCGCCGACGACACCGACGAGGAACCTGCTGTCCGGCATGGCGTGCGCACTCCTGAGATGAGAGGGCCCCCGGCTTCGTCCCTGCCGCCATTCTCGCTCCCGCCGCCGTCCTCGCTCCTCGGCCGTTCGGCCGATCCCGCGGCCGGACCGGCGCGCATACGGTGATCCCCATGAAGTCCGCTTCCCCCCGGGGCTGCCTTCGCGGTGCCGTCGTGGGCGCGCTGCTCGCGTTGTGCCTCGTCGATGTGCTGGCCGCGTACGACACGGGCTACAGCGCCTGGCGCCCGGCGGCCGTCCTCGCGGTCGGCCTCACCGCACTGCTGTGGCCGGCCGCACGGCAGCCCGGCTGGCTCACCCCGCAGCTGCGCACCGCCGTACCCGCCCTGGCCTCGCTCCTCCACACGGCGTCGGCGCTCGTCCTGCACCGGGTCGCCCCCTTCGGCCCGGGCGAGGTCGCCGTCCTGCTGTGCCTGCTGTTCGTCGCGGTACGGAACTGCCCGCCGCGCTGGGCCGTGGTGTGCGGCCTGCTGGACCTGGCCGCCGTGCTCACCCAGCCCGCCCGCTACTACCGGGAGCTGACCACCGGCGAGGCGCCGGGCTATGTCCTGGTCGGCCTGGTCCTGGCCGGTCTCGTCGCCTCCCTCGCCGCCTATCTGCGCGCCCTGGACTACCGCCGTACCGTCGCCGTCGACGAGACCCGCCGCGAGGAACGCCTCGCCATCGCCGCCGACCTGCACGACTTCGTGGCGCATCACGTGACCGGCATCCTCGTCCAGACCCAGATGGCCCGCATGATGGCCACCACCCAGCCGGAGGACCTCGACCCGGTCCTCGCGGGCATCGAGGGCGCCGCGACCGAGGCGCTGGCGTCCATGCGGCGCACGGTCGGCGTGCTGCGGGACGCGGACGGGACCGACCGGCGCCCGGTGGGCGACCTGGCCGGTATCGAGGAGCTGGCGGAACGCTTCGCGAGCCCGGTCCAGAAGGTCGCCCTGGACCGCGGGGGCGTCCCGGACGACCTGCCGCACGAGGTGCAGGCGGCGGCCTTCCGGGTCGTGCAGGAGGCGCTGACGAACGTACGGCGGCACGCGGCCGACGCGAGCGAGGTCAGCGTCCGGCTGGCCCTCGACGGTGACCGGCTGACCGTGTCCGTGGCCGACGACGGCCGGGGCGGCACCCAGCTCCCGGACGCGGCGCACGGCGGCGGCTTCGGGCTGGTCGGGCTGAAGGAGCGGGTGACCGCGCTGGGCGGCGAGCTGACGGCCGGGCCCCGTGCGGGGTACGGCTGGGAGATCAGGGCCGCGTTCCCGCTCCCGGCGCGGTGACCGGGAGCGGGAACGTGGTCTAGGTGCTTGTCGGTTACGGCGCGTTGATCAGGTCGTGCGGCGGCACCTTGACCGTGCGCTTGCCCGGTTCGCCGCTCAGGATCACCTTGCGCAGGGCGACGTTGTTGTTCAGGTTCGTCTCCTGGAGGCGCTTCTCCGGGTTGGCGATGACCTGGATGTAGTACGTGCCGTTCGGCAGGTCCGTGATGTCGAAGGACTGGCCGGGGCGGTACTGGGTGTAGGTGTCGCCGGAGCCGACGTCGAGGACCTCACGGACGGAGATCGAGTTCTGCTGACCGCAGGCGGTCGACAGGTCCGTGTTGTACGGCTTGAAGTTGGCGTTCTTCACCGTGTAGTCGATCGCGTCCGTGTTGGCGAGGCAGAAGGCCTCCTTGCCGCTCTTGACGATCTCGTGCTGGTCCGCGGCGAGCAGCCGGTAGCTGGCGAAGTCGGTGAAGTGCCAGTGCTCGTGGCCGACGCGCGGGTCCCACTCCATGGTGCCGGTGGGCGTGTAGCCGATCTGCTTGCCCTTGGCGTCGTAGAAGTACTGGTACGCGTCCATCAGGTCCGCGCCCGGCTTGCGGAAGCCGTCGACGACGAGGGGCGCGGGGCCGGCGTTCCAGACGTTGGCGCTGAAGGCCAGGTAGTCCTTGCCGGGTACGTCGCCGTCCTCGCCGTCGGTGATGGCGATGTCCCACGCCGGGAGGGAACGCAGGTCCGGCTTGGGCACGTTGGCCGGGACCCCGGCCCGTCCGGTGGGCCGCTTGCCCGCGGCCTTCAGCGCGGGCGCGATCCGGGAGCCGTCGGTGTGGCCGCTGCCGTCACCCAGGTGGTGGGCCAGGCCCCGGTCCTCCAGGGCGTGGGACAGGGCGCCGGGTGTGGGCTCGTCGGCGCCGCGCGGACCGTAGTGGTGGGCAGCGCCGTGGGCCGCGCCGTGGGCCATGTCGTGCCCCGCGTGCGAGCCCCGCTGGGCGGTCATGCCGACGCCACCGCCACCGCCGCCACCGCCGCCGTCGGTGATCTGCCGGACGGTCACCTTGATGGTCCGCTGGTCGTTCGGGATGCCGAAGAGATCGCGGTACTTCTTCGCCACGGACACCTTCGCCGTGTACTCACCCGCCGGGAGGTCCACGGGCTTGTCGTAGTCCACGGTGCTGGAGTTGGACGCCCAGCCCTTCTCCACGCCCCACACCGAGCCCAGCGTGAACGGGTTGGTGGGGCAGCTCTCCGGATAGTGAGAGGTCGCCGGCGCGTCCGGGCGCAGGCGGCCGGAGGCGTTGTTCGGGCAGAAGTTGCCCTTGGTCTTCGACACCTCCTGTCCGGCCGCGTTCTTGACGGACACCTCAAGAAATCCGGGCAGCCCCGAGAAGTCCTTCACGAGCCCGGCGGGCAGCGCCTTGGTGGTGATGCGGGTGCCGTCGCGGAAGACCTGCTTGGCGACGACAGGGTCCTTGTACGACTTGCGCGTCACCTTGAACTCCAGGGGCGCGTTGTCGACGGTGACATACGTGCCGAGGTCCAGATAGACGCCCGGCTCCCCCTCCCACCGGTCGAGCGTCACGGAGTTCGACGCGGCGATGAGCTTGAGCTTCGGCTTGCCGGGTGTGGCGGCCTGCGCGGCCCCGGCGCCGGGCGCCGCTCCGGCGCCGGTGACGACGACGGTGAGCGCGGCACCGGCGGCGAGCGCGGGGCGCTTCCATCGGCTGCGGTTGCGGTGTTGCTGACTGGTCATCGGTTCCTCGTCTGCGAGTGCCCTGGTCAGGGGCATCGGACTGGACAACCCACGGACGGCCGACGGTGTGGACGCACCCCCACGCGCCCCACGGGCACGCCGACCCGCCTGTGAGCACCCTGTGAGAGCTGTAAAGAGGGTGTCCAGGTTGCCTGTTGAGAAGGAAATCAATCGATCGGGGGGCGCACGCCCGCACACCTCACGCCCCGGTTACTTTTCCCTCAACCCCTGGTTGCGCGGGGGTGAGCAGGCGACGATGGGCTCATGACTCTCGCCGAGCGCGCCTTCGAGCGCCTCCACGCCTGGCCCGACCTCAGCACGGGGCACCCCAGCTGCGGCACCGGGCGCGCGCTGCGCTCCCTCCACGGCGAGATCGTGCACTTCCACTCCGACCGGGACGTGGACCTGCATCTGACCGGCCACGCGATCGAACGCTTCGCGAGAGACCTCCAGGGATCCACCGCCATCCATCTCGTCCCCGGTTCCCGCTGGGTCACCGTCCACCTGGACTGCGACACCGACGTCGACCTGCTGATGAGCCTGGTCAGCATGGCCCTCAAGGCGTATCAGGGACAGCCCGGCGAGTCCGCGGCCGCGTGCAACTTCCGCCGGGTGACGGTCGTACCGCGGGACATCCCCGCGTGAGCGGGCCCGTCATCCCGCCGGTTCCCGCCAGGCCCGGTAGTGGTCCAGGACGGTCTCCTCGATCGGGCGGTAGGTGAGGCCCAGTTCGTCGACGCTGCGGCTGTTGTCGACCTGGAAGCGGATGCCGAGGTGCTTGCGGATGTAGTCCTGGGTGAGGCCGAACGCCGGGCCGAGGACGCGGACCGGCCAGTGGGGCAGCCGGGTCCGGGGCAGCCGGAGGTTCCTCGGGTACTCGGCGCGCAGGATGCGGGACATGTCGTAGAAGGACGTCATGGTCGGCGCCGCGAGGATGTAGCGGCCGTGCGCGTCCGGGTTGAGGGCCGCGGCGATGTGCGCGTCGGCGACGTCCCGCACGTCGACCGTGGTGAAGCTGAAGTCGGGGGCGCCGTAGAAGAAGTAGCCCTTGAAGAGCTCCTCCAGGAGGAAGAGGCTGCCGGACTCCGAGGCGGGGGTGAGCGAAGGGCCCAGGATCAGGCCCGGGTTGACCGCCACCATGCTCCAGCGGTCCTGCGCCTTGGCCGCGTCCCAGGCCGCCTGCTCGGCGACCGTCTTGGCGTAGTGGTACGGGTTGTTCTCCACCGTGCTGGTGGTGTTGACGTACTCCTCCGCGAGGATGCCGTCCTTCATCTCCCGTACGTCGGCGTAGTCACCGAAGATCGCGCCGACGGTGGAGGTGAGGACGAGCCGGCGGACGGCCGGGGTGCGGTCGATGGTCCCGAGCACGTTGCGGGTCCCGTGCAGCGCGGGCTCCACGACATCCCGCCGGCCGTCCTTGATCCTCTCCGGTACGAGGAACGGGGAGGCGACGTGGAAGACGGTCCCGCAGCCCTGCGCCGCCTCGTCGAAGGAGCCCTCGGCGAGCAGATCCGCCTCGAACAGGTCGAGCCTGTCCGGGAATTCGGTCTGCATCGCCCGCAGGGGTCCGGTCTTCGGCGAGTCGGCGGTGCTGCGGACCGTCGCACGGACCTGATGGCCGCGCTCCAGGAGCCGTTTCACCAGATGGCTGCCTACGAAGCCGCTGCCGCCGGTCACCAGGACCGGGACTCCCGGGGTGCTCTCCACGTCGTCCACCCGCGCTCCTCGTACAGAACAGGTCAGAGCCCGTAGCGGCTCTTCAGATGACGCCAGAAGTCACGCGCCATCCACTTGTCGAACTCCGTGATCTGCGCGGCCGATCCGGCCTTCATGAGGAAACAGCACTGGCCGGTCGGCGTCCAGTCGTAGAAGTCGTCGAGCCCGAAGGTGTGGCCGACTTCGTGGAGATAGATATGGATGTTCTCCTGGCCGAGGGCCCCGGTGAAGTACTCCTGGCCGACCCGCTGGCCCCAGTCTCCGCCCGCGCCGCCCTGGAAGCCCTTGGTGAGCCACAGCGACTGGTCGTAGTGGCGGGCGACACCGCCGGGGCACTTCGAGTAGTTGCCGTCCTGGTGGAAGAAGCGGCCGCAGTCGGGCGCGCACTGCGGGGCGCCGCCGCCGTCCAGGTTGCCCGCGTAGATGTCGACCGAGTTGTCGGTCCACTGGAGCGTGGAGCGGTTCTTCACCGCCCAGCCGACGATGTTGACGGGCACGTTGGTGTACGGCCAGGCATTGGTGCCGGTGCCGTTGTCGAGCATGGCCGTCATCCACTTGCCGAACTGCTTCTTCAGCTGGGTGTGGATCTGGTCGCGCAGGGCGGTGCTGACGGGGGCGTCGGACTCCCAGCGGACGCAGTAGTTGATGCTCCCCCGGTTGGCCATGACCTGGTCCCAGCCGTAGTTGCGGAAGCCGTAGAGGTTCGGGTAGGTCGACTCGACGTGGTTCCAGACCTCGTTGAGCGGTTGTACGAGGTGGGAGGGCGGGTTCCAGTTGTCGGCCGACCGGGCGGGTGCCGCCGTCGTGAAGGCCGCCGCCAGCAGGGCGGTGACGACGGTGACGAAACGCGCGATGCGGGTGCGCATGGAGGTGAACTCCCTTCGTGGGGTGGGGACTTCACCTCCAGGTCGCCGCCGCGCGCGGGGCAGGTTGCCGACCCGTCGTTCACACCTTGTGGATACGGTCCACAAGGATGTCGATGACCAGCGGTGTGCGCGGTCCGAAGCTCAGCAGTACGCCGTCCTCCAGGGTCACGATGCGCCGGTCGGCGCCCGCCGGGGTCTCGGCGATGCCCGGGATCTTGACCAGTCCGTCGACGCCGCCGACCGACTCCAGGCCCTTGTCCATCATGAGGATCACGTCGGGTTCGGCGGCGATGAGGGCCTCGCTGGTGAGGGGGGTGAAGGGCTTGTCCAGGCCCATCCCCACGCCCGCGTCGACCGCGCCCGCGGCCTCGATCAGCGAGTCGGCGCCGGAGCCCTTGCCGCCCATCAGATAGACGGCCGCGCTGCCGCGCATGTAGAGGAAGGCGACCTTGGGCTCGCTGCCCTGGGGGACGCCCGCCTTCGCCGCCGAAAGGTCCTTGGCGATCCGGGAGTTGAGGGCCTTGCCGGCGTCCGGGACGCCCAGCGCCTGGGCGACGCGGGTGGTGCGGGTCGCGACGTCGGACAGCTTCGTCGCCGGGTCCAGGACCACGACCGGGACGCCCGCGTCACGGATCTGCTCGATGGCCTCGCTCGGGCCGGTGTCGGTGTCGGCGAGCACGACCGTCGGACGCAGCGACAGCACGCTCTCGGCGCTGACGTCGTGCGCCTTGGTGACCTGCGGGAGCTTCTCGGCCTCCGCGAAGGTGGCGGTGATGTCCCGGCCGACGACCTGGTCGCCGAGGCCCAGCGTGAACACGATCTCCGCGATACCGCCGTTGAGGGGCAGGATCCGCGACGCGTCCCGCACGCTCACCTGGCGCCCGTCGGAGGAGTCGACGGTCACCGGCAGCTTCGGCACAGGCGCCTCGCCCGTCAGCGGTACGAGGGTGTTCGTCGCGAGCTGTTTCTCGGCGGCCTCCGCCCGTGCGCTCGCGGAGACCGGTGTGGCCTCGCCGGCCGCCGTGTCCGAGCCGCCGCCGGCACAGGCTCCCGTCAGCAGCGCGAGGGCCAGGGCCCAAGGCGCCAGTCCGATCCGTCTTCCTGACCTACGCATCGCCGAAGTTCCTCCGAGTCTCCAGGGTCCCGCACAGTTGAAGAATAGATTAGGTTAGGTTTACCTTATTGACTCGTGGTGGGGGTGCTTCGTTGATTTCGCCAAGTGGTCTGCTCCGCAGGGGATTTGTCTGTCTGGCCGGGGGTGCTGCCTCGGTCTCCCTGGTGTTGACGGCTGTTTCACCGGCATGGGCGAGCACCTCCACCACTGGTCCCGAGGGCCAGAAACTCACCGTCTCCAAGAGCGCGGGCCTCGACGCGGCGGGTGAGACGGTCACCGTCTCCGGCACCGGCTACAACACCGAGAAGGGCATCTACATCGCCTTCTGCGTGGACAACGGGGCGGGCAAGACACCCACCCCCTGCGTCGGCGGTGTCGACATGTCCGGCGAGTCCGGGGCCTCCGTGTGGGTCTCCTCCAACCCGCCCTCCTACGGCGAGGGTCTCGCCGAGCCCTACAAGGGCAGCGGGCACGACGGCTCCTTCTCCGTGCAGATCAAGGTCCGCGCCAAGGACGCCAACACCGACTGCACCAAGTCGGGTGTGAAGTGCGCGGTCATCACCCGCAACGACCACACCCGGGGCGGGGACCAGAGCCAGACGGTACGGATCCCGGTGACGTTCGGCGGGTCCGGTTCGGCCACCGCCACATCGACGCCGAGCGCCTCCGCCACGGCGGGCACCACCGGTGGCGGCGGCACCACCACGGGCGGCTCCGGCACGACCGGTTCGGACAGCACCTCGGACGGCCCCCTCGCCTCCACCGGCTCCACCGCGCTGGCCGCCGGGCTCACCGCGGCCGGACTGGTCGCCGCCGGCACCGGCACCTGGCTGTGGGCGCGCAGGCGCCGCACCACGCCCGCCGGCTGACCCCACCCCACCTTCCCCCAGGGAGACTCGAAGATGGTGAACAGACCCGGCGCCGCCGCCGTCACGGGTGGCGCGCTGCTCGCGCTGCTGTGTCCGGGCGTCGCGGCGGCGGACGCGTTCTCGCACGAGGTGTCCGGCGGCTACGCGGCCCTGGCACTCGCGGCCCAGGACGTCTCGCTCGACGTCGCCGAGCCCGCCGTACGAGGGTCGGGGGGCCGTGCCTGGTTCCCGGCGACCGGCGGCGGGGCGGATCCCCAAGCGGGCGACGCGGACGTGGAGTTGGGCGGTACGGCCCTGCTGACCTCCGCCGCCGGGAAACAACTGCCGCTGAGCGGACTCCGGCTGGAGCTGGACGGCGACACGGGCGCGCTGCACGCCCGCACGGCTGTCGACGGACAGACCCGCGAACTCGCCCTGGCCGAGGTGACGTCCGGCGCCGCACCCGTCGTACGGACAAGCGGGGTGACCTGGAGCGGACTTCGGGCGGCGCTCACCGAGGACGGCGCGGCGCTGCTGTCCGGGTGGAGCGGGGCGGAGTTCGCCGCGGGGGACGCCTTCGGGGTGCTGGACGTGACGGTGGGCACCGGGTCCGGGGACGCGGCCCCGCAGACACCGCGGCCGGACGCGACGCCGAGTTCGACACCGTCGCCGTCCCCCACGAAGACGGAGCGGGCCGTGTCCGAGCCGGCCGCGCCCTCGGCCTCGGTGGCCCACGCCGACCTCGCCCCCGGTGCCGAGCAACAGGTCACCGGCGCGGGATTCGAGCCCGGTGAGGTCGTGCTGGTCTCGATCGACCAGGACACCAGGTACCAGGCGGTGGCCGACGAGCAGGGGTACGTCTCCCGGAACTTCCCCGTGTACGACACCGCCGTCGAGGGAGCTCACACCGTCGAGCTCTACACGGTCACCGGCGAGCGCGGCGCCACCGCGGAGTTCGGAGTTCGGACCTCGGGATGATCCCTCGCGGGACAAGGAGCGGGCCGCCTCGGTCCGCTCCTCGGCATGCCCAATTCCCTTGTTGATGACGGGATTTGAGAATTCTTTGCCATCCGTTGACAAGCAGCCCGAGCTCGTACTTAGGTTTGCCTTACCTAATCAGAGAGAAAGGTGCTCCTCCCCATGAGAGCCAACCTCGCCGCCCGCGCCACCCTCGCCGTCGCCGCCGCCTCCGCCCTCACCCTGGGCCTGGCGACCTCCGCCTCCGCCGCGACCTCGACGCGCACGATCACCGACGGCACCACGTACAACCTGTCGCTGACCGCCCCGAACGCGCTCTCCTCGGCCGGCCAGGTCGTCAACGTCACCGGCTCCGGCTACAACACCAGCCAGGGCGTCTACGTCGGCCTGTGTGTGGTCACGGGCACGGTGGGCGTGAACAAGCCCACCCCGTGCCTGGGCGGTCAGGACGAGACCGGCGCGACCGGCGCCTCGCACTGGGTCAACAACACCTTCGGCGGCCTGTTCGCCAACAGCTCCAAGTTCGGCACCGGCGGCACCTTCAACGTGAACATCTACGTCAACCCCGACCTCGGCGACGGCAACATCTGCGGCGACACGGTCGAGTGCGCCATCGTCACCCGCGCCGACCACTTCGACACCAACGACCGCAAGTACGACGTCTGGGTCCCGGTCACCTTCAGCTAAACGCTGACCGCTCCGTCTGGTCCACGGGCCGGCCTCGTCCGGCCGGCCCGTTCCGGCACGTCCGACCGTCGACAACGCAGCCGAGAAAGGTGTCCGACCCCCCATGAGAGCCGTACCGTTCGCCCGCGCAGGCCTCGCCTCCCTGACCGCGCCGGGCACGGCCCCCCTGGCGGGCGAGACGACGGTCACCGTCAGCGGCGCCGGTCACAACCCGGCCCAGGGCATCTACGTCGCCCTCTGCGTGATCGAGGGCAACGTCGGCGACAACAGGCCGACCCCGTGCCTGGGCGGCAGCAACGGCTCGCTCGGCTACTCGCACTGGGTGAGCGACACCTGGGGCGGCCAGTTCGCCCACAGCTCCCCGTTCGGCGACGGCGGCACGTTCAGCGTCCAGATCAAGGTCAGGCAGGACCTCGGCGACGGCTACGTCTGCGGCGAGACCGTCGAGTGCGCCGTCGTCACCCGCGCCGACCACTTCGACACCAACGACCGCAAGTACGACGTCCACATCCCCGTCACCTTCCAGTAGGCGCCCGCCGGACCGGGCCCCTCGCGCGGCGGGGCCCGGCTCTCGCACCACCGGAGTGCCGGGCGCACCCGACAAGTGAGGTTCCTTCCATGACAGTTGACAGACCGGACGGGGCGGGTGGACTCCGCCTCAGACGCCCCGCGGCGCTCCTGGGTGCCCTCGCGCTGACGGCCGCGGCGGTGACGGCCCTCACCGTCTCGCCCGCGGCACACGCCGCCGACACTCCGAAGACGGCCCTCGGCAAGAGCGGCCAGAAGCTCACCGTCTCCGCCTCCGCGAACCTCGACCCCGACGGCGACACGATCAAGGTCACCGGCGAGGGGTACGACGCGACCAAGTCCATCTACGTCGCCCTCTGCAAGGACAACGGCGACAACCGCATCCCCACCCCGTGCCTGGGCGGCGCCGACCAGAGCGGCACCGGCAGCGCCTCGCAGTGGATCACCTACGAGGGCGACACCTACGCCGGCGAGCTGGCCGTCCACTGGGGCACCGGCGGCACCTTCGACGTCGACATCGCGGTCAAGTCCAAGGACAGCAGCCTGGACTGCACCCAGGTCACCTGCTCGGTCGTCACCCGCGTCGACCACCGCAACGCCGGCGACCGCTCCCAGGACGTCCGCATCCCCGTCACCTTCGAGGGCCAGGACAACGGTGGCGGTGACGACGGCGGCGACGGCGTCGATGTGCCCGCCGGCACCGTCAGCTATGTGAAGGCCGCCGAGTTCACCACCGCGGGCCGCCCGCAGGACCTCCTGCTGCACCCCGACTCCGGCAAGCTGTACGTCGGTTCGAACGACATCCTCGACACCTCCGACGTCAAGGAGCAGGGCCTGTACGCCCTGGACCCGCAGGACGGCTCGCTCCTCGGCCACGTCCAGCAGGCCCCGGGGTCGACCGGTGCCCTCGCCGCCCGGGTCGTCCGCTGGATCGCCGCCCCGCTGGCCGGCGACGGCGTCGTCTTCCACTACCCGCTGCGCGGCATAGGCACCGCGAAGATCGGGGACACGACCGCCAAGGGGGTCTGGCTGACCGGCGGCACCGTCACCGGTGTCGGTCCCGGCACCGACGCGGCCACGATCCTGGTCGCCCAGGGGGCCACCCTCTCCGAGGTCGAGACCGCCACCGGCACCGTCAGGCGGACGACCACCCTGGAGGGCGGCGGTGAACTCGGCGTGGACACCGCGCACTCCGCCGCCTGGTCCCTCGGCACCGACGGGGACAAGCGGGTGCTGCGCCGCGTGGACACCGCCTCCTTCGCGGTCACCGCCACGGCCGTACTCCCCGACGACGGCTTCGTCACCATGGTCGAGGCGGACCCGACGACGGGCAACGTCTGGGTGGGTGTCGGGACGTCCGTGCTCGTCCTCGACAAGGACGCCAAGCTGCTCAAGACGCTGACGGGCGCGGACCGGCCGATGGCGGCCGCGTTCGACAAGACCTCCGGGCGGGCCTTCGTGCTGCGTGAGGATGTCTACGACGGCTCCACGGACGCTGTCGGCTCCCTCGATGTCCTCGACACCGCGACCTTCGAGAAGGCGGCCGAGCCGGTCGCCCTCCCCGGCAGCATCGCGTCCACCGCCGGCGCGCTCGCCGTGACCCCGGGCGCCACGTCCGTCTACGTCACCGCGCAGACCGAGAGCAAGGTGCTCAAGTTCGACCTGCGGGTCTCCCCCAAGGTCGTCCAGTCCCCCACCGACCAGACCGTCGCCCCCGGTGACGAGGTCACCTTCGTCGCCGCCGCCGAGGGCACCCCGGAGCCCACGGTGACCTGGAGCGTCAGCCCCGACGGCGGCCAGACCTGGTCGAAGATCGAGGGCGCGGCGAAGAACGCGTACACCTTCACCGCGAAGGCGGCGCAGGACGGCTACGAGTACCGCGCCGAGTTCACCAACGCGGCCGGTACGACGCGCACTTCGCCGCTCACCCTGACGGTCGTGAAGGAGGAGGACCCGGGCGACGGCACCGGTTCCCCGACCCCCACCGCCAGTGCGGACACCGAGCCCTCCGGCACCAGGACCGTCACCGGTCCCGAGGGCCAGAAACTGACCGTCACCCCGGTCAACAACCTGGCCGTCACGGACCAGAAGCTGAAGGTCACCGGCTCCGGCTACGACGAGGACAAGGGCATCTACGTGGCCCTCTGCGTCGACAACGGCGAGGGCGAACTGCCCACCCCGTGCGTCGGCGGCGTCGACATGACCGGCGAGTCCCACTCCTCGGCGTGGATCTCCTCCAACCCGCCGGACTACGGCGAGGACCTGGCGACCCCGTACGAGGACGGCGGTTCCTTCGCGGTCGAGCTCACCGTGGACGCCAAGGACGAGTTCACGGACTGCTTCGAGGCGAAGTGCGTCCTGGTCACCCGCGCCGACCACACCCTCTCCGGCGACCGCTCCCAGGACGTGAAGGTCCCGGTCGCCTTCGTCGGCCAGGACCCGGTCGACACGGACGACGAGACCGGCACGGACGACGGCACGGCCACCCCGGACGCATCGGCCTCGGCTTCCGCCGGCTCCGGCTCGGGCGGCACCACCGGCGGCACCGGCACGGGGACGTCCACCACCGGATCCACCACCACCGGCGGCAGCCTCGCCTCCACCGGCGTGACCGTCCTGTCCGTCGCCGTCCTCGCGGCCGCCCTGACGGGCGCCGGCTGGGTGGCATACCGACGGGGCCGTACCGTCAACTGACGCCGGACGTGCGGACGTTCGCCCCCTCCGGCCGCGCCGGAGGGGGCGGACTCATGCCAGGGGTGTCACAGGGACACGGCGACGGCGTCGTACGTCGTCTCCGGTGTCGGCGGGGTCGTGAAGCGGGCGTTGACCAGGTACAGCCGGTCCCCGAAGCGGGCGGCGGTGGTCGGTACGTCGAAGCGGGGGTCGGTGATCGTGGTGCGCAGGGTCGCGGTGGTGGCCTTCGCGTCCAGGTCCCAGACGCTCACCAGGTTGAGACGGTTCTGGACGACGTACAGCGTGCGACCGATGCGCCACAGGCCGTCGCCGTTGACGACGGTGTCCTGGCCGACCAGCGTGATCCTCGTGGCGGCCCCGGTCCTCGGGCTGACGCGGTGGAGCTCACCGGGCGTGGACTTGACGACGATCAGGCCGCGGCCGTCCGGGGTGTCCACGATGCCGTTGGCGTTGTTGACGTCGGGGAGCTGCGTCCAGTCGCCGGTGAGCGGGAGGGTGCGGACGGCGCCCGCGCGGCCGCGGGGGACGCTGTAGAGCTGGGCGGCGCGGGAGTCGGTGAACCAGGCGCGGTCACCGAGCAGGGTGACGTCGTTGACGAAGTGGCCGGTGGCCTCGCTCAGTTGGAAGGTGCGGACGACGTCGCCGGTGCGCGAGTCGTGGACGCGGGCGACGCCGGTGTTGCCCGCGACGTACAGCAGGCCGTCGCGGTCGATCTTCAGGCCGACGGCTATCTGGCCGGTGGCTCCGGCGTAGAGGATCCTGCCCTCGCCGGTGCGCAGGTCGACGCGGTAGATGCCGCCGTTGCCGCGGGAGCCGAAGTAGGCGTACGGCTTCGAGCCGATCGCGATGCCCTCGGGCAGCCAGCCGTTCGGCAGCGGGAACTCGGTGGGCCAGGCGGCGGCCCGCGCGGTGGCGGGGGCGGCCGTCACCGCCAGCGCGGCCAGTGCCGCGGCGCCACCGAGGACGGCTCTGCGGCTCGGTTCTTGGACCATGGTGGAGACCTCCGTGAAATCCAACTCCGTTTACTGTTCCTTTAGTTGGCAACGGAATGGCGAATACCCGAGTTCCCGGATTCCCGGCCCCCTCTCCCAGCGCCTTTCCGGGCGATTTCGGCGATAATTGGGATATGAGTACGGCAGCGTTTGCAATCGCGGCCGCGGGGAGCGATGTGCTCAACGTGATCGCCGCTTTCGTCGGTGGCGCGGTCCTCGCCGGTGCGCTGATCTGGGCCGTGCAGTTCGGCATGCGGGTGCAGGACCGGGAACTGGTCAGGCCTCGCCCGGACGAGCAGCCCCACCTTCCCAGCACCGGCGCGGTCCACGAGATCAGGGAGATGCGGGAGCCGAACGTGGTCCCGCTCGCGGAGCGGGAGCGGCTCATGCCGTACCAGCTCCAGCAGGGCAGTAAACGGGGCGAGGACCAGCAGCGGAAGCGCTGGCGGCCCGGGTCCAGCGGGTCCTTCGGCAGCGGCGGCCTGGGACACGTGTGACGGGGTGACGGCCGGGGCTGCCCCGCCGACCAGGGGCAGCCCCTCTTCACCTGTGCCGTCCGGAGGGCGCGCGGCATCGGGCGCCCTGCCATGACAGCGTGCGGTTTCGCTGTCGGGCGTCCGGTGCGCGCGTCCCCCGGGCGGCGATTCCAGGCTGCCCGGACCCGGGACCGGACGCGGGCGGCTTCGGCGAAGACCCGTAGGAAGATCCGTATACCTAGCCCCCGGCC
>NZ_JABERD010000215.1 GCF_013044505.1 Streptomyces sp. S3(2020) | reverse complement strand
CCCCCCGATGGTCACCTCCGGCCTGCGCATCGGCACCCCCGCGCTCGCCACCCGCGGCTTCACCGCCGAGGACTTCACCGAGGTCGCCGACGTCATCGCGTCGGCACTGAAGCCGTCCTACGACGCCGAAGACCTCAAGTCCCGGGTCAAGGCACTGGCCGACAAGCACCCGCTGTACCCCGGCCTGAACAAGTAGTTCCCTGGTGGGGGCACCCGATGACGTGTGCCCCCACCCTTTCGCAAGGAGTTCCCGTGGCCATCTCGGTCTTCGACCTGTTCTCGATCGGCATCGGCCCGTCGAGCTCGCACACGGTCGGCCCGATGCGTGCGGCCCGTATGTTCGCCCGCCGTCTGCGCAACGAGGGCCTGCTGCCCGACGTCGCCTCGGTCCGCTCGGAGCTCTACGGCTCCCTGGGCGCGACCGGCCATGGCCACGGCACCCCCAAGGCGGTGCTGCTGGGACTCGAAGGAGCCTCTCCCCGCACGGTCGACGTGGAGGGGGCGGACGAGCGGGTGTCGGCGATCAAGGACGCGGGGCTCCTGAAGCTGCTCGGTGAGCACGAGATCCCGTTCTCCTTCGACGACGACCTCGTCCTGCACCGCCGTAAGACACTCCCGTACCACGCGAACGGCATGACGCTGTGGGCGTACGACGCGGCGGGTGCGGAGCTGCTGTCCAAGACGTACTACTCGGTCGGCGGCGGTTTCGTCGTCGACGAGGACGCGGTCGGCGAGGACCGCATCAAGCTGGACGACACCGTCCTGAAGTACTCCTTCCGCTCCGGCGACGAACTGCTGCGCGTGACCCGGGAGACGGGCCTTTCGATCTCCTCGCTGATGCTGGAGAACGAGCGCGCCTGGCGCACCGAGGAGGAGATCCGCGCGGGCCTGCTGGAGATCTGGCGGGTCATGCAGGCGTGCGTCTCGCGGGGCATGTCACGGGAGGGCATCCTCCCGGGCGGGCTGCGGGTCAAGCGCCGCGCGGCCGTCACGGCACGCCAACTGCGGGCGGAGGGCGATCCGTTGGCGCACTCGATGGAGTGGATCACGCTCTACGCGATGGCGGTGAACGAGGAGAACGCGGCGGGCGGACGGGTCGTCACCGCCCCGACGAACGGCGCTGCCGGCATCATCCCGGCCGTCCTCCACTACTACATCAACTTCGTGCCGGGCGCCGACGAGGACGGCATCGTCCGCTTCATGCTCGCCGCGGGCGCGATCGGCATGCTCTTCAAGGAGAACGCCTCCATCTCCGGCGCCGAGGTCGGCTGCCAGGGCGAGGTCGGCTCCGCCTGCTCGATGGCCGCCGGCGCGCTCGCGGAGGTCCTCGGCGGCTCCCCGGAGCAGGTCGAGAACGCCGCCGAGATCGGCATGGAGCACAACCTGGGTCTCACGTGCGACCCCGTCGGCGGCCTCGTCCAGATCCCCTGCATCGAACGCAACGGCATGGCCGCGGTCAAAGCGGTCACCGCGGCACGGATGGCGATGCGCGGGGACGGCTCGCACAAGGTGTCCCTGGACAAGGTCATCAAGACCATGAAGGAGACCGGCGCGGACATGTCGGTCAAGTACAAGGAGACGGCCCGCGGCGGGCTGGCCGTGAACATCATCGAGTGCTGAGGCGACGGGCCCTGACCCGCACGTTCGCGTCTCTCCGCGCGGCCGGGTGACTGCGGCGCCGTGGCCAGGGGCGCGCCGTCCCGGGTGTGAGCCGTCATGCACTCCCGTGAACCGGGCGACCTCCGTTGTGGCGGCCCTCACCGACCGCCGCCGTACTGTCGACTCGGTTCATGATCCGATCTCTTCAGGCGCTGCTCCTCACCTTGGTGACGGCAGCGGCGGCCATCACACCGGGCTCCGCCGACCCGCCGCATCAACTGCCCGGCGACAGAGGCAACTTTGGCGCCGCCCGAAGCCCCCCCGTACGGGTGCCCGTCGGGGCCGAGCCGAACGGGGTCGACTGCGCTCCGGGTTCCCTCACCAAGCCCGGCTCCCGCCCCTGCCCGGTCAAGACGGCGGCCGGTTTCACCGGCAAGGCCCCCGAGTTCCGCCGTGGCACCTTCGAGATGCGGTCCGGTTCCGTCGTACACATCGTCTGGGCACCGCAGTCGACGGAGGAGTGGTCCGTACAGCCCCTACGGGGCCTCGTTCGCCTGGCCTTCCGCAACTCGGGTGACGCCACTGACGGTTACGCGTACGGCAGCAAGGCGGAGCTGAGCACGCGGCGCGCCATGTCCAGCGTGCACGAGTCCCCGCGTGCGCTGCCTCTGGCGGGCTGGTCCTGGGATCAGAGGACGCGCGTCAGGGCCGGCATGAAGTCGAGCCCGTTCAAGCAGGGGGACTACCGGCGCTGCAAGACCCCTTCCTGGTGCATGACGCGGTACCAGCCCAGTTCGAGTCCGTGCGATTGCAAGGGCTCGCGGGACACCTCGATCCAGTACTACCTCGCACGCGTCGACAACCATGACCGGCGTGACACGTGGTGGCACTGGTGCACCTGCCTCACCGCGAAGCACGGACAGTTGTGCCACAGCGGCAACTCCCACGTGAAGCCGTTGCTGCAAGTCCTGGACGATTCAGGAGAGTTCCGGGGCTGGGTCGGGGTGGAGGCGTCGTTCTCCCCCTACGGCACGGATACCGAGGCGCTGCCGGACCACATGCTGGGAGTGCTGCAGTTCATCGAGTCGGACCCGGCATGAGACCACGTCCGGGGCCACTCGCACGGGTGGCCCCGGACCCATGACCGCCACCGGCATCGGCTACGCGGCCCGGCACGGGGAGGCCCGCAGGACCTGCGTGCGGTCCACGTCGGGGAGCAGGCGTTGCCACTCCTGCGGGCTCGGTGCCGAGGCGGTCCGGCAAGCGCGGCTCAGCGCCCGGTCGGGGTCCAGTGCCCACCAGCGCACCGATCCGAGTTCTCCGACGACGGCCATCCGGTTGCCGTTCGGCGCGAAGTGCAGTGCGCGGATGGCTCCTTGATGGGGCGTCAGAGTGAGGGTCCGACTGTGCCCGGATACGTCCCAGAGTTCCACGGTGCCGTCCTGGGAGCCCACGGCGAGCGTACGGCCGCCGTCGCCGTAGGCGAGGGCGGTCACCGGGGTGGAGAAGAACGCGAAGCGCTGTGGACCCGCGATACCGCCGAGCCGGGCGAACTCGACGACGCAGTCGGCGCCGACGGCCAGTGTCCGGTGATCGGGGCTGAAGGCGAGTGCCCAGACGGTCCCGCCCGCGGCCCAGGTCCGAAGGGGAACGGGGTGGCCGGCGGACATGTTCCATGACCGGATCAGGTTGCTGTAGCCGCCGACGGCCACGAAGGCGTCATCAGGGCTCACGGCCACGCCGTACTGGTAGCGATAGCCGTCCGCTTTCGTGCGTGGGTCGAGGGTGAAAGGTCTGCCGGGGCGTCGTGGGTCCCAGACGCGGAACGCACCGGCGTCGCCCCCGACGGCGACCAACTGTGCGCCACGGGCCAGACCCCGCACCGGGCCCGCCGTCAGGCGCAGCGTGTGGCACCGGCCCGAGCGACGGAATGTGATGGTGTCGCCGCTGCCGACGGCCACGCCGCCAGGGCCGTAGGCCGCCGCCCGGGCTGGTTCGCCGCCGGTGGCGCAGCCGTCGCTGATCCAGCCGGTGGTGTCCCAGAGGGCGATGGTCTGATCGCTGCTGCCACTGGCCAGCCTGCCGTCGAGGGAGAAGGACACGGTGTGGGCCGAGGCGGTGTGGCCGCCCAGTGAGGCGAGCCTGCGACGCGTGCTGATGTCCCACAGCATGACCTGCTGGTCCTCGCCGGCCGAAGCCAGCACCTGCCCGTCCGGGCGGAAGGCGATCCGCCAGACTTCGCCGTGGTGCCCTTCGAGTGCTCCCGCGGGTTTCCAGTCGGACGTGCGCCAGAGCCGGATGACTCCGTCCCGGCCCGCGGCGGCCAACAGGGTGCCGTCCCGGTTGAAGGCGGTGGTGAACAGATTCCTTGTTCCGCCGTCGAGTTCACGCGCGGTAGCGGCGGAGCCGTCGGCCGACCGCCGCCACACCCGAACCTTCCCGTCCTCTCCGGCACCGGCCACCGTCCTGCCGTCGGGGTGGAGAGCCAGCCCCTTGACGGGAGCCGTCGAGGGCAGGGAACCGATCTCCTTGAGCCCGTCGACCAGCCTGACTTCAGCACTCGCCGCCCCGGCCACGGCCACGAGGCTGCCGTCCCTGCTGAACTCCAGCACGCCCAGCGACGCGGAACCGCTGGGCAGTACGGCCGCACTGGCCAGTTGTCGTCCGGACCGGGCGTCCCACAGCCAGAGGGTCCCGCCCAGGCCGATGCCCGCGGCCTTGGTGCCGTCCGGACTGATGGCGGCGGCGTGCACCTTCTCGGGGAGACTGTCGAACACCTGGATGGGCTTGCGGCGGCGGACGTCCCACACCACGACCCGTCCGCTGTTGTCGCTGCCGGCGAGGGTGCGGCCGTCGTCGCTGAGGCTCGCCGACCACAACATGTCCTGGTGCGCGGGAGCGGACAACCGGCCGAGAAATCCCTGGGCCTGTGTGCTGAGCAGCGCCCCCAGGGACTGCGCGGTCCGATCATGCTGGTACGCCGCCGTCGCGAGCAGGGCGGAGACCTCCGGCCGGGCGTCGGCCAGTCGAGCCGCCTCGTTGGACAGCAGCGCGGCCAGCGCCCGGTGCTGCTGGCCCCTGGCCTCGTCCGTGCGCCGCTCGGCCTCATGGGACTTCAGCACCGCGAGCAGTCCGCTCACCAACGCGACGGCCAGGAACACCGCCAGCGCCCCCACCAGCCGTCGCAGCCTGCGGTTGCGGCGGCGCTCGGCCGCGCGCGCGGCCTCCTCGTGCACCCGGCAGGCGTGCAGGAACTCGCGTTCCACCGAGCGCAGGACGGGATGTGCTCCAGCCTGCTCGTCCAGCCAGTCCGAGACAGTGGCGAGCCGGGCCCCGCGTAGCAGCAGGGAGTCGTCCCTGCCCTCCTCGTGCCAGACACGGGCCGCTTCGGTGAGCCGCTGGTGAAGCCTGAGCCGGGCCCGGTCACCGTCGATCCACTCTCGCAGTCGCGGCCAGGCCCACAGCAGCGCCTCGTGGCTGATCTCCACATGGTCGGCGTCGGCCGTCAGCAGACGCGCACGCGTGAAAGCCTCCACGACCGAGGCGACGTCTTCCGCCCGGGCACCCGCAACGCCCGCCGCCGTCAGCTCGATCAGCTCGTCCCGTCCGGACCGGCTGCGGGTGTCGTCCGACCCCTCCCCCACGTGCACCAGGTTCAGCAGCAGCCCGCACGCGATGTCCTGCTGTTGCCGGGGCAGTCGTCCGTGGACCCGCTCGGCCGTCGCGGCGACCGCGCCATGCACACCCCCGGTCCGTTCGTAGCCGTCCACGGTGAGAGTGCCGTCCACACGTTGCTGCCAGGTCGCGCGCAGAGCGTGGGAGAGCAGGGGCAGCGCCGCGGCCTCGCACATCCCGCTGCTGCCGACGGCACCGAGGTCGCGCAGCAGGACCTCCACCAGACCCGGCTGCAACGCGAGCCCCGCGGCGGCGGCCGGCTCGATGATCGCCTGCCGGAGCTCGCCGTGCCCCATCGGACCGAGCGGCAGCGTGCGCGCCCGCAGCGCGGCGAGCAGTGGCGGATGGGCGAGACAGTGACCGTAGAAGTCGGCCCGCAGACCGATGGCGACCGGTAGACCACCGGCCGCCAGCCCGCACAGTTCGCCGATGAACTCGGCGCGCTCGCTCTCCTCCGCGCAGAGTGCGAACAGCTCCTCGAACTGGTCGACGATGACCAGGGAGTACGAGTCCGGTGACAGCCCCTCACCCCAGGCATGCAGCTGCTCCAACGGCCGTGCGGTGGGCGTCAGATACCCCACGGCCGGGGTGCCGGGCCGGCTCTCGGGCAGCGCCCCACGGGCGACCGCCGCGGCCAGCCCCGCCCGGAGCAGCGACGACTTGCCGATCCCGGACGGGCCGATCACCACTGCGGGGTGTCCGGCGGTGCAGGGATCGGCCAGCAGCCCGAGCAGATCGGCGACCGCCCGCTCCCGGCCGAAGAACCAGCGCGCGTCCTCCCTACGAAACGACGTCAGACCGGGATACGGGCACTGCCCGGTACCCGGCCCCACCGCCAGCGCGAGGAGGGCGTGGTCGGCTCCGAGCGCCTGATCGCAGGCCCGGGCGAACGCCTCGCTCGGCCGCTGCAGTCCGCGCTCCAGGCGGCTGAGGTACCCCTTGCCGGTCTTGAGCCTGTCGGCGAGCCCCGCCAAGGACAGTCCCGCGGCCTGGCGCAGCCGACGCAGCTCCGCCCCGAACGTGAGATCGCCGGACGGGACCTCGTCCTCTTCCGAATCCACCGCGCACCCTCCCGACCGCCCAGCGGCACGCACCCACGCTCCGCCCCTGCCCCTTCAACGACGCCCGAACGGAGCAGTGACGCCACCGGGAGAACCGATCACCACGGGTGAAACACCGCAGGTCGTGGCGGGTTTCCAGGTACCCGGACGAGGAGGAAACCGGCAACCCCTTCCGCCCCTGGAGCCCGCGGCCGAAACATCGGTCGCAGCGGGCCGCACGGCCCGACCGGACCACGGCACCGGGCCGTGGCAGCTCCCCACAGGAGGACGACGTGATGCTCTGCAACACCCTCAGGCCCCGCCGGCTACTGGCCACCGCCGCGCTCATGGCAGGACTCGTGACGCCGCTCGCCGCCACGGCACCCGCGACCGCGGCGCCGACCGTCCAGCCGCAGCCGGCCGCGGCCGCGGGCCCCCTGGCCTCGCCGAAGCCGGACTGCGCCGACAACGGCAACGTCAACCCCTGCTACGAGTACCAGACCTGGTTCTGGACCTTCGACGCGTGCAACAGCTACGCGTACTCCCACCCGTACAACCGCAACCGGTACGACCGGCACGTCTGTGCGGTGTTCACCGGCGGCACCACCGTCGGCCTCTGGTTCCACAAGGTCCGCGGCTGACCGAGGGACGGGCGCGGCATCCCACCACGGCGTACAGCCCGGGCCGGTGCCGCGCCCGCTCCCTCGCCGCAGACGGCTCGGTCCTGACTGCCGCGGATCCCCCCGTACATCAACCTCTCCCCAAGGAGCGATCCTTGCGCTTCCGCATCATCACCGCACTCGCCCTCGGCATCACCGCGCTGACCACGGCGCTCGTGGCGACGGGCCCTGCTCGGGCCGCCGAACCCACCGAGGCTGCCGGAAACGGGCGGGCCTGCCTGTTCGTGTCCCCCACCGCCGTGTTCGGCCTGGGCCACGTCGGCTGGGCCGTCATGGACGGATCAGGCCGCTGGTACTCCGGCGCCACCGAGACCAAGAGCTCGAAAGGCTTCGCCGGCAACTGGCTGCGTGGCCCCGAGGACGTCAACAGCATGCTCAAGCACTTCAGCGCCCAACGGCTGAACAACGATCCCTACCAACGCTTTCGGTGCGTCAACACGCCGAACGGCTCCCCCGGTAACGCCGTCGCCAAGTTCCGGCAGCTCATGAGCACCGACTACGCCTGGGCCACCAACAACTGCCTCACCCGCTCGGTAGCCACGTTCAAGGCGTACACCAGCGCCCTCAACGGCCTCGACGACGGGGCGGTCACCGCACCCAACAGCTACTTCAACCGCCACCTGACCGCATGGAGCTGGGAGAACCCGGTGTCCCTGTAGGCCGCTGCCCTCCGGGAAGCCGCTCACCTCTCCCGAGTGGCTTCCCGGAGGGACCGACCAGACCCGCGTTCTCGACCGCCAAGCGTCTCTCAGGCGCGGGCCGGTGACGGAGCGGGATTCCGGTCGAGCCAGTCTCGGAGGCTCTCGTGTCGGAATTGGTAAGCGGTGCCGGCCAGCCGCATCAGCCCGGGCGCTGCGGCAGCCTGCCGCGTATGCACAGGACGAAGACAAGATGGCGACGCCCCGATTCCACGCCCATCGCCGGCTCCGCAATCTCCCCGTCATGGAGCCGCGGCGGATTCTGAGCGCAGGATCTCCACACGCGCGGGGTGATCCCCGTGCCAAGGTGGGATGTGCATCAACTCCTGTCCCACCCATAGCACTTCAGGGAGTCCCCCTATGCTGCGCGGCATAGACGTGAGCGCCCACCAGTCCTCCTCCTACGACACGGACGGCCTCTCCTTCGTCTTCGTCAAGGCGACGGAGGGCCGTACGTACACCAACCCCAGACTGGCCGCCCAGACGAAGACGGCGCGTGACGCCGGGCTGGTCGTCGGCTACTACCACTTCCTCTGGCCCGGCAACCTCACCGCCCAGGCGGAGTACTTCGTGAGCAAGGCGCCGGAGCGGGCGGGCGACCTTCTCGCGGTGGACTGGGAGACGACCGGCGAGGGGACGCACGCGAGCAACGCGGAGAAGGACCGGTTCATCCGGAAGGTGCGGGAGCTGCGGCCGAACAACCGGGTCGTCCTCTACTGCAACCGCAACTTTTGGCTGAACATCGACAAGACTTCCTATGCCGGCGACGCCCTGTGGATCGCCGACTACGTGACGGCCGGCGAACCTCGCATCAAGGCGAAGTGGCTCTTCCACCAGTACACCGACGATCCGGTGGACAAGAACGTCGCGGACTTCGCGAGCAAGGCCGCGCTGCGGGAGTGGGCGGACAGCGCCTGACTCCTGTTTATGCTGCTCGGCATGGGTGGGACAGTCGCTGCGGTCAGCAGCAATGGGACGTATTCGTTCACCAAGCCGAACCGGGAGAGCGTCACGCTGATCGCCGGGCTCGGGGTCGAGGGGGACGTGCATGCCGGGGAGACCGTGAAGCATCGGTTCCGGATGGAGAAGGATCCTTCGCAGCCGAATCTGCGGCAGGTGCACCTCATTCACGAGGAGTTGTTCGAGGAGGTGCGGGAGGCCGGGTTCGAGGTGGGTGCCGGGGAGCTCGGGGAGAACGTGACCACTCGGGGGATCGATCTGCTGGGGCTGCCCGTGGGGACTCGGCTGCGTCTGGGGGCGCGGGCGGTGGTCGAGGTGACCGGGCTGCGGAATCCCTGTGCGCAGATCGACACCTTCCAGAAAGGGCTGATGAAGCAGGTCGTCGGGCGGGACGAGAGCGGCGCGGTGCGCTTCAGGTCCGGGATCATGAGTGTCGTTCTCGAAGGCGGCGTCGTGCGGCCCGGGGATGCCATCAAGGTCGAGCTTCCCGACGGGCCGCACCGGCCGCTGGAGATCGTCTGACGCTGCGCTCAGGCGCGGAACTCCGGCTTGCGCTCCGGGCTCGCCTCCGCCAGCGCCTTCGTGACCGCCTCGGCGCCCTCCTGGAGTCCGTACACCGGAGTGTCCGGCTGCTGGCGCCAGGACTCGTCGAGGCCGCCCGCGTCGACCGTGTCGAAGCCGAGCTCGTCGATGAGGGCGCGGACCTTCGCCTTGGCCGCCGCGTCGTCGCCCGCGACCGGGAGGGCCTGGCGGTCGGGGGTGCCGGCCGGGCGGTGGCGGTCGAGGATGTCCTGGGCGTAGGTGCCGTTGAAGGCCTTGATCACGGGATGGCCGAGGTGCTGTTCCGTCCAGCGGCTCTCCGTGAGGCCCTCGTCCTCGATCGCGGCGATCCGGCCGTCGCGCTGGCGGGGGTAGTAGTTGCCGGTGTCGATGACCGCGGCCCCGTCGGCCGCCTCGGCGAAGAGGCCCGACGGCAGGTCCGGGATCGCCTTGAGCGGGATCGTGACGACGACGACCTCCGCGCCGCGTGCCGCCTCCGCCACCGGGACGGGCGTCGCACCCGTCTCCTTCGCCAGCTCGGTGAGGGTGTGCGGGCCGCGGGAGTTCGCGACGGACACCTCGTGGCCGAGGGCGGTGAGCCTGCGGGTGAGGTTGCCGCCGATGTGTCCCGCGCCGATGATGCCGATCTTCATGACTGACCCTTCAAGTTCGATGCATGTGCATACGTCTGATCAGGGCCAACCCGGGAGGGCCGGGGGGTATTCCGGGTGGCCTCAGATCCGTACGACGATCTTCCCCGTGTGCCGGTTCGACTCCATCAGGCGATGGGCGTCCCGGATCCGGTCCAGCCCGTCGAAGACCTCGGCCACCACGGGCCGGAACCCCCCGTCGGCCAGCCCCGCGTCGAGGAAAGCCGTGGAGCGGCGGCGGCCCCCCGGGGTCGCGGTGAGGGTCATGTTGGCGTACGTGTGGATCGTGAACGGCCAGTTCCAGGGGATCTCGGCGGGGCGGCGGTCCAGCCAGCCGTAGGCCAGGACCCTTCCGCCCTCCGCGAGCGCCTCGGCCAGCGGACGGAAACCGGGTCCGCCGATCGCGTCGAAGATCACCTCGACGCCCCGGCCTCCGGTGAGCCGCCTGGCCTCCTTGGCCACCGTCTCGGCGTCGCCCCCGGAGACGATCACCTCCGCCGCCCCCGCGTCCAGCAGCCCTTGCCGCTTCGCCTCCGTACGCGTCGTCACCAGCGGAATCGCGCCGATGCGCCGTGCGACCTGGATCGCCGCGGTGCCGACCCCGCTGGAGGCGCCCGTGATCAGGACGTGGTCGCCGGGGCGCAGGCCGGCCGTCTCCAGGAGGCCGCCGTACGCCGTGGTGTACGTCAGCCAGGACGCCGCCCCCGTGACGGCGTCCACGGATGCGGGGCGGGACAGCACCGTGCTCCCGGGCAGCACGACCCGCTCCGCGTACACCCCCTGTGCGCTCATCTCGATGCCGGGCCCGGTCATCACCGGGTCGCCTACGGCCAGTTCGGTGACGCCCTCGCCGATCGCCTCGACGACACCGGAGGCCTCGTAGCCGAGGCGGGAGGCGGGGAGGGCGGGCTGGTAGTAGTAGGCGCCCGAACGGAAGAGGGCCTCGGCGCGGTTGAGGCCCAACGCCTCGACGCGCACGGCGACCTGACCGGGGCCCGGCGCGGGCACGGTCACGTCCTCGATCTCCAGTACGTCGGGTCCGCCGATTTCATGAAAGAGCACGGTACGTGCGGTGGTTGACATGGCGTCCACGCTAGGAGCCCGGGGCGAGACGATCCATGTCCATCGGTCTCCCTTTCCTGTCCGTACGTCTCTCCCTCCCAACTCCCGGCTACCGTTGGGGGCATGGACGTACTCAGCGACGCGATCGCCGCGATGCGCGCCGGCCGGCCGCACTCGGGGCGCCGGGACAAGTACGCGCCCTGGGGGATGCGGATCGAGGACTCGGCGGGCGCCGGATTCCATGTGGTGCTGCGGGGGTCCGCCTGGCTGATCCCCGCGGTGGGCGAGCCGGTGGCGCTCGGACCGGGGGACGTGGTGTTCCTGGCGCACGGGCGGGGGTACGTGCTGGCGAGCGCGCTGGACGTGGAGCCGGATGTCGTACGGCTCAACCCGGACGGGAGCGTGCCCGAACCCCCCGCGCCCGCAAGGGAGTCCACGGCGGCCCCGGACACCGTCATGCTGTGCGGCGCCTATTGGCTGGACCGCAGCCGGGCGCATCCCCTGCTGTCCGAGCTGCCGGAGGTGGTGCATCTGCCCGCCAGGGTCGGCACCCACCGGTCGTTGCGGGCGGCGGTGGAGCTGCTGGGCGCGGAACTGGCGGAGCCGCAGCCGGGGTCGGACACCATCGTCTCCTCGCTCCTGGACACCCTGCTGCTCTACATCCTGCGCGCCTGGTGGCAGGGCGAGGCGCGCACCGGCGGGCACCCCACCGGCTGGGCCGCCGCGCTCGCCGACCCCGCGGTGGCGGCGGCACTCCAGGCCATCCACACCGCCCCGGACCGCCCCTGGACGGTGGAGGAACTCGGCGCCCACGGCGGCCTGTCCCGGGCGGCCTTCGCCCGACGGTTCACCGCGCTCGTGGGGCGCCCGCCGCTGACGTATCTGACGTGGTGGCGCATGACGACCGCCGGCCGGCTGCTCCGCGCGGACGACCTCCCCCTGCGCCTGGTCGCCCAACGCGCCGGCTACACCTCGGAGTTCGCCTTCGCCAAGGCCTTCAAGAGGGAGTACGGGGTGGCGCCGGGGCAGTACCGCAGGGAAGCGTCCTAACCCGCGAAGGGGGCGCCCGGCGTCAAAGCCGGGCGCCCCTTACGCGTACGTCACTTGCTCAGGTACGCCCAGAACTCGTCGAAGGACAGCTGCTTGTCGCCGTCGATGTCGCGGGCCTTGATGATCACCTCGGCGACCGACTCGGTGACGTTCCAGTCGCCTTCCTGGGCGAGGGCGGTCTTGAACTCGGCAGCGGTGATGAAGCCGTCACCGTCCGTGTCGATCCGCTCGAAATGCTTGCGTGCCTCGTCGATGTCCGCCACCGATCCGCCCCTTTTTCGTCGTTCCTTGCCGTCTTGCTGACGGAGGTCAGGTTATCCGGCGGTCCGAGCGCGCAGCGCGGCGACCACCCACGCGAACTCCTCCTCGTACGACGGCTGGGGTTCGAGGCCGTTCACGACGGCCGACAGCTCGCGGTAGCGGGCGAGCCGCAGGTTCGTTCCCGCCTCCAGACGCTTGAGCACCTCGGCCCGGTCGGCGTCCCCGAGCAGGCCGGCCAGGAGACCGTCCGCCTCCGGGGCCGCGGGGGCGAGCCCGCGCCGCCGTGCCTCCCCCGCCAGCTGGATGAGCCGGCTCATGAACCACAGCGACGTCCCGGCGGGGACGTCAGGACCCCGGTCCGCGGCGTTGAACTCGATGGCCCTGCGCATGAGCGCCCGGAACTCCGGGTCCTGGATGAGTTCGGCCAGCTCCACCCACGCGTCCACCTGCTCGGGGCTGGGGTCGGCCGGCAGATTGGCCGCCCCGGCGAACCGCAGCCGGGTGCGGATGTCGGGATCCGCCGTGTCGAGCCCCTCGAAGATCTCCGCCATGAAGTCCTCGACGATCCTGCGCCGCTCCGCGGCCGACAGCCGCGCCAGTTTGTTCATCAGAGTCATCTCCTCCGCGGTCGAGCCGCGTCGCGCAACGGTCGACAGCACCGCACGGGTCACCCGCAGCGAAGAGATCTGCGCGTCGAGCGCCACCACGTGCGCCGCCGCGACCTCCGCCACCGTCCGCTCCCCGTCCAGCACCTTGCGCACGTCCACCAGGCCGAGGCCCAGCTCGCGCAGGGTGCGGATCAGTTCGAGGCGGGCGGCGCACTCCGCGTCGTAGAGGCGGTAGCCGCCGTCCGAGCGGGTCACCGGCGCGAGTACGCCCTCGTCGGACCAGTAACGGATGGTCCGGACGGTCAGGCCGGTGGCCCTCGCCAGCTCGCCGATGGTGAGAAGTCCGGTGCCGTCGTCGATCATGTCTGCGAGTCTGGGCCTTCCAGTGGGTGGAGACTCAAGGAGCGGGTGCGGTGGAGACTCTCCGGGACATTCTCGACGCGGCCGCCCTCGGTGTCTTCCCGCCGCCGGACGGCCGGACGACCGTCGTGCCGCAGGCTTCCGCCCGGGACGCGGGCGTGCTCGCCTTCACCGCGCACTCCGTCGTCTTCACGGACGAGGATCCGCGGTGGGTGCACGACACACTGGCGGCCCTGGAGTGCGATCCGCTGGCCGCGACCATGAACCCGGGGTTCCTGGCGGCCTTCATGGCGCGGACGGGGCGGACGGCCGAGACCATCGACGCGATGTTCGTCGGCTCGCCGCTGCCGGGGCGGCCTCCGCTCGCGCTGAGTGAGATCGAGGACGCCGAGCACCCGCGCATCACGTACGCCCGCCGCCGCCGTGACGACGTACGGGCCTGGACGACCGACGGCGGTGTGCTGGTGGCCGGGCGCGGGATCGGCGGCCGGCTGGAGGTCTCGCTGGAGGTGGACGAGGCGGTACGGCACCGAGGGCTGGGGCGCCTGCTCCTGACCGCCGCCCGGCATCTCGTCGAGGAGCCGCTGTGGGCCCAGGTCGCCCCCGGGAACGCCCGCAGCACACGGGCGTTCCAGGCGGCGGGCTATCGTCCCGTCGGCGCGGAGGCGCTGCTGCTCGGCGGACCCGCGGACTCCCCCCTCGTACGGCGGCGTGTCAACTGAACCGGTGTCAGCGGAAGATGCCGGTGTGGCCGAGCGAGTACCGCCCCGGCTGCGGATACACCGCGAGCCCGTGCGGGCCGCTGCCGACCGGGATCCGGGCCAGCTGCCTGCCGGTACGGGTGTCGATGGCGTAGACCTCGGCGTCGTAACGCCCCGACAGCCACAGCACCTTGCCGTCCGCCGAGACACCGCCCATGTCGGGGCTGCCGCCGTCGGGCAGATGCCACTTCCTGGTGACCTTGTCCTGGTCGAAGTCCCAGACGGAGACGGTTCCCTCGCCGCGGTTGGAGACGTACATCTCGCGGGAGTCGCGGCTGACGTACAGACCGTGGCAGCCCTTTCCGGTGGGCAGCAGCTTCGGCTGGTCGAACTTGTCGCCGTCCAGGACCCACATGCCGTCGGCCATCATGTCGGCGACGTAGAAGCGCTTCCCGTCGGGCGAGATCTTCACGTCCTGCGGCATGGCGCCCTTGAAGGGGAGTTTCTGCTGCCCGATCACCTTCATCTTCTCGGTGTCGACCTTGAGCAGTTCGCCGCTGAACTCGCAGGAGACGATGAAGTACTTGCCGTCGCGGGAGAAGTCGGCGTGGTTGACGCCGTAGCAGGTGACCGGTTCGGTCTTGATCCGCTTCATGGTGTGCGGGTCGCGGAAGACGAGTTCGCGGTCGAGTGAGGCCATCACGACGGCGTACTTGCCGTTGGGCGTGAAGTAGAGGTTGTACGGGTCGTGCACCTCGACCGGCTTGCCCGCCTTCCCCGTCCTCGGGTCGATGGGGGTGAGCGTGTGGCCGCGGTTGTTGTTCACCCAGAGGGTCTTCATGTCCCAGGAGGGGACGACGTGTTGGGGCTGGCGTCCGACACGGATCGTCTCGATGATCTTGTACGTCTTCGGGTCGATGACGGAGACCGTGTCGGACTCGGTGTTGGGGACGTAGACCCTGGACGGGAAGTCCTTGACTACCGGGGAGAGCTTGTTCGGCCGGTCGGCGGCGTAGACGTCCTGCGGGTCGAGGACCGGCGGCATGCCCGGCAGTCCCTGGACGGGCTTCTTCTTCGGCGGGGCGGGGACGGCGGCCTTGGTGGTGCCGTGTTCCGAGGGGGCCTGGTCCTTGGTCTCGGTGCCGCAGGCGGCGAGGGCGACGAGGGCGGCGCCCACGGCCAGGGCGTGCTTGACGAGATTCGTGCGCTGCATCAGCTGAACAACTCCGTGGTGGTCACGGCGGCCAGGCCGCGGCGGTCGAGTTCTTCCAGTACGGCGGGGAGGGCGGCGACCGTGTCGGCGTACCCGAAGTGCAGGCTCACCACGGACCCGTTGCGGATCTCGCCGAGGACCTTGCGGGTGACGGCGGGGGCGCCGGGCGAGGTGAAGTCGAGGGCGTCGACGTCGTAGGACAGGACGTGCGGATAGCCGGCGGCACGGGCCAGCCGCTCGACGAGCGGTGTGGCGCGCGCGGCGCGCGAGGGCCGGAACCAGCTGCCGATCGAGCCGGTGAGCCGCCTCAGCCGCTCGGCGCAGCCGTCGATCTCGGCCCGGGCGTCGGCCTCGGACATGTCGTTGATGCCGAGGTGGTGGAAGGTGTGGTTGCCGAGGTCGTGGCCGCCGTCGAGGATCCGGCGGGCGATCCCGGGGTGCTCGTCGAGCCAGGTGCCGACGGCGAGGACGGTGACGCGGGCCCCGGCCCGCTCCGCCTCGTGGAGGAGGGCGCGGGCGGTGGCGGGGTCGCCGTTGCCGTGGAAGGTGAGGGCCACGCGGGGGTGGGTG
>NZ_JABERD010000214.1 GCF_013044505.1 Streptomyces sp. S3(2020) | reverse complement strand
CAAGGAACGGACGCTTCCTTTGTACTCACCCTCTCGGGCTTTCCTCCGGGCTTTTCCCTTCGGTCTTGCGTTTCCGACTCTATCAGACCGTTTCCGGTTCCGATTTCCTCGGTGCTTTCCAGGTTTCCGCTTTCGCGTTTCCCTTTCCGGCGGTTCCGACTTTATCAGAAGTTCTGAGTCGGAATTCCCACCCGCTTCGGGGAGTGGCTCCGGTTGCACGAAGCGACCGGGTTCCCGTTCAGGCGGAGCCGTAAACGTACTGGAGCGGGGCGCCTCGATGCAAATCGAGGCGCCCCGCTCCAGGTTCACGCGTACGGAGTCCGACGGACCGTCAGACCTCCACCACCACCGGGAGGATCATCGGCCTGCGGCGATAGGTGTCGGAGACCCACTTGCCGAGGGTCCGTCGCACCAGTTGCTGCATCTGGTGGGGTTCGACCACGCCGTCCTGGGCCGAGCGCTCAAGGACCTCCGTGATCTTCGGGATCACGTCGGCGAATGCCGAGTCCTCGATGCCCGAACCACGGGCCTGGACGTGCGGTCCACCCGTGATCTTGCCTGTCGACGAGTCGATGACCACGAAGACCGAGATGATGCCCTCGTCGCCGAGGATCCTGCGGTCCTTGAGGGCCGGTTCGCCCACGTCGCCGACCGAAAGGCCGTCGACGTACACGTAACCCGCCTGGACCTTGCCGGAGATCTTGGCCTTGCCCTCGATGAGGTCGACGACGACGCCGTCCTCCGCGATGACGATCCGGTCGTGCGGGACGCCGGTGAGGGCGCCGAGCTCGGCGTTGGCGCGCAGGTGGCGCCATTCGCCGTGGACCGGCATCAGGTTCTTCGGGCGGCAGATGTTGTAGAAGTACAGCAGCTCGCCGGCCGAGGCATGGCCCGAGACATGGACCTTGGCGTTGCCCTTGTGGACGACATGGGCGCCCCAGCGGGTCAGGCCGTTGATCACGCGGTAGACCGCGTTCTCGTTTCCGGGGATCAGGGACGACGCCAGGATCACGGTGTCGCCGTTGACGATCCGGATCTGGTGGTCGCGGTTGGCCATCCGGGAGAGGGCAGCCATCGGTTCGCCCTGGGAGCCCGTGCAGACCAGGACCACCTCGCGGTCGGGCAGGTCGTCGAGCGTCTTGACGTCGACCACCAGGCCCGGCGGGACCTTCAGATAGCCCAGGTCCCTCGCGATGCCCATGTTGCGGACCATCGAGCGGCCCACGAAGGCGACCCTGCGGCCGTACTCGTTGGCCGCGTCCAGGATCTGCTGGATGCGGTGGATGTGGCTGGCGAAGCTCGCCACGATGATCCGCTTGCGGGCGTTCCCGAAGACCTGGTGCAGGACGTTGGAGATGTCCCGCTCCGGCGGGACGAACCCCGGCACCTCGGCGTTCGTCGAGTCGGAGAGGAGGAGGTCGATGCCCTCCTCGCTCAGACGTGCGAACGCGTGCAGGTCCGTCAGACGGTTGTCCAGCGGGAGCTGGTCCATCTTGAAGTCGCCGGTGTGGACCACCATGCCCGCAGGGGTGCGGATGGCCACGGCCAGGGCGTCCGGGATGGAGTGGTTGACCGCGACGAACTCGCAGTCGAAGGGGCCGATGCGCTCGCGGTTCCCCTCCGCCACCTCAAGTGTGTACGGACGGATGCGGTGCTCCTGGAGCTTCGCCTCGATCAGGGCGAGGGTCAGCTTGGAGCCGATCAGCGGGATGTCCGGCTTCTCGCGGAGCAGGAAGGGGACAGCGCCGATGTGGTCCTCGTGGCCGTGCGTGAGCACGATGCCCTCGATGTCGTCGAGGCGGTCCCTGATGGACGAGAAGTCCGGCAGGATCAGGTCGATCCCGGGCTGCTCCTCCTCGGGGAACAGGACTCCGCAGTCGACGATCAGGAGACGGCCGCCGTACTCGAAGACCGTCATGTTTCGGCCGATCTCGCCGAGACCGCCGAGCGGGGTGACCCGCAGGCCGCCTTCGGGCAGCGGCGGGGGCGGACCGAGTTCAGGATGCGGATGACTCAAAAGACTCTCCTCACCACACGCGCCACGTACCGGTAGGGCACGTGGCGCGCATGACGTTCGTGCTAGTAGCAGTTGTCGTTATGGGTGCAGGCACCGGTGGCCCGCTTATTCAGTTGTGAAGTCTGTTGCGCGCCGGGGGCGCGCGAAGTCTGTTGTCAGAGCTGTACCCCGCCGGCGGCAAGATCGATCTTGAGCTGCTCGATCTCTTCGGGCGTGAGCTCCACCATGGGGGCGCGCAGCGGTCCGGCGGGCAGGCCCTGGAGGGCGAGCGCGGCCTTCGTGGTCATCACGCCCTGGGTACGGAACATGCCCGTGTAGACCGGGAGCAACTTCTGGTGGATCTCGGTGGCCTTCTGGACGTCGCCGGAGGCGTACGCCTCCACCAGGGTGCGCAGCTCCGGGGTGACCAGATGGCCGACGACCGAGACGAAGCCGACCGCGCCCACGGAGAGCAGCGGCAGGTTCAGCATGTCGTCGCCGGAGTACCAGGCGAGGCCGGAGCGGGCGATGGCCCAGCTGGCGCGACCGAGGTCGCCCTTGGCGTCCTTGTTGGCGACGATGCGCGGGTGCTCGGCCAGACGGACGAGTGTCTCGGTGTTGATGGGGACGCCGCTGCGGCCGGGAATGTCGTAGAGCATGACCGGCAGCTCGGTGGCGTCGGCGAGGGCCTTGAAGTGCCGGTACAGGCCTTCCTGCGGGGGCTTGTTGTAGTACGGCGTGACGACGAGCAGGCCGTGGGCACCGGTCCGCTCGGCCGTGCGGGCGAGTTCGAGGCTGTGGTGGGTGTCGTTGGTGCCGACGCCGGCGACTACGTGGGCGCGGTCGCCGACCGCCTCCAGTACGGCTCGTACGAGGTCCGCTTTCTCCGCGTCGCTGGTGGTGGGGGACTCACCGGTGGTGCCGTTGATGATCAGGCCGTCGTTGCCTGCGTCCACCAGGTGGGTAGCGAGCCGCTGCGCGCCGTCGAGGTCGAGCGCGCCGTCCGCCGTGAAGGGCGTGACCATGGCGGTGAGGACCCGCCCGAAGGGGGTCTGCGGAGTGGAGGTCGGAGCCATGGGTAACACGCTACTCGCTGCTCAAGGCGTGGTCTGCCCTCGGGGGGCTGGAAAAGTCATGACAAAGATGGAGCCCGGCACTGCCTGCTCGGGGGTTCAAGCAGTGCCGGGTCCGTTTGATCAGGCTAGATGAACTTCTCTAAATGCCGCAATACGGACACTTCGCACGGCTGACCCGTACATCTGTGCCCGGACGCAGAACGCGGGTGCGTTACGGCGCCACACGGCCGTTCGCATTGAAGGCCGCGTAGGTGAGCGGCATGAGCTTGGCCCACTCCGCCTCCATCTTCTCGCCGACCATCTCGATCTCCCGCTGCGGGAAGGACGGGACCGCCGCCAGTTCGTGCTGGGTGCGCAGGCCGAGGAAGTGCATCAGCGAGCGGGCGTTGCAGGTGGCGTACATCGAGGAGAACAGCCCGACGGGGAGCACGGCGCGGGCGACCTCGCGGGCGACGCCGGCGGCGAGCATCTCCTGGTACCGCTCGTACGCCTGGATGTACGACTCCTGCATCGAGCGGTCCACGAGTTCCTGCTGCGCTTGCGTTCCCGCCACGAACTCGTACTTGCCCGGGCGTCCTTGCTGAACGAGCTTGCGGTCTTCGCCGGGAAGGTAGAACACCGGCTCCAGTTCCCTGTAGCGACCCGACTCCTCGTTGTAGGAGTTGTGGACGACGACGCCGTTCGCCAGGAAGTTGTGCCAGGGCCCGTCCACGGTGAGGTCGTACGTCATCTCCTCTCCGTCGTCCTCGACGGAGACGATCGGGTCGGGGACTGCCGTGGCGATCTCCCCGCCGCGGCGGGCGAGCTTCTGCTCCCCGGCGCTCTTGGCCGCATGGCAGGGCGCACAGGCGGGGGCGAGATTCCGCTCGTCCAGCGCACGGGTGAGGTCCTCGGCCACAGGAACGACATGGTCAAGTGCGAGGTCCCCACGCGCGAAGGATTCGCCGCAGAGATGGCAGGTGTCGGTCTCTCGGATCAGACGGTCACGCTGCATCGATGTCCAGACCCCCACGCCGCGTCGGAGACTGGGCGGAACCAGCCCTTCCGAAGGACGGGGAGCGGTTCCGGCGACCATCACGGCGTCGCCTACGGCGAGTTCGCCCGCCTTCCGCCAGCCGTCCGGCGTCAGCACGGCGTGATCGACGGTGGAACGCAGCGTCTTGCCGCCAGCAGTGGTGATCTTGATCAGTGGTTTGACGCCGGACTGGATGACGTCGAGGATCTGGCCCCGCTGGGCGGTCATCGTCTCTTCGTCGTAGCAGCGGACGTGGTTGCGGCGAACCGATTCGAGCTTGCGCAGACGGGTGGACGGGTGCTGCTCGCGGAATTCCGCGACCGCGGAGTCCGCCGCCTCCCGGTTGTCGTACAGCCCCAGGTAATGGTTGGTCTCGCCACGGCGGACCTGCGCCATCCACTTCTCGGCCCCGGCGTGCCAGGTCACCCCACCCGCCGAGTGCGGCAGGCGGTCCTCCACGCCGAGGTGCCAGAGCTCGTACAGGTCCGCGATGGACCGGCGCCGGAGATTGCCCGCCTCGCTGACCAGCGTGATCTCGGTGTCACCGGCCACGCACCAGCCGACGCGATGCCTCATGAACTCACGGAAGACGAAGATCGGGGCGCTGATGAAGAAGGTCATCGAGTTGTGCTCGAACGGGCTGCCGTGCCGGTCCCGCATCAGGTAGTTGATGAGGCCCTTGGAGCGCTCGGGGTCCTTCTGGAGCTCCTCCAGCGACTGCTCGCCGGCGGTGGAGACGCGGGCGGCCCACAGGACGTCTGAGTCAGCTGCGGTGTGCTTGACCAGCTCGACGGTGACGTCGCTGCGGAAGCTGGGCTTGAGGTCGTCGGCGGGGGTGTCGGTCACGGCTCGCAGGGTCCTTCCATCACTTCTCTCGGGCGGCGCTCACTCTACGGCCCGGCACTGACATCGGGGCGTTCGGTGCCGGGACGCGACAACTTCGGTGAAGTTCTGTGAATTCGGGACATCAGGGCACCTTTTGTGGCACTCGTGCGTCTGTATCAACAACAGTCACTTATTCGAGCTTGAGAGGAGCGTCTCCCCGATGTTCCGTCGGCGTGAGCCCGTCCCGTTCGCCTTCGTCGCCGAGGCCGACAGGTTCCGCAGCAATGTCACTCCCCCACCCCGTGAGAAGTCCTCCGCCGGGCAGATAGCCGGGAGCTGGCTCCTGGGGATCACCATCGTCGCCGCCCTGGTGGGATCCCTGGTTCTCGGGATGCCGGCACTGACGCTCGATCACTCCTCCACATCGACGCAGGAGTCACAGGCGTCCCAGGGACACTGACTCATCCGGACCCCCGAGGGTGGATCCAGGGGACACCGCCGGATAGCCTCACCGGGCACAGCCCACGCATGGATTGAGTGAGGACCAGTCGTGCCCCTGCCCTTCCTGACGGCCGACCGCGCGTTCGAGACAGCCGACGAAGCCGCGCTGCCCTTCGACGACCGCGAGCACTGGCGGCGTCCCTACCGGCCCGGCCCCTATCGGGTGGGTGCGGCGGCGCTGTTGTTGCTGCTCGCCTCGTATGTGCTGTTCGCGGCGGTCATCATCGCGCTCACCGGCTCCGCGTCCGAGGGCGGGGTGGTCTTCGGGATCGCGCTGGCCTTCATCGCCGTCGCGCTGCGGCTGCTGCGCATGGGTGTGTGGGTGAGCGCCCGCGGGGTGCGCCAGGTGGGGTTCTTCCTCACGCGGACGACGCGCTGGGACAAGGTCGTCGCCGTGCGGACGGCGCAGCAGCCGGTGCGCTGGCTGGGGCTGCCGCGGACGGTGCAGGGACAGGCCCTGACCCTCGTATGCCATGACCGGACGGCCGGGGACCCGATCCCGCTGCTGACCACGCACAACGCGGACTTCCTGGCGCGGCCCGAGGCGTTCGACCGGGCTGCCGACTCGGTGGAGGCTTGGGGCGCGGAGTACCAGCGGGGCTGATCCGCCGAGGCCATGCCGAAGGGGCCGTCCGCGGGAATGCGGACGGCCCCTTCGGCGTACAGCACTCAGGCCTGGACGGGTTTTCCCTCGTGCAGGGCGATCGCGTGCTGCATCGCCTTGCGGGCGCGTGGGGTGTCGCGGGCGTCGTGGTAGGCGACGGCGAGACGGAACCAGCTGCGCCAGTCGTTGGGCGATGCCTCCGTCTCGGCCTTGCGCTTGGCGAAGACCTCGTCGGCCGAGTCGCGGTCGATTCGGCCGCTGGGCAACCGCTTCAGCTCGTCGACAGGCAGGCCGCCCTCGGTCTCGAGTTCGGCGGCGAGTCGGTTGGCCTTGCGGACGAACTGAGTGTTCTTCCACAGGAACCACACGCCGATGACCGGCAGGACCAGCACCGCCACACCGAACGTGACGGTGAGGAGGGTGCCGGCCTGGATGAGCATGACACCGCGGCTGCCGACCAGGACGAAGTAGAAGACCAGGACGGCGGCCGTTATGGCGTAGGACAGCTTGGCTCGCATGACGGTGTCAGCCCAGGTCCAGGAAGTTTTCCAGGCCGAAGGTGAGGCCGGGAGTGGTGACCACGCGGCGGGCGCCCAGGAGGATGCCCGGCATGAAGCTGCTGTGGTGGAGGGAGTCGTGGCGGATGGTCAGCGTCTCGCCCTCGCCGCCCAACAGGACCTCCTGGTGGGCCAGCAGACCCCGCAGCCGCACCGAGTGGACGGGAACGCCGTCGACGTCCGCGCCGCGCGCGCCGTCCAGGGCGGTGTCGGTGGCGTCCGGCGCCGCGGCCGTCCCCGCCTCGGCCCGGGCCACGGCGATGAGCTGGGCCGTGCGGGTGGCCGTACCGCTCGGGGCGTCGACCTTCTGCGGGTGGTGGAGTTCGACGACCTCCACCGACTCGAAGTAGGGCGCGGCGATCTGCGCGAACTTCATGTTGAGGACGGCCCCGATGGAGAAGTTGGGGGCGATGAGGACGCCCGTCTCCGGGGAGGCGGCCAGCCAGCCGTTCAGCTGCGCGAGACGCTCGTCGGTCCAGCCCGTCGTACCGACGACGGCGTGGATGCCATGGCCGACGCAGTACTCGAGGTTGGCCATCACCGAGTCGGGCGTGGTCAGTTCGACGGCGACCTGGGCACCGGTCTCGGCCAGGGTCTCCAGCTTGTCGCCCCGGCTCAGGGCGGCGACCAGCTCCATGTCCTCGGCGGCCTCGACGGCCTCGACCGCCTCGGCGCCGATGCGGCCCTTGGCACCGAGGACCGCCACGCGCAGCTTGCTCATCTTCTTGCTTCCTTAACCGAAACAGCCGATACGGACGGGGATTAGGCGACGGCCTCGTGCAGACGGGCCGCCTGCTTGTCCTTGAGCGGGCCGATGACCGACAGCGAGGGCCGCTGTCCCAGGATGTCGCGGGCGACCGCGCGGACATCGTCCGGGGTGACCGAGGCTATCCGGGCCAGCATGTCGTCGACGGACATCTGCTCGCCCCAGCACAGCTCACTCTTGCCGATACGGTTCATGAGCGCACCGGTGTCCTCCAGGCCGAGGACGGTGGAGCCGCGGAGCTGGCCGATGGCGCGGGCGATCTCGTCGTCGGTCAGGCCGTGCTCGGCGACGTGGTCGAGTTCGTCCCGGCAGATCTTCAGCACGTCGTGGACCTGCGAGGGCCGGCAGCCCGCGTAGACGCCGAACAGGCCGCAGTCGGCGAAGCCCGAGGTGTACGAGTACACGCTGTAGGCCAGGCCGCGCTTCTCGCGGACCTCCTGGAAGAGGCGGGAGGACATGCCGCCGCCCAGCGCGGTGTTCAGCACACCCAGCGACCAGCGGCGCTCGTCCGTGCGGGCCAGACCCGGCATGCCGAGGACGACATGGGCCTGCTCGGTCTTGCGGCCGAGCAGCTCGACGCGGCCCGCGGTGCGCAGGGCGCGCTTGCCGTCGCGGGGGGCGATGGGCGTGGCGTCGGTGTTCCTCAGGGCGCCCGCCTTCTCGAAGGCCGCGCGGACCTGTCGTACGACCTTGTTGTGGTCGATGTTGCCCGCGGCCGCCACGACCAGGTGCGTCGGGTCGTAGTGCTTCTTGTAGAAGCGGCGGATGCGGTCGGCGGTGAGGGCGTTGACCGTGTCGACCGTGCCGAGGACCGGGCGGCCGAGGGGGTTGTCGCCGAACATCGTGTGCGCGAACAGGTCGTGCACACAGTCGCCCGGGTCGTCCTCGGTCATGGCGATCTCTTCGAGGATCGCGCCCCGCTCGACGTTGACGTCGTCCTCGAGGATCAGGGAGCCCGTGAGCATGTCGCAGACGACGTCGATGGCGAGCGGCAGGTCGGTGTCGAGCACGCGTGCGTAGTAGCACGTGTACTCCTTCGCCGTGAACGCGTTCATCTCGCCGCCGACCGCGTCGATGGCGGAGGAGATGTCCAGCGCCGACCTGCGCGTGGTGCCCTTGAAGAGCAGGTGCTCCAGGTAGTGGGTGGCGCCGTTCAGGGCCGGGGTCTCGTCGCGGGAGCCGACATGGGCCCAGATGCCGAAGGTGGCGGAGCGGACCGAGGGCAGCGTCTCGGTGACGATGCGCAGGCCACCCGGGAGGGTGGTCTTGCGGACCGTGCCGATGCCGTTCATGCCCTTGACGAGGGTTTGGGTACGGGCGACGGCCCGCGCCTCCGAAGAGGTGCGGGCCGTCGCCGGTGAGCTACTCGACGTCACTTGTCGGTGTCGTCCTTCTTCTCATCGTTCTCTTCGCCCTCGATGACCGGGATCAGGGAGAGCTTGCCGCGGGAGTCGATCTCGGCGATCTCGACCTGGACCTTGGAGCCGACGGCGACGACGTCCTCGACGTTCTCCACGCGCTTGCCGCCGGCGAGCTTGCGGATCTGCGAGATGTGCAGCAGACCGTCCTTGCCCGGGAGCAGCGACACGAACGCACCGAAGGTGGTGGTCTTGACGACCGTACCCAGGTAGCGCTCGCCGACCTCCGGCATGGTCGGGTTGGCGATCGAGTTGATCGTGGCGCGCGCGGCCTCGGCCTGCGAGCCCTGCTGGGCACCGATGTAGATGGTGCCATCGTCCTCGATCGTGATGTCGGCGCCGGTGTCCTCCTGGATCTGGTTGATCATCTTGCCCTTCGGGCCGATGACCTCACCGATCTTGTCCACGGGGATCTTGACGGTGATGATCCGCGGGGCGTTGGGGGACATCTCGTCCGGCGTGTCGATCGCTTCCATCATCACGTCGAGGATGTGGAGGCGGGCGTCACGGGCCTGCTTGAGGGCCGCGGCCAGGACGGAGGCGGGGATGCCGTCCAGCTTGGTGTCCAGCTGGAGGGCGGTCACGAACTCCTTGGTGCCGGCGACCTTGAAGTCCATGTCGCCGAAGGCGTCCTCCGCACCGAGGATGTCGGTGAGGGCGACGTAGTGTGTCTCGCCGTTGATCTCCTGGGAGATCAGGCCCATGGCGATACCGGCGACGGGGGCCTTGAGGGGCACACCGGCGTTCAGCAGCGACATGGTGGAGGCGCAGACCGAGCCCATCGACGTCGAGCCGTTCGAGCTCAGCGCCTCGGACACCTGACGGATCGCGTAGGGAAACTCCTCGCGCGTCGGCAGGACCGGCACGATGGCGCGCTCGGCGAGAGCGCCGTGGCCGATCTCGCGGCGCTTCGGGGAGCCGACGCGGCCGGTCTCGCCGACGGAGTACGGCGGGAAGTTGTAGTTGTGCATGTAGCGCTTGCGGGTCACCGGGGAGAGGGTGTCCAGCTGCTGCTCCATACGGAGCATGTTCAGGGTCGTGACGCCCAGGATCTGGGTCTCGCCACGCTCGAACACGGCGGAGCCGTGCACGCGCGGGATGGCCTCGACCTCGGCGGCCAGCGTGCGGATGTCGGTGACACCGCGGCCGTCGATGCGCTTCTTCTCCTTGATCACGCGCTCGCGGACGAGCTGCTTGGTCAGGGAGCGGTACGCGGCGGAGATCTCCTTCTCGCGGCCCTCGAACTCCGGCAGGAGCTTCTCGGCGGCCAGGCCCTTGACGCGGTCCAGCTCGGCCTCGCGGTCCTGCTTGCCGGCGATCGTCAGCGCGGAGGCGAGCTCCGGGCGGACGGCGGCGGAGAGCGCCTCCAGGACGTCGTCCTGGTAGTCGAGGAAGACCGGGAACTCACCGGTCGGCTTGGCGGCCTTCGCGGCGAGGTCGGCCTGGGCCTTGCAGAGCACCTTGATGAAGGGCTTCGCGGCTTCCAGACCGGCGGCGACGACCTCCTCGGTCGGCGCCTCGGCGCCGCCCGCGACCAGCGTGATGGTCTTCTCGGTGGCCTCGGCCTCGACCATCATGATCGCGACGTCGCCGTCCTCCAGGACGCGACCGGCGACGACCATGTCGAAGACGGCGTCCTCGAGCTCGGTGTGCGTCGGGAACGCGACCCACTGGCCGTTGATCAGCGCGACGCGGACGCCGCCGATCGGGCCGGAGAAGGGCAGACCGGCCAGCTGGGTGGACGCGGAGGCGGCATTGATCGCCACGACGTCGTACAGGTGGTCGGGGTTGAGCGCCATGATCGTCGCGACGACCTGGATCTCGTTGCGCAGGCCCTTCTTGAAGGACGGGCGCAGCGGGCGGTCGATGAGGCGACAGGTGAGGATGGCGTCCTCGGAGGGACGGCCCTCACGGCGGAAGAAGCTGCCGGGGATCTTGCCGGCGGCGTACATCCGCTCCTCGACGTCCACCGTGAGGGGGAAGAAGTCGAGCTGGTCCTTGGGGTTCTTGGAAGCGGTGGTGGCCGACAGCACCATGGTGTCGTCGTCCAGATACGCGACGGCGGAGCCGGCGGCCTGCTTGGCCAGGCGGCCCGTCTCGAAGCGGATGGTGCGGGTGCCGAAGGAGCCGTTGTCGATGACGGCCTCGGCGTAGTGGGTCTCGTTCTCCACTAGCGTTTCTCCATTACTTTTCGTCTTTTGTCCCGATCCGCCCGTGTGGCGGGGGGACATGGGCGGAGAAGCGCTCCGTCTGTTGCGGGCCGGTCTTCGATCGAAGCACCCGGGTTCGCATTGCCCGGGAGCCACTACCGAGGACCGGCGGCGGCGAGGTGCACTTCTCCTCGTGGTACTGCGCTGGTACTACCTGTACTGCGTTGTGCTACCACACTACAAAGTAGGTGTGACACTCCGCACGTTTCCGCACGTACGGCAAGCACATACGGCAAAGGGAGCGGCCCCCGATCGTTTCCGGGAACCGCTCCCCTTCATGACGTCTTACTTGGCGCCCGCCGCACCACGGCGGATGCCGAGGCGGTCGACCAGCGCACGGAAGCGCTGGATGTCCTTCTTCGCCAGGTACTGGAGAAGGCGGCGGCGCTGACCGACCAGGATCAGCAGACCACGGCGGGAGTGGTGGTCGTGCTTGTGGGTCTTGAGGTGCTCGGTCAGGTCCGAGATACGGCGCGAGAGCATGGCGACCTGGACCTCGGGGGAGCCGGTGTCGCCTTCCTTCTGACCGAACTCGGCGATGAGCTGCTTCTTCACTGCGGCATCGAGCGGCACTCGAAACTCCTCGTAGTCTGAAAATCGCCACCGAGTGCCCCCGGTCTATGTCTCGGGGGAGCTTCCGTTACTCGGGAGGCGGGGATCCGCTGGGCGCGGCCTCCGGAGCGAAGCGCTCCGGGGGTGCGTACACAAACGGCCGTCACTCAGGGTACCAGGCAAAGGTGGGGGCCTTCGCCCCGGTTCCGGAAGCACCCTGGCGGAGCCCGGGCGGCCACTAGGGTGAGCGCTCGGATCGTAGGCACATCGGGAACACGCACGTCGGGAAGGGGTCGCCGGGACATGGCGGAGACGGCAGAGGAGATCAAGGCGCGCAAGGAGAGGGAGCGCGACGAGCTCTACGCCCTCGACATCTCGGGCGTCGAGTGGCACAGCGCTCCGGGCACCGAGGAGCACGAGGAGCGGGTCGAGATCGCGTACCTGCCCGAGGGTGCCGTGGCCATGCGGTCCTCCCTGGATCCGGACACCGTGCTGCGGTACACGGAGGCGGAGTGGCGGGCGTTCGTGCTGGGTGCGCGGGACGGGGAGTTCGACATCGAGCCGGCGCCGCAAGAGGCGGAGTGACGCCGCGAGAGGCGGACTGACGGTGAGGGGCGGCACGCACGCGTGCCGCCCCTTGTAGCTCTCTCGGCTTCTCGCTGCAGCTCTCTCGGCTTCTCGCTCTCTCAGTGCTCCAGTCCGGCGCCCCCGACGGCGAGGGCCATCAGCACCGGGTCGGTCGGGTACTTGTCGTCGGCGACCAGTTCCCGTTTCCCGAAGAAGACCCGGCCCTGTTCGTAGAGGATGTCCGACTGCTCCGGGTCGCTCAGCTCGCCGTCGTCGTCCTCCGGGAGCGTGAAGAGGAGGAGCGGGGTCTCCTGGTCCGTCCTCGGGTTCCAGCGCACCACGGCGGCCGGGGCGACGGCGCCCGCTCCGCGCCGGTAGATCAGGAGGTCGTCGCCGCTCATCCGCAACGGATAGACCTTCTGCAGCTCGCGCCCGTCGAACTTGCCGACACTCTTGCCCGTCACCAGGTCGAACGCCACGATCCAGTCCGACGGCTGGTCGGTGGCGATGTTCTCCTCGCTGGTGACGAAGGCCTGGTCGCGTCCGACGACCACGCCGTCGCAGGCCTCGTACTCGCCGAAGAACGACAGTCCGAAATACCGCTCGCCGCACTTCGCCTCGTAGCCGTTCAGCGCGATGGTCGTACGGTGCTTGCCCGCGCTGTCGAGCGAGATCAGGTCGGTCACCTCGCTGTCCCCCGCCGCGACGGCGAGCACCGGCGGATCGGACGACGGCAGGTAGACGGTCTGGACCCCGTCGGCGACCTTGTACGTCCACCGCACCTCGCCCGTGCGCGGGTCCAGCCTCTGCACCCGGAAGGTGACGTCGGGCAGTGATCCGCAGCTGAGCAGGGACAGCAGGACGCGGCCCCCTGCGAAGGCCTTGTCCTGGCACTTGGAGCCCAGGCTGCTCTTCCAGAGCCGCTTGCCGGACTTCATGTCGTACGCCACGGAGCCCTGCCCCCAGGCCACGGCGACGACGCCCTTCGTGAGCGTGACGTTGGTGTTGGTGACGTAGGCGGAGTTCGCCGCGGGCATCTTCTTCTGCCACAGCTTCTTGCCGGTGTCGAGGTCGAAGAACACCACCTGGTCGCAGACGCCGTCCTTCTCCGAGTCCTTGGGCCGCGGGGGCTGGATGACGACAGCGGTACGGCCGTCCGCGGTGACGTGTCTGCTGGTGGCGCAGATATGGCCGTCCAGCTTGAGGCTCCAGGCCTTCTCGTCGGCGTCGAGGGCGATGTTGTAGCCCTCCAGACGGTCGGCGACGCCCTTGACCATGACCTTGTCGGTGGCCCAGGTGCCGGGGGCGTAGCGGGGGTCGGCGTCGTTGGTCCTGGACAGGTTCTCCTCGTCGTGCTCGATCATCATCCGGCCCTCGGGCGAGGCGGGGACCGTCTCGGTCGTCTCCCTGATGTCGTCCGGGCTCTGCGCGACGGTCCGCTCGGCGCCGGCGGGCGCGCTGCCGCCCCCTGACACGAGGAGCCAGCCGCCTCCGCCCAGCGCGACCGCCGCGACGATCGCCACGGCGCCCAGCAGTTTCGTACGGCGGCGCCTGCGGGCGGTGTCGGCCGAGAGTGCGGATTGGGTGTAGATCGAGGGAGGCGGGCCGAAGCTCACGCGAGGGAGCCCCTTCTGTTTCTGGCGGGATGGTGACCGTTTCGATGACCGGATCGGTGACCGTTTCGATGACCGGATCGGCCCCACTATGCCCGGCGGCCGGATTCGGACGGGGATGGGGGTGGACCGCCACCTCCCCCAACAGCCCTGCGCGGTAAGGCGCTTCGGGGATGCGCGCGTCCGCCTCCCCTCACCTTCCGTTTGTGTTCGGGGCGTTCACGAATATCGCCCTCTTTCGTCACGAATGCGAAAGCTGTGTAGGCCACTTCTGGGCAGGTTGTGACGCGGTGGACGTGCGCTCGGGGGTGGACGGGCCTGCCGGGGTGGGGCTTGTGGTGATTAGGCTGGTACCGGGGGCGTCGCCAGAAACCGTGGACCGGGCGTCAGTACCTCAGGGGGAGAGCCGGTGGACCGGACGACCTCGAACGACTTCGGATGACCGGAAGACGACAAGAACGGGTCGCCCCTAGCACGGTATGAGGGTGCTCGACCACACCAGGAGGAATTGTGAGCAGCGATCGGGACGGGATCCGCGGGGGCTGGGCCACACCCGGCGATGACCAGCCCGACGCGGAGTCCGCCAGCGAGATGACGGGCGAGTTCACCATCGACTACGCGCCGCCTGCCTGGTACACGCAGAACGCTTCGGGGGGTCCGGGCGACGGGGGGAACCCGTCGGGTGCCGGTGGGGCGCCGGGAGCGGTTGGGGCGTCGGGCGCGGGTGCGCCGTCTGGTGCGGGCGGGCCGTCCGGTTCTTCCGGTACGACGGGTTCGGCCGGGGCCGGTTCGTCGGCTTCGGGTACGCCCGGTGCGGCGCCCTCTCCCGTGGACTGGTCCGCTTCCTCGCTGCCGGGGCTGACGCCTCCCGCGCATTCGCGTCCCCAGGGTGCCGCTCCGGGGCCCGGGGCGCCGTTCACGCCTCCAGCGCCTGGTCCGGGGGCTCCCTTCACGCCGCCCGCGCCGGCCCCTGGGGCTCCTTTCACTCCGCCCGCCGCTGGTCCGGGGGCGCCTTTCACACCCCCGGCGCCGCCGTCCTCCGGTCCCGGGGCGCCGTTCACGCCGCCGGCTCCGGCTCCCGGTGCGCCGTTCCAGCCGCCCGCGCCGTCGAACGAGGGGCCGGGTGCGGTGCCCGGGCTTCCGGCGGGGAGCGGGTTCGAGCCGCAGCCGCCGCAGGCCGCGCCTCAGCAGCCTTCGCGGCCCGAGTCACCGGCCCCGGATGCGGGGTCGCCGTCGGCCGTGCCGAACACTCCGGGCTTCCCGTCCCCTTGGGGCGCTCCGGCAACGCCGCCCGCCGCGCCCCCGACGAGCTTCACCCTTCCCGCGCCCGCGACTCCGCCCGCCCCTGCTGCGGCGGACTCCGACGCGTCGGCGCCCATCGCGTCGCCGTCGAGCTTCACGCTCCCCGCACCCGCCGCTCCGCCTGCCCCTGAGGCGGCCGACGAGGAGCCGGAGTCCGGGAACGGTGACCTGGAGAGCGGCGCCACGATGCGGTTCTCCGCGGCCTCGCTGAAGCGCGAGATCGCGGAGCGCGCCGCGGTGGACGAGGTGGAACCGGCGTCGGCGGACGAAGAGGCCGCCACCGCCGATTCCTCCGTTGCCGACGAGCCCGTTGCCGACGCGATCGCCGAGGATGCCGTCGTGAAGCCGGCGGTGGTCGCCGAGGCGGACATCGCGGATGCCGATGCGGTGAGCGAGGCCGACGACGAGGCCGCGGAGACGGTCGAACCGGCTGCCGAGGACATCACGGAGACCGACGGGACGGACGAGACGAACGGGACCGCTGAGGAGGACGACGTCGCCGACGAGGCAGAGGTCGTCGCGTTCCCGAGTGCCTCCGAGGACACGGAGGCGACAGCGGACGACACCTCGCGGTCCGAGGACACCGACGGCGACGTGGAGGCCCCTGAGCCCGCGGCGACCGAGCCGGAGGACGCCGGTCCCGACGAGGCGACCGAGACGACCGAGGCGGAAGAGACCGCGCTTCAGGACGCGGAGCCCGCCGAGGCCCAGCCGGAGGACACCGAGCCCTCGGACGCGGAGCCTGCCGGGGCCGAGCCGGAGGACGCCGTACCCGCGAGCACGGAGCCCATCGACGCCGTACCGGCGAACCCCGAGCCCGCCGACGCCGTACCGGCTGATGTCGAGCCCGAGGACACCGCCCCTCAGGACGCACCCCCCGCCTGGAC
>NZ_JABERD010000213.1 GCF_013044505.1 Streptomyces sp. S3(2020) | reverse complement strand
GCCGGGGCGTTGCACCAGGTCGCGTTCCATGGCCTCGCCGGGGAGGCGGGGCAGTTCGTCGCGCCACCGCTGGTCGTGGGGGTCGGGGAGGCGGGTCTCGCGGGCGATGGTGCGGGCGGTGATCCGGGCGACCAGGAAGGAGCGGCCCGCGGCTTCGGCGACGGCCTCGGCGATCGCGTCCACGAGCGGCGGCGGGGCGGTGACGAGGATCGAGCCGGGGGTGCACAGCAGTGTCCGGGTGTAGCCGCGGACCGCGTCGGGGTCGCCGTATCGCTCGGAGTCGAGGTCGATGCACTCGGCGGCCTCGGGCAGCCGGCTCGTGACGTGTCGCCGTGCTCCCACCAACAGCCTCAGGGGCAGCTGGAGTTCGGGGTCGGTGAGCGGTGCGATGAGCGCGTCGGCGGTCTCGTGCGGAGTGAGGGCCTCGTCCAGGGAGTCGACGATGACGACGAGGGGGCGGTCCCTGGTCTGGAGGTGGGCGGTGAGGGCGCCCAGTGACTCCGCGGCGCAGCCGGCGGCGGCGGACAGCGCGTCCAGGAGCTGCCGGGTGGAGAGGTGGCTGGCGTTGACGATCTGGTCGACGTCTCCCGGTCCTGGCAGGTGGCGGGGCAGTCCGGAGCGCGGGACGGAGGCGCTGTGTTCGGGATCGGTGAGCACGCCGACCATGCTGAGCAGGGAGGACTTCCCCGAGCCGGGGTCGCCGGTCACGACGCACAGGCGCTCGCCCGCGCGCTGCGGTGCCAGCCAGGAGGTGAGGTCGCCGAGTGCCGCGTGCCGTCCGGTGAAGTGCCAGACGTCCTCGGTGGGGAGGTCCGTGCCGCGGGCGCGGGGAAGGTGGAAGTCCCGCATGTCCCGTTCGCGGGCGCGTTGTTCGCGGGCGCCGAGGGCGACGATGCGGTCGATCTCCTCCAGGCTGCGCCGGTCGGCGTCGGGGGTGTGGCGCGGGTTGCGCAGGAACGCGAGAGTGCCGCCGCTGGCGTAGGTCAGCATGACGGGGCTCTGGGCGGGCGGCATCTCGGGGTCGCTGCCGACGGCGGCCATGACGACGTCGAGGCCGATGTGGGCGGGCACATGCCCGGCGGCGACCTCTTGGCGCACCGCCCGGTCGAAGGCGGCCGACAGCGCACCGGCGTAGGTCTCCTCCTTGCGCCGGGAGGAGGCCACGAGCGCGAGCCCGGTGCTGCCGGTCCCGGTGACCGGCTTCTGGAAGCGGCGGGCCTCCAGGGCCCGGCGCAGCGCGAGGTCCACGCCCTCCTCCGCGTAGCAGGTGTCGAGCAGTACCAGGAGCCGTTCGACGGGGGTGTCCTCCCACAGGTACTCGACGAGGTGCTCGGTGGGCAGTGCGGTGCCGCGCAGATCGGTGTCGTCGCTGTCGTGCAGCAGGAGGTAGTGGCGGTTGCTGCCGTCGCCGACGACTCCATGGGCCGCGAGGTAGAGCACCACGTAGTCGTCGGGGCGGCGGTCGGGTGCGCGGGCGAAGGCGCGCAGGGTGTCGACGAGTTCGTCCCGCGACGGGTCGAGGCCGAGTTCGGCGCCCCGGACGTAACCGAGTTCGCCGAGGAAGAGTTCATCGATCAGGCGTACGTCGTCGGCGAGTTCGGGGCGTTCGGCGTCGGGGTGCGCACGGACGTGGGTGACGGCCGTGGAGATCAGGAAGCGGCGGGCCTCGGGGGCCGCCGGTGCCTCAGCCGAGCCCACATCCATCGGTCACCGCCCGGCCGGCCTCCCGTGTGTTCAGGTAGCGCGTCACGTCGTGGGCCCGTGCCCCGTTGTGGACCAGATGACAGTCGACCCTGTTTCCGAACAGTGGCCGCAGGTCCTTGGCCAGGGCGACCACGTCCCCCTCGTCGGCGATGTTGGTCCAGGACCGTACGGAGCCCGGCCAGTCGCCGGGTGCTCCTCCCGTTCCCGTGCGCAGCCGGTCGAAGACGAGGTTGCGCACCCCCAGCGGTGAGCCCAGGGTCAGCAGCGCCCGCACCGGCCAGTCGGGGTGCGCGCACAGCGCCTCGTACGCGACGACGCTGCCCAGGGAGTGCCCCACGACCACCTGGGTGCGTTCGGTCACCACGTCCGCGACGCGTTTCTGCACGGCGTCCCCGAGATCCGTGTCGCACAGGTACGCACGCACCTGCTTGAGGTCGAGGATCATGGAGCGCAGTGCCACCTCGGCGAAGAACCGGGAGCGGCTGAGGGCGTTGAGCGCGCGCTGGACCGTCGCCGGGGTGCGGACGAGGGTGCGGGCGTCGGGCCCCGGCACGGCGTCGTCGGTGCGGGCGGCCTCCGCCCACCAGGCGAGCAGCAGGTCGGCTTCCAGCCCTTGCGAGACGTCCGCGGCGGTGAGCGGCGGGTCCTGGACGGAGAGCTTGCGGCCCGGTGGGCGGAACAGGTCGCCGTAGAACACGCACCGCACGTCGTCCGGGCCGAGCGTGGCCCGAGTGTCGGCGCGGGTCAGTCCGTCGCTGAGCGCGGGGTACCAGGAGGTGTGCAACCCCCGCTCCCCCGCGTGCTGTTGCCCGATCCCGTGGATGCAGACGACCCGAGCCATTGCGTCCCCCCATGCCCCGACCCAAGGGTGCGATCACCCTAGCAACGGCGGCGCCTGCGGGGCAGTGTTCAGTCGAGCACCCGCGCCAGATACGCCCGCAACATCTCCCGAGCCTCCTCGATGATCCGCTCGTCCCCCTCCGGAGCCACCCGGAACGCCAGATGTACGAGGGTGTCGGCCGTTTCGACGGCGATGAGGAAGGTGCGGCGGAGGTCCTCGTCCGGCTCGCGGTCGATGTAGCCGGAGAGGAGGTCGGTGAGGCGGTCGGCGACGCGGTGGTTGGGTTCGGCGTGGCGGGAGCCGACCGGGATCTGGTTGCCGAAGTCGACGAGGGAGAAGCCGGGGGCGGTGCGTTTCATGGCGAGGTACTCGTCGAGGACGGCGTCCATCGCGGCCCGCCAGCCTCCGCCGGCCGCCTCTTTGAGGCGTTCGGTGACGCGGGCGGTGAACCGTTCGAGGTTGCGCTGGGCGAGGGCGTCGGCCATCTGCCGCTTGTTACCGAAGAAGCGGTAGACGGAGCCGATGGGGACACCCGCGCGCTGGGCGACGGCCCGGGTGCTCAGGTCGTCGTAGCCGACCTCGTCGAGCAGGTCGGCGCAGGCGTCGAGGATCCTGGTCAGGCGTTCGGCACTGCGCCGCTGCACGGGCGCTCGGCGTAGCGATGTCGCGTGGGGCACGGGTTTCATGATGCCTTTCCGCCGCGGTCCGGTGAACCTCGCCCCCCTGTACGCAGATGGTTGGCCGGTGCACTCAGTGCGGTCGGTCCGGCGGTGGCCTCGGCGCCCGACGCCGTGATGTCGGCCGCGCTCTCGACGGGGTCGCCGTCGACGGCCCATACCGTGCCGTCGTCGGCGTAGAGCCGTGCGGTGACGGTGTGCGTGCCGCGCGGGACGAGGTCGCCCGGGATGTGGCACTCGGGGGTGCGCAGTCGGGAGACGAGGGCGCCGTCCACGAAGAGGTACACCAGGCCGCGGCCCTTGACCGCCTTCGGCTTGGTGCCGGACGGGGAGAAGCGGAAGTTCTGCACGGTCAGGCGCACGTCCCAGCTGTCGTCGCTGTCCGGCTGCACCTCGATGTCCACCTCGGGCGCGTTGTCCTCGTCCACCTCGCGGTAGTGGCGCCCCTCCTCGTCGGTGTCGTCGAGCACCTTGCCGACCGGCGAGGGCGACACCGCGCTGTTCTCCTGTTCCCGCGCATGATCGGAACCGCAGCTCGCGGTTCCGGCCCACAGGAGGACACAGACCGCGAGCGCGGCCGGCAGCGTCCGCGTCCACGACATGCCCGGGAGACTAGAACAACGTTCCGAAAGCCGAATCCCCCTGGAGTCTGGTTCTCCTCCTCCCTGATGAGGAGGCCCGTCGGCGGAAAGCACGCCCCACGGCCCTCTTGCGCCCGCGAAACCGCAATCCTACGGTGATACATAGGAATCGGATTCGCAAGGGAGCGATCATGAGCGGGGACACACGGAAGACGGCGGAGGGGCTGACCTACCTCTCCGGTTTCGGCAACGAGCACAGCTCGGAGGCCGTCCCCGGCGCCCTGCCCGAGGGCCGCAACGCCCCCCAGCGGGCACCCCTCGGCCTCTACGCGGAGCAGCTCAGCGGCACGGCGTTCACCGAGCCCCGCGCCCACAACCGCCGCTCCTGGCTGTACCGGATCCGCCCCTCGGCCGCGCACCCGGCGTTCACCCACACCCACAACGGCTGGATCCGCTCGGCCCCCTTCACCGAGTCCGTGCCCGACCCGAACCGGCTGCGCTGGAACCCGCTGCCGGAGCCGAGGGAGGGGACCGACTTCCTGGCCGGCCTGTGGACCCTGGGCGGCAACGGCGACACGACCCAGCGCACCGGCATGGCCGTGCACGTCTACCACGCCACCGACTCCATGGACCGCGTCTTCAGCGACGCCGACGGCGAGCTGCTGATCGTCCCCGAGCAGGGCGGCCTGCTGCTGCGCACGGAGTTCGGCCTGCTGCACGCCGAGCCCGGACATGTGGCCCTGATCCCGCGCGGGGTCCGCTTCCGCGTGGAGCTCCTCGACTCCGCCGCCCGCGGCTACGTCTGCGAGAACTACGGCGCCCCCTTCCAACTCCCCGACCTCGGCCCGATCGGCGCCAACGGCCTCGCCAACGCCCGTGACTTCAAAGCCCCCGTGGCCGCCTACGAGGACGTCGACGGCCCGGTCGAGGTGGTCAACAAGTTCTGCGGCAACCTCTGGACGGCGACCTACGACCACTCCCCGCTCGACGTGGTCGCCTGGCACGGCAACCATGTGCCGTACGTCTACGACCTGCGCCGCTTCAACGTCATCGGGACGATCTCGTACGACCATCCCGACCCGTCGATCTTCACGGTGCTGACGTCCCCGTCGGACACCCCGGGGCTGGCCGGCGTGGACTTCGTCGTCTTCGCGCCGCGCTGGCTGGTCGGCGAGGACACCTTCCGGCCGCCGTACTTCCACCGGAACGTGATGAGCGAGTACATGGGGCTCATCGAGGGCGCCTATGACGCGAAGACAGCCGGCAAGGGGGGCTTCGTGCCCGGTGGCGGCTCGCTGCACAACATGATGTCGGCGCACGGTCCGGACCGGGAGACGTTCGACCGGGCGAGCGCGGCCGAGCTGAAGCCGCAGAAGGTGGACGACGGGCTGGCGTTCATGTTCGAGACACGCTGGCCGGTGACGCTCACCGCGCACGCGGCCCAGGCCGATCATCTGCAACGGCACTACGACGAGGTGTGGAAGGGGCTGGAACGCCACTTCCGCCCGTTGCACTGATCGTCGGCTACCGGTACGGATAGCCCCGTGACCTCCTTCGCCCCGGACTCGATCGTCCTGAACCGCAAGCTGCCGCTCTGGTACCAGGTCTCGCAGTCGCTGCGCGCCTCGATACTGGGCCGCTCGCCCCAGGATCCGCTGCGACTGCCCACCGAGGAGCAGTTGGCGGGCCATTACGGGGTGAGCGTGCTGACCATGCGGCAGGCGTTGAAGGAGCTGGAGGACGAGGGGCTGATCACCCGGCATCGCCGGCGCGGCACGTTCATCGAGCCGAACGCGCTACGAGGGGCCCCGGTCCGGCTCCTCGGTTCGGTGGACGCGATCGTGGCCCAGCAGTCGGGGATGGCCACAGAACTGCTCGACCACGGCAAGGGTCCCGTTCCGGCCGAACTCGCCGAGTACTTCCCGGACCTGACCGAGGCGGCGACGTACCACCGTCTCCGGGGCGACGAGAAGACGGGCGAGCCGACCAACCACGCCCGCAACTGGATCCGCCCCGAACTCGGCGCGCGCATCGACCTGGACGACCTGGTCCGCTGGCCGATGACCAAGGTGCTGCGGGATGTCGTCGGCGCGGACATCAGCCGTATCACGGACACGGTGGAGGCGCGCCTCGCGGACCCGGAGACGGCCCAGCTGCTCCAAGTGCCGTTGCTGAGCCCGATCCTGCACTACACGGGGGTGACGTACGACGGGGAGGGACGGGTGCTGGACGTGGCGGTGATCCACTACCGGGGCGACCGCTTCTCCTTCACGGTGACGCTGGAGGCCAACTGACCCGTGTGACCCCGACTGCCTGTCGGCCGAACGTCGTACGATGCCCAGCGTGACGCACGACGACGCTCCGCTGCTCGCGGACCTCATGCCGTGGTCCGTCGCACCGCCGCGGCTCGGCCGGGGGTGGCCGACGGGTCCCGACCCGGCGTCCCTGAAGGCCCGCTGGGACGCCCTGCTGAAGGCCGAGGGCCCGGATCGGGAGGCCCTGTTCGAGCCGACGCGTTCCCGCACCCTGCGCTCGGCGGTCGGACAGCTGCCGGGACAGCCGGGCGGCACGGAGAAGCTCGCCCGCGCCACCGGCCCCTGCGCCGAGCCGGTGCGTGTGCTGCACGCCCCCTTCGACGAGCACTGGCTGATCCCCGACCACCGGCTGATCGACACGGCCCGCCCTGAGTTGTGGCGGGTGGCGGACGAGCACCAGGTCTTCGTCGCGGAGACGGCAGGCGGCCCCGGCCCGGTGCTGATCGCCACGTCCCTGCTCCCGCTGCTGCGCCCCGGCCGTGTCCGCCCGCTGTACCGGCGGCCCGACGGGGCGGAACCGAACCTGGCGCCGGGCCTGGCGGAGTATCTGGGCGAGCGGCTCGGCCGGTCCGTGGACCCGTCGGACGTCCTCGCCTGGACCCTGACCGCCGTACGCCCGGACCTCGCCGTGCCTCTCACCGACGACCCCGAGCTCTGGGCCCGGGGCACCGAACTGGGCCACCGCCTCCTGCGGCTCGTGCGCCGCGACGGGGACCGTCCCAAGCTGCCCGGCGGCCGCCGCCCCTACGTCCGCGCCCCGCTGCCGACCCGCCCCCTCGGCCTCCACTACGACCGCGACGAGGAGACCCTCCACCTCGACGAGGGCCGTATCTCCCCCGTGCCCCCGCAGGCCTGGGACTTCGAGGTCAACGGCGTGCGTGTCCTGGAGGAGTGGTTCACGACGAGGACGGCGGAGCCCGAGCCGGGCACCCTGTCGGCCCTCCGCCCGGCGACCTGGCCCCAGACCTGGACGTCGGAGCTCCTTGAGCTGATCACGGTCCTGGCGCTGACGGCGGAAGTGACGCGGGAGCAAGCCGAGTTGACAGTGACGGCGACGGCGACGGCACGGATCACGGCGGCGGAGCTGCGCAGGGCGGGCGTGTTCCCGGTACCGGAGACGGCACGCAGGCCGGCCTCGGTGCTGGACCACCACGAGGAAGGCCCGGAAGGCCAGTTGGGCCTGATCTAGTTCTTCGGATCGAAGGAGTCCAGCAACCTCGTCACCATCCGGTCGAACGTCCCCTCCGGATCATCCGGCGGCGCCATCCCCTGCGCGAACAACGCGGCCAGGTGCGGATACTCCCCGGTCCCGACCCGCCCCATCATGTACGCCCCCCGCACCGCCTGTTCCTGCTCCGCCGACCACGGCACCGACCGCGACCGCTCGGCGACCGCCTGCTCGTTGGCGACGAAGGTCATCACCGACCCGTTCACCATCCCGAACAGCTCCAGCTTGGTGCCGGGCGGCACATCGAGGCCCTCCAGGCAGGCGAGCACCCGGTCGAGAACGCGCAGCGCGTTCGGGCTGATGGAGTACACCGTCGACATCACCCGCACCACCCAGGGATGGCGCCGCATGATGCCGAGCGCCTGCCGGGCGAAGTCCGTCATGTCCGCCCGCCAGTCCCCGTGGCCCTCGGCAGAGAGCTCGTACTCGCCGCTGATCAGATCGACCATCAGCTCGTACAGGTCCTCCTTGCGCGGCACGTAGTTGTACAGCGACATCGTGCCGCAGCCGATCTCCGCCGCCACCCGCCGCATCGAGACCGCGTCCAGCCCGTCCGCGTCGGCGATACGGACCGCCGCCGCGGCGATGTCCGCCCGGCTGTACGCCGGTTTCGGGCCTCGGCCCGTGCGCTCGGGGCGCGCCCAGATCACCTCGGGTTCGGCCGCTCGGCCCGCCATGGATCATCACCTCCCCCTCATCTTAGTTACGTACGGCGTACGTAGTGGGGTACCGTGGCCGTATGATTACTACGTACGCTGTACTTAGTGAGGGTCTGGAGCGCCGTTTCCGCGATGTCCACGCGCTGCGCGGACTCGATCTCGCGGTCGAGGAGGGCACGGTCTGCGGGCTGCTCGGGCCGAACGGCGCGGGCAAGACGACCGCGGTGCGGGTGCTGACCACGCTGCTGCGGCCGGACGCGGGGACGGCCCGGGTCGCCGGGTACGACGTGGTGCGCGAGGCCGCGAAGGTGCGTCGGCGGATCGCGGTCACCGGGCAGTACGCCTCGGTGGACGGCGACCTCACCGGCGCCGAGAACCTGCGGCTGTTCGCACGGCTGCTGCGCGCCCCGCGGACCCGCGCCGACGAGCTGCTGGAGCGGTTCGCACTGACCGACGCCGCCGACCGGCCCGCCCGCACCTACTCGGGTGGCATGCGCCGCCGTCTCGACCTCGCCGCGAGCCTCATCACCCGGCCCGCCGTGCTGTTCCTTGACGAGCCGACGACCGGGCTCGATCCGCACAGCAGGAACGAGATCTGGGACGCCGTAAGGGAGTTGGTGGGCGAGGGCACCACCGTGCTGCTGACCACGCAGTACCTGGAGGAGGCCGACCGGCTGGCCGACCGCGTCGTACTGATCGACGAGGGCCGGGTCGCCCACCAGGGCACCCCCGCCGAACTCAAGGCGCAGACGGGGCGGTACGCCGAGGTGGTGGTCGCCGAGGACGGCGGCACCCCCGCACTGCACGCGGCCGCCGTGGTCCTCGATCAGCTGACCGGTGCCCGTCCGGTGCTCGACGCCGAGCGGCGCACGGCGGGCGCGGTCGTCCTCGACCCCGGCCTCACCCTCCCCCGCATCGTCCGCGAACTCGACGCCGGCAGCGTGCCGGTCGTCGACGCGAGCCTGCGCCCGCCCACCCTCGACGAGGTGTTCCTGCGCCTCACCGCACGAGAGGAGGTCGCCGCGTGACTGCGGTGATCCACGACGGTACGGCGGTCCTGGGCCGCCACCTCCACAAGGTCCGGCACGCGCCCGCGATCACGCTCATGACGCAGACGATGCCGATCGTCTTCCTGCTGTTCTTCGGCTATGTCTTCGGCAGCGCGCTGGCCATGCCGGGCGAGGAGTACCGGGCGTTCCTGGTGCCGGGGATGCTGGTGGCGACCGTCGCGAACGGCGTCATGACCGGGATGTTCACCGCCGCCGCGGACTCCCATCGCGGGGTGATGGACCGTTTCCGCACCCTTCCGATGAGCCGCTCGGCGGTCCCCGCGGGCCAGGCGGTCGCCGATCTGCTGGTGACGGCGGTCGGGCTGGTCCCGCTGCTTCTCGTGGGGCTGGCGATGGGCTGGCGGGTCGAGGGCGGGTGGCTCGCGGCGATGGGCGCGTTCGGCCTGCTGCTGCTCTTCCGGCTGGCCGCCACCTGGGTGGGCATCCTGCTGGGGCTCGCCTCACGCAGCGAGGAGGCGGCGGGGCAGCTGGGCGGCGCGACCTTCATGCTGCCGCTGCTGTCCAACGCGTACATCCCCGTCGACGGCATGCCGGGCTGGCTGCGCACGCTCGCCGAGTGGAACCCGATCAGCGCGGTCACCACGGCCGTACGGGAGCTCTTCGGCAACGCGCCGGTCCCGGAGGGGGCTGCCTGGCCGGTGGCTCATCCGGTCGCCGGGTCGCTCGCGTGGTGTGCGGTGCTGATCGCCGTGTGTGCGCCGCTCGCGGTGCGTCGGTATGCACGCGGGGAAGGGTGAGAGAGGCGGGCGCTGGAACGGGGAAGCGCTGAACTACTGTTCGCCGGGCGTGACTTCGGAGCGTTTGCGACCCAACTGATGGGCCCTGCCGGTGAGTTCGAGCGGGGTGGGGTGGGTGGTGTACCCGCGCCCGGTGGACGTACCCGGCGCTGCCGCATGCCGTGGGGATGACGGACGACGGAGTCGCGGCAGGGCGCCGGGGCGGTACGGCCGGCCGGGCGCGGGTCGGAAACGCCTGAGCGTGCGGGCTACCGCCCGCCGAACAGCGACCGGCGCAGTCGACGCAGCGGGGCGAAGAGCGAGACGCGACGGACGCGCGCACCCCTGTCGCTGCGGTTCTGCGCGGGTTCACGGGCGGTCAGCTCACGCATCAGCGAAGTCGCCTCGGCCGCCTCACGCTGCGGGACGACAGGACCGCCCAGCACCGAGAGATGGCGGTCGAGGCGCGAACTGGTCGCGCTGCTCCCGCAGGTGATCGCAGGGACCCTCGCCCTGCTGCGCACTGTTATCTGTTCCATGTCACTCCCCACCCGTACGAGTCCACCCGGCCCGGGCAGGGTAACCCTATCGCCCTCATGGGGCACTCGTGTATCGCGGTCACAGGATTCACCTTCCCCATAAGGGTGTTGACGACCCCTCCGTGGTTACTCTCCGAATCCAACCGATTTCAGGGCGAGTTGGACAACTGGCTGAGTAGTGGGCTGCGCCGATCCGCCGTCGGGCTCGACGGTTACAGCCAGTGACGTGGCGGACTTGTCGAGACCGGAGGTGACCAAGGGCGTGTCGGCGTCGAAGAGCCCGAGGGAGCGCGGTTGCGCGCCGGGGCGCATGAGCCACAACTGGTTCACGCGGTCGGTCGGAATGTCGTCGTATCCGCTGAGGGTGACCACCGCTCTGCCCTCCGACGCGGACGCGACCACCCCGATACTGCGGCCCTGCGCGTCCTTGCCGGTGCTCGCCCGGGCGTCGGGAGCTGCGAGAACGTGGGCGATCTCACTCGCCCGGACCCGCTCGGCGTTCAGCTGGTCCCGGGTGTCGTTCGCCTGTACGGCGAACAGCGAGGCGACCACGAGGGCCGCGGCGGCCGTGGCGGTGGCGAACGGCACGAACAGGGGGCGGCGCTCCCGGGGCGCACGGGAGCGTGCCGGGGGTGCCTGCGTGCCCCAGACGTGCGGCGGCAGTTGGGGCTCGTGCACCCGCGCCGGTTGCGCGCGCACCGGTTCCTGCGCGGTGGTGCGTACGGCGGCCAGGACCCGGTCGCGCATCGCGGCCGGCGCCGGTGCGACCGTCGTCCAGGCGAGGCGCGCGGCGTCCTCGGTCAGGGCGCGGACCTCGGCGGCGCAGGCCGGACAGTTCTTCAGGTGCTTCTCGAAGCGGGCCCGCTCGGCGGGCTCCAGGGCGTCGAGGGCGTAGGGCGCGGCGAGCGAGTGCGGGTCCTCGCGGCGGAACAGATTGCCGAGGAGGCTCATGCCGCACCTCCCATGCACTCGCGCATCCGGGTCAGTCCGTCGCGCATCCGGGTCTTGACGGTGCCCAGCGGCAGCGAGAGCCGCTCGGCCACTTCACGGTACGTGTAGCCGTCGTAGTAGGCGAGGGTGACGGACTGGCGCTGGAGTTCGGTGAGCCGTTCCAGACAGCGGCGCACCCACTCGCGTTCGAGTCCGGCCTCGACCTCCTCGGTGACATGGTCGAAGGCGGGGCCGTTCGCCCGCCGGGCCACCCGCAGTTCGCGCTCGCCGGCGGCGCGGGCGCTGCGCACCCGGTCGACGGCCCGGCGGTGGGCGAGGGTGAGGATCCAGGACAGGGCGCTGCCCCGGCCGGGGTCGAACCGCGCGGCGGACCGCCAGGTCTCGAGCAGCACCTCCTGCGCCACCTCCTCCGACTGCGCCGGATCCCGCACCACTCGGCGCACCAGGCCGAACACCGGCCCGGAGACCAGTCCGTACAGCTCCTCGAATGCCTTCTGGTCCCCGCCCGCAACGAGCACCAGAAGCTCGTCCGCCTCCAAGTCGCCTCCCCCTCCCGCAAAACCACATCTGGGCCGTCCGGTCCCACGAGGTATTCGCAACGAACACACCTCCGGATGGGGTTACGGATCAGAGCGCCGAAAACGCGGGTCGCCGTTCGATGAAACATGATCCCGAATCCGCCGTAAGAACGTTTGGGATTCGACCAATCCGCCCTGCCGACCGCTCCGAATCAGCGTTCGTCAGGCAAGTTGGGACTGAGGACGGACGGCATGACACCTATCTCCAGGAGCGGTGCGGGGCGCAGGAGCGTCGCGACCCTCATATGCGCTTCGCTGGCCGCCGGTGGGCTCGCAGCCGCCGGTGTGGCCGTGCTGGAACCGGGGGCGGCCAGCGCCTCCAGTCACCGGGAGGCCCCGCTGATCTCGGGGACCCCGCAGTACGACAACACGGACGTGTACGCGTTCGTCAGCCCGGACAAGCCGGACACGACGACGCTCATCGCGAACTGGATCCCGTTCGAGGAGCCGGCCGGCGGACCGAACTTCTTCACGTTCGCCGAGGACGCCCAGTACGACATCCACATCGACAACAACGGTGACGCGCAGGGCGAGCTGGTCTTCCGCTACACGTTCAAGACGCACGTCAAGAACGACAAGACGTTCCTGTACAACACCGGTCCCGTCGAGAGCCTCGACGACCCGGACCTCAACATCACGCAGACGTACGACATCGAGCTGATCAAGCTCAAGAACCAGCACGAGGTGTCGAGGACCAAGGTCGCCGACGACGTGCCGGTGGCACCGTCGAACGTCGGCAAGGCGTCGATGCCGGACTACAACAAGCTGCGCAAGGAAGCGATCTACAAGCTGCCCGGCGGCTCGACGACCTTCGCCGGCCAGGCCGACGACCCGTTCTTCCTGGACCTGCGCGTCTTCGACCTGCTGTACGGCGGAAACCTCTCCGAGGTCGGCCGTGACACCCTCAAGGGCTACAACGTCAACTCCGTCGCCCTCCAGGTGCCGACGGACATGATCACGGAGTCCAAGGACCAGCCGATCGTCGGCATCTGGTCGACGACCCAGCGCAAGAACGCGCAGGGGTACTTCACCCAGGTCTCGCGTCTGGGCATGCCGCTGGTCAACGAGGTCGTCAACCCCATCAAGGACAAGGACAAGTTCAACGCGTCCTCGCCCTGGAACGACGGCGACTTCCTCAAGAACGTGACCAACCCGGAGCTGCCGAAGCTCATCGAGGCGATCTACAAGATCGACGCGCCCGACGAGCCTCGCAACGACCTCGTCGACGTCTTCCTGAAGGGCGTCGAGGGCCTCAACCAGCCGCCGCACGTGCGGGCGGCGGAGGAGCTGCGGCTCAACACGTCCATCAAGCCGACCGACGATCCCAAGCGGCTCGGTGTGCTGGACGGCGACAACGCGGGCTTCCCGAACGGGCGTCGGCTCACCGACGACGTGCTCGACGCCGCGCTCCAGGTCGTCGAGGGTGAACTCCTCGGTGCCAAGAACGACTTGGGCGACGCGGTCGACAAGAACGACAAGAAGTTCAAGAAGTCCTTCCCGTACCTGGCCAACCCGACCGCGGGGTCCCGCGGGAAGCTCGCCAAGGGCGTCAGCGGTGGGAACGACGTCCGCAACCAGCTGGGCGACGCGCTCCAGCCGGCGGGCTCCTCCGGCACGGGCATGGACGACACCACTCTGGTCGCCGCTTCGGCGGGCGCCGGCGCGGCCGGTATCGCACTGATCGGTGCGGGTCTCATGTGGTGGCGCCGGATGCGGACCCGGCCGTACTAGGCCACCCCTGACTGGCGCGGCCCGCACGTACTCATCCCCCACGGCGCGGGCCGCGCCTGTACATCCAGCCAGAGCGATCCATAGGAGAGGGCAATGGTCCCGGGTACGAACGACGACGAGACGACAGCCACCGGAGGGCGGCGGCGCGCCGTACAACTCGGCGGTTCTGCCGTTCTGTTGGCCATTGCCCTCACCTCGGGTTCGATCGCCGTCGGCGCCCTGCGCGACGACGGCGGTACGACCGTCGCGGCCGCGCCGAGTGCCATGTCACCGGCGCTGCTCTCCAGTGGGGACCTGGACGCGGGCATCGCCTCCCTGCAAGCCCATCTCCGCTCCCAGCCGAAGGACTTCGGCAGCTGGGCCACCCTCGGGCTCGCCTATGTCGAACAGGCCCGCACCAAGGGCGACCCCTCCCGCTACCCGCAGGCCGACAAGGCCCTGAAGCGGTCGCTGGAGCTGAAGGCGGACAACGAGCAGGCCCTCGCCGGCCGTGCCGCCCTGGCCGCGGCCCGGCACGACTTCGAGGACGCCCTGGAGTACGCCGACCGGACCCTGAAGCAGAACCCCTACAACGAACGCGCCCTGTCCTCCCGGATCGACGCCCTCGTCGAGCTCGGCCGCTACGCCGACGCCGCGAAGGCCGCCGACACGGCGGACTCCCGCAAGCCCGGCATCCCGATCTTCACGCGGTACGCGTACGTCCATGAGCTGCGCGGCGACGTGAGCACGGCGAAGCGGGTGCTGAAGCAGGCCTTCAGGTCCGCCTCCACCCCCGGTGACGTGGCGTACGTCGCCACGCAGCTCGGCCAACTCGCGTGGAACCAGGGCGAGTACAAGGATGCCCTCACCTACTACGCGCGGGCTCTGGCCGCCGACGAGGACTACCTCCCCGCCCTTGAAGGCCGCGCCCGTGCGCAGGCCGCGAGCGGCGACGAGAAGGAAGCGGTCCGCGGCCTGGAGAACGTCGTCGCCCGCTACCCGCTGCCCGGCCCGCTCGTCGAGCTGGGCGAGCTGTACGACGAGCGCGGCGACACGGACAAGGCCGACGACCAGTACGCCCTGGTCGACGCCTGGACGGCGCTCGCCCGCGCCAACGGCGTCAACGCCGACCTGGACACCGCGCTCGCCGCCGCCGACCACGGCGACAAGAAGGCGGCGCTGCGCGCGGCCCGCGCCGAGTGGGACCGCCGGCACACCGTGCACACGGCAGACGCCCTGGCCTGGGCCCTGCATGTCAACGGCGAGGACGAGGAGGCCCTGCCGTACGCCCGCCGGGCCACCGCGACGGGCTACCGCAACGCCTCGTTCCTCTACCACCGCGGCGTCATCGAACGCGCCACGGGCCACGAGAAGGACGCCCGCACCCATCTCAAGGCGGCCCTGAAGCTGAACCCCGGTTTCTCGACGCTGGGTTCCGGCGAGGCCCGCAAGGCGCTCAAGGACCTGGAGGCGGCCAAGTGAGGTCCCGTCGTCTGTTCGCCTCCGGTGCGGCCGTGCTCACGGCCGCGTGCGCGCTCGTCCTCCTCCCCTCCGGAGCCGCGAGCGCGCACCCCCTCGGCAACTTCACCGTCAACCGCTACGACGGTCTCGTCGCCGCCCCGGGACAGCTGCGTGTCGACCACGTCGAGGACCTCGCCGAGATCCCGGCGACCCAGGCGAAGCCGGACATCGAGAAGCTGGGCATGGCCGACTGGGCCGCGCAGCGGTGCGAGACGGCCGCCCGGGACAGCGAGGTCACCGTCGACGGCCGTACGGCTGCCCTCACGGTCCAGGACAGCAAGGCCCGGGTGCGGCCCGGCCAGGCGGGGCTCGACACCCTGCGTGTGGAGTGCGAGCTGACGGCACCGCTCCCCGAGGGCTCCGCGGTCGCCCTCGGCTTCCGCGGCGCGGGCACGGACTCGGGGCCCGGCTGGCGGGAGATCACCGCGCGCGGCGACCGGACGACGCTCACGGCGTCGGACGTACCGACGAAGTCGGTCTCCCGCGAACTGACCGACTACCCGCAGGAGTTGCTCTCCTCCCCCGCCGACACCACGACGGCGGAACTGCGGGTACGACCCGGTGGCCCGGCCCTTTCCGAGGAGCGGGAGGACGCCCCGGCGGCCTCCGTGCTCCCCCGCGGCGCCGACCGCTGGACCCGGGCGCTGGACTCCCTGGTGGCCCGCCACGACCTCACCTTCGGTTTCGCCGCGCTGGCCCTGTTCATCGCCATAGCGCTGGGCGCGCTGCACGCGCTCGCCCCCGGCCACGGCAAGACCCTGATGGCGGCGGTGGCGACGGCCCGCGGCGGCAAGGCCCGCCTCAAGGACGTCATGCCCCTGGCCGCGTCGGTCACGGTGACCCACACCCTCGGCGTGGTCGCCCTGGGCCTGCTGGTCACGGCGGGTTCGGGGGCGGCGCCCTCGGTGATCACCTGGCTGGGCGTCGCGAGCGGGGTGCTGGTGACGGGGGCGGGGCTGACCCTCGTACGACGGGCTCTGCACCACCGCAAGCACGAGCACGGCCACGGGCATACGCACGACCACCATGAGCACGACCACGGTCACTCCCACGACCACCCGCACCCGCACGGCCCCGACGACGGCGGGCACGGACACTCCCACGACCACGACCCCGCCGAGGCCCCCGCGCGCGAGCTGGCCCTGGTGTCCGCGCACAGCCACCCGGCCTCCGGGACGTCCGCGCACGACCACTCCCCGCAGGAGCACGACCACAAGCACAAGC